>CALJDJ010000100.1 GCA_938023705.1 uncultured Collinsella sp.
CCGCGCGCGGGGTCCGGGGCGAGCAAGCGGACAGAACAGACAACTGTCCAACAATTCGTGCGAAACACAATGAAAAACCGTTTGATGTGAGTTAATATAAACAACGTCGTGAATCTGACTCCTGCCACATGCATGACAGGGGTTAAACACAAAAAAGGAGTCAACTATGGTTTCTGAGAAGGCTACCCTCGTTAATCCTCAGGGTCTGCACATGCGTCCGGCTGGTCTGTTCGCCTCCACCATGGGCAAGTACGCCTGTGACGTGACGGTCGTCACCCCCGAGAAGGAGGTCAACGGCAAGTCCCCGATGGCCCTCATGGCTGCTGGTATCCCCTGCGGCACCGAGGTCGAGGTCAAGTGCGACGGCGCCGACGAGGCCGAGGCTCTGGCTGCTGCCATCGAGCTCATCAAGAGCGGTCTTGGCGAGTAGAACTCAAACGGGTCGCATGTTGAACAACTAAGTTCATATTTGGGGGCGCAGTGACCTGTCTTAAGGTAGCTGCGCTCTTTTGTCATGGATATGGCAAAACGCTTTATCACATGACACGGAGAGAGGAATGGGAATGTATCAGGGAGTCAACGCTTCCGAGGGCATCGGTATCGGCACCGTTATGGTCGCCGTCGATCCCGACTTGACGTTTGAGCCGCACGAGGTTGCCGATTCGGCAGTAGAGAAGGAACGCTATCAGACCGCTCTTTCGGTCTTCTGCGAGAAGACTCAGGCTCAGGCCGACCACATGAAGGAGACGGTGGGCGAGGCCGAGGCCGAGATCATGAGCGGACACATTGTCCTGGCTCAGGATCCGGGCATGACCGACGCCATCAACGCCGCCATTGACGGCGGCACCTGCGCCGAGCAGGCGCTCATGGACACCTCGACCATGTTCGAGAACATGTTCCTGTCCATGGACGACGAGATGTTCCGTCTGCGCGCGGCCGACATCGCCGACATCCGTACCGGCATTCTGGCCGAGTTGCTGGGTAAGGAGGTCGTCGACCTCTCCGTCCTGCCCGAGAACACCGTCGTTGTCGTGCACGACCTCACGCCGTCCATGACCGCCACGATCGATAAGGCGCACGTTGCCGGTATCGTCACCGAGACTGGTGGCCGCACGTCGCACTCCGCAATCATTGCGCGCGCCCTCGAGATCCCGGCTGTCCTTTCGGTTTCCAACAGCTGCACCGCACTGCGCAACGGCATGACCGTTGTCGTCGACGGTGGCAAGGGTATCGTCGAGGCCGATCCCGATGAGGAGACGCTCGCCGCTTACACTGCCAAGGCCGAGGCTTTCGCTGCCGAGAAGGCGGCTCTCGAGGCCTTCCGCGGCAAGCCGTCCGTGACTGCCGACGGCATCAAGAAGATCATTGCCTGCAACATCGGCAACCCCGATGACGTGCCCAACGCGCTCGATCACGACGCCGAGGCTATCGGCCTGTTCCGTTCCGAGTTCCTGTTCATGGACTCTGCTGAGCTTCCTTCCGAGGAGGAGCAGTTCAACGCCTACCGTAAGGTCGCCAGCGCGCTCAAGGGCGCTCCGGTCATCATCCGCACGCTCGATGTGGGTGGCGACAAGGAGATTCCGTACCTGCACATGGTCAAGGAAGAGAACCCCTTCATGGGCTTCCGCGCCGTGCGTTACTGCCTGGCCAACCCCGACCAGTACAAGGTCCAGCTCCGCGCCCTGCTGCGCGCCAGCGCCTTCGGTGACGTCAAGATCATGATCCCGCTCGTCACCTGCGTCGAGGAAGTCTTGGCTGTCAAGGAGCTCGTCGAGCAGTGCAAGGCCGAGCTGACCGAAGAGGGTCGCAAGTTCAACGAGAACATCGAGGTTGGCATCATGGTCGAGACGCCTGCCGCCTCGCTGCTCGCTGACCGCCTGGCCGAGGTCGCCGACTTCTTCTCCATCGGCACCAACGACCTGATCGGCTACACCATGTGCGCCGACCGTGGCAACGACACCATCTCCAACCTGTACCAGGTTTACTATCCCGCCGTGCTCCGCTCGCTCAAGAACATCATCGAGAGCGGCGTGAAGGCCGGCATCATGGTCGGTATGTGCGGCGAGGCCGCTGCCGATCCGTTGCTCGAGCCGCTGCTGATCAGCTGGGGCCTGGAGGAGTTCTCGATGAGCGCTCCGTCCATCCTGCGCGCCCGCAAGACCATCAGCCAGTGGACCAAGGCCGAGTGCGACGAGCTCGCCGAGAAGGCGCTCGCCTGCAACACCGCTGCCGAGGTCAAGGCACTGCTCGAGTCCGCAGCTCGCTAATTTGGTATCAGAGGTAACCGCGTGGTTGGAATGGGCCGGCCACGCGGCCCTCACATATACAGGGGGTACTGTAAATGTTCTACACGCTAACCGCTAACCCGGCTGTCGACATGACGGTTTCGAGCTCTCCGCTCGAGCCCGACGAGAACGTCCGCACCGGCTCGGCCAGCTACACGGCTAACGGCAAGGGCCTCGACGTGTCCTTCGCCTTTAAGAAGATGGGCGTCGACACCGTCGCGCTCGGTTTCTTCGCCGGCTTCACGGGCAAGTTCATCGTCGAGGAGGTCATGAACCTGGGTTGCCTCTGCCGCCCGGTCTGGACCGACGGTATCACGCGCATCAACACCTACGTCAACGATGGCCAGCACGAGTACGGCATCCTGAACCCCGGTGCTCCGATCACGCCGCAGCATCAGGAGGAGCTCTACAACATCCTGGACACCGCGGGCGACCTTGAGTGCCTGATCGTCTCCGGCTCCGTGCCTCCCAAAGCTACGCCCGACTTCCTGGCTCAGGTCATGGAGCACGCTCAGGCCCGTGGCGCCGACGTCGTCCTGGACCTGTCCTCCGACAAGCTCAAGGAGCTCGCTCACAAGAAGCCGCTGCTCATTAAGCCGAACCATCACGAGATGAAGGCTATCTTCGGCGTGCCGGTCGACACCGACGACGAGGTCCGCGTTGCCATGAAGCTGGCTCACGAGGCCGGCGTCCAGAACGTGCTGCTCACCCGTGGTAGCCGCGGTGACGCTTACTTCTCCAACGGCGAGGACATCTGGTATGCCAAGCGTGAGTTCAACATCAAGCTTGTCTCTTCCGTCTGCGCCGGCGACTGCACCCTCGCTGCGTTCCTGCACAAGTGGTACAGGGATCGCGACAACGTCGAGGAGGCCATGAAGCTCGCTATGGCCACCGGCGCCAACGTTGCTGAGTCCGTCGGCATCGGCGACTTTGGTCACGTCGACGAGTACAGCAAGCGCGTTGCCGTTCGCAAGCTCGATCGCAAGTAAGCGAAACACGACAAACTCGTGCGCATACGGCGTCCCGGTTTCGACCGGGGCGCCGTTTTTTGTCCCACTCGAACCTCGGAGCCGCGCTTCACGCGTTCCACACCGTTCACCGAGTTGTTGTAGCCTTTTGCCGAAGCGTGGAATATACTTTCATTAATACGTTGCTTCGTGAAAGGAACATTCATGATTTACACGCTTACTGCAAATCCCGCTATTGACTACAACATCTCCTGCGATGGCTTGTCCGCCAACACCGTTACCCGCACCCGTAACGCTGTCTACACCCCCAACGGCAAGGGTCTCAACGTTTCGTTTACGCTCGACCACTACGGCGTCGACACCACGATCCTGGGCTTCTTCGCCGGCTTCTCGGGTGAGTATATCGTTAAGGGCGCCGAGGCCCTGGGCGTGCCCGTCAAGCCCGTGTGGACTGACGGCATCACGCGTGTCAACGTGTTCCTCAATGCCGGTCCCGACACCGAGTACAACATGGTCAACGCCGGTGCCGCCATCAACGAGGCCAACGAGCAGGAGATGTTTGAGCTGATCGATTCGCTCGAGGACATGACCTGCCTGGTCATTAGCGGCTCGCTGCCCCCCAACACCTCTGAGGGCTTCCTGGCCGAGGTGCTTCGCCGCGTTAAGGCAAAGGGCGCCGAGTTCGTGCTCGATATTTCGAGCCATCAGTTGGCCGACCTCATTGCTATGGAGCCGCTCCTCATTAAGCCTAACGACGACGAGCTGCTCGACATCTTTGGCATTAAGGTGAGCGGCGGCGACGATGAGTCCGTCAAGGCTGCCATGGCCGAGCTGCATGCCAAGGGCGCCAAGAACGTGCTGTTGACCCTGGGTGGCGCCGGCGCGTACTTCTCCAACGGCGAGCACATCTGGTTTGCCAACCGTACCTTTGAGGTCAAGCTGCTGTCGACCGTTTGCGCCGGTGACTCTTCGCTGGCCGCCTTCCTGTCCGTGTGGCACGACGCTCCCGAGCGCGTCGAGGACGCCCTGCGCCTCTCGATGGCCACCGGCGCCAACGTGGTCGAGTGCCCGGGTCTGGGCGATTTTGCCAAGGTCGATGAGTATCAGAAGGGTATTGCAATTCGTCAGGTTTGCTAGTTCCGGCACCTTGCCTGAATAGTTCAATTATTTCGCATCCGTCTTAGACCAGGACGGATGCGTTTTTGTTTATCGGACTTGCGTGTGCAGTGGAGGCTGTTTCTTGCTAGACTTCTTGCAGACGCAATCGATAGCCAATTTGATAGTCGCAGGAGGCCATAGGCATGTGCAATGTTTCGCTCAACGGTACGCAGCCGACCGATGCCTCTATCCGTGTCCTGCGTGCGCTTGAGGCAGCAGGTCTTGAGGCTTGGTACGTGGGCGGTTGGGTACGTGATGCCCTGATGGGACGCCCCAGCCACGATGTTGACATGTGCTGCAGCGGCCTGTGGCAGGAGTCCAAAGAGGCGCTCGAAGCGGCTGATATTGCCGTGATTGAGTCGGGCATAAAATTTGGCGGCATCACGGCTATTTGCGATGATGAGCGCATTGAGGTCACCACCTACCGCCTAGACGGCTTTTACACCGACGGCCGCCATCCCCAGAGTGTGGAGCGTGCGGCGTCGCTTGAGGACGATCTGGCGCGTCGTGACTTTACCGTTAACGCTATGGCCTGGCATCCCGAGCGTGGTCTTGTCGACCGCTACGATGGTCAGGGCGACCTAGACCGCAAGCTCATCCGCGCCGTTGGAGATCCCAAGCGTCGTTTTAACGAGGACGCGCTTCGCATGCTGCGCGCGGTGCGTTTTGCCTGCCGTCTGGATTTTATGATCGAGCCTAAGACTAAACAGGCGCTTGCCGAGTGCGCGCCGCTGCTCGATGCTGTGGCGCGCGAGCGCGTGGGCATTGAGCTCGAGGGTATCCTTTCGACCGGCCATGGGGGAGACGCGATGCTGCGCTACCCCGAGCTTGTTTGCGCCGCCGTGCCCGAGCTCGCGTCCGCTCGCGGGTTTGATCAACGCAGCGTCTATCATGCGTTTAACGTCTACGAGCATATCGCCCGCGTGCTGACGGTGGCAGGGGAGCTGGCGCTGTGCGACGGCGTCGCGCCCTCGTCGAGCCTTATGTGGGCTGCGTTTTTGCACGACGTTTCCAAACCCGAGTGCTTTACGGTCGATCACGACGGCAGCGGCCACTTCTACGGTCATCCCGAGCTCGGCGCCAAGAAGGCGCGTGTCATCATGGATCGCCTGGCGCTCTCGCACGATTTGGTGCGCGATGTGTGCCTGCTGATCAAATACCATGACAAGCCGCTGCGCCCCGAGCGCTCCTGCCTGCTCAATATGATGCGCGCGCTTTCGGGCGAGGGTGTCGATACGCCGCGTCTGATGGACGAGCTCATGGACCTTAAGCGTGCCGACACGCTCGGCAAGGCGCCCTCGTGCTTCTATTACGTCGAGACGATCGAGGAGATGCGTACGCTCGCCCACGATCTGCTGCAGGCGGGGGAGCCCTATACACTCAAGATGCTTGCCATCAATGGTGGCGATCTGATCCGCGCCGGCGTCAAGCCGGGGCCGGAGCTGGGGCAGCTTCTCAACGCTGCCCTCGACGCCGTGATCGAGGACAACATCCCCAACGATCGCGAAACCCTTTTGGTTCATCTCAACTTGAATTAGCTAATTAGTTGACCTGCGCGTTCCATAACCTGTCGACAATTTTTCGGCAATTTGGAATTTCTTCTTGCGCTGATGTTTTTTGTCCCGTAATATATTTCCTCGCAGCACGGCAGTGCAGATGTCATGTGGCCCGTTCGTCTAGCGGTTTAGGACGCCGCCCTCTCAAGGCGGAGATCACCAGTTCGAATCTGGTACGGGCTACCACGCATCTGATACCCGGTCTTTCCACGGAAGGCCGGGTTTTTTATTATCAAACAACTGTCTGTCATTCCCGTTTGAACAAGAGCTTTGCGTTCTGCTTATGGCCCTTACGGGTACAATAACCAAGATATTTTGACTGTTAGAAGGAGTCTCATGACGGAGTCCTCTCAGCATACGTCCAAGCCCCAGGTCGAGGTTGAGGCCTCGGGCGGCGATGACAATAAGAGCGCACGCCGCGGCGCAATCTTTATCGGCGTTGTGCTGGTGGGTTATATCGTCTATCTGGTGGTAACCGGGCAGATGGGGCAGTTCTGGGCTGCTATGTCGAGCGTCCAGGCGCCCTGGCTCCTCGCTGCATGCTTCTGCATGTTTCTATACCTCTTTTTTGGTATCGTGGCGTACGCGATTGCCGTTTGGCTCGACCCCAATTCGCCCGTCGGTATCCGCGACCTCATTTCGGTCGAGGCGAGTGGCATCTTCTTTGGTAATCTGACACCCATGATGATGGGCTCTACGCCTGCCCAGATCTACCGCCTGACCAAAGCGGGCCAAAATGTCGGCGAGGCCGGCGCCACGCAGTTCACGCGTTTTATCGTGTATCAGTTTGGCCTTGTTGCCTGGGGCGCTATCCTATTGCTTGCTCGCATGCCGTTTTTTGCCGAGCGCTATGGCGACATGACGCTGCTGTGCGTCTTTAGTTTTGGCGGCCACTGCTGCATCTTGCTTGGTATCTTCGCCGTCGCGCTCATGCCTAAGACCGTCACGCGCGTCGCCCATTGCATCATCAATTGGCTCGAGCGCATAGGTGTCTCGGCCACTAAGATCGAGGGATGGCGCACGTTTGTCGACGGCGAGATCTACTCCTTCTCCGAGAAGTTCAAGCTTTCGGCCGGACATTTTTCTTCCATGCTGCTCACCGTGTTTATCACCATGCTGCAGCTCGCGTTTTTCTATCTGGTTCCATATTTCCTGATGCTTGCTTTTGGCCACCACGAGGTCGACTTTTTTTCGGTCATGGCCGCGAGCGCCTTTGTCCAGCTGCTGAGCTCTGCGGTTCCCTTGCCCGGTGGAACTGGTGGCGCTGAGGGCGGCTTTGCATTGTTCTTGGGTCATTTCTTTGGTTCGGCTTCGACCGCCGGCTATCTGCTGTGGCGCCTCATTACATTTATTGCGCCGACCATTTTGGCTGCGCCCCTGCTGGGCCTTAAGAGCGCCCACAACGAGAGCATCCATGCGCGCTGGGATCGCGTGATGCGCAAGCTCGGCCGCGAGCCTCAGACGCCCTCTGCGCCCACTAAGCCGCACCCCACGAATGCTGTTACCGTTGATCCCAGGAATCACGCTCAGAAGGCTTCTGGGACCGCTAAGCCGGCTCATAAAGCCTATGTGCGCCAGACGGGCGACGGTATCCGCGTATCTCCGTCGGCGCTCAATAAGAAGAAGCACCCTAAGTCGCGGTAGGGCAGTCGTGCGTTCTTCATGATGCGGGGCATATTTGAGCTGTATGGGGGATAATCCTCTTACGTAGATTATCTCTCATCTGTTGATGAATGCTCGCATATCGAAGGGACACACCCATGGCCACCAGTAAACCGCGTATTGATCGCCGTATCGTTCGCAGCCGCAATGCCATCCTTTCCGCTTTTGAGCGCTTGCTCATGGAAAAGCCGCTGGCAGACATTACGGTGAGTGCCATCGCGCGCGAGGCCAATGTCGACCGTAAAACCTTCTACGTGCACTTTGGTACGGTTGATGGCTTGCTCGATGCCATTGCCGTCGATGTGGTGGAGATGATTGTCGACTCGGTCGAGAAAACGCTTGCTTCCATGGACTGTGACACCAACGAGCGCGCCCTGGGCGCGGCGGCGACCTTCTTTAAAACCGTTAACGAGGCGCTGTGCAACAACCTGGTGCTCAATCGTCAGCTGATCGAGAACATTCCGATCGATGATTTTATGGCTCGTCTTCGTGCGCCGCTCGAGCACGAGATTGCCGAGCGCGATCTGCTGCCCCACGGTCTCAAGGACGAGATGTTCGACTACTATCTGGCGTTTTTGCTGTCGGGTATTATCGGAATCTATCGCACATGGGCGCTGTCTGACGACTCGGTTCCTATCGAGCGCGTCTCGGAGGTCGCCAACGACCTGACTCTCAATGGCCTGTCGAGTCTGGAATCTCGCTTGGATTAGGCCTAATTGGGCTCGTCGGCGTGGAAATTCCTGTTCATGAAGTTCTCCGGCGCCTTGTAGACCTCGCCGCGTAGGAGCTGTAGCCTGAGGATCCTTAAAAGAAAGTCCAGTTTATCCTTCCCACTCCAATTGGGAATCCTCCGATGCGCCTTCGCACGCTTGCATGACCTCGATACCATGCGATCGTGCGAACTCGACGAGCTCTACGTTGCGGGCGTTTATGGTGCCGAAGGCGGCGGGGCACACGATAAGACGCGCGCAGTGGACGAGGAGCTCTTTGGCGCGGGCTATGGTTTTATCCCCGATCGGCTCGAAGGCGCGCTCGGCCACGCATTCCGCCGCTAGGTCGCGCGCAAGCTCGCAGTCGATGTCCCCTTCGTGCAGAACGCCCGCGTAGAACGCCTTGCCCTGCCGGATGAGCTGGCGAAACACAGCCGACCCCGTACCTGCGCCGGCGATGACGAACGTGTGCGCATCGCCGTGCGGGCGTCCAATTTCCACGCTGCCGAAGCGCTCGTTGAAGGTGCCATGTTGAAGGCCGTAGAGCTCGCCAATCGTCTCGCGCGTGAATATGTCCTCGGGTGCGCCGGCGCGGAAGACCCGGCCGTCCTTCACGCAAATCACCTTGTCGGCGCTTTTCTGCGCGAGCTCGAGTTCGTGGATGGACATGATGACAGCCACATTCCGCGATTTCGCAAGGTGGCGAAGTATTCGCAGCAGGTCGATCTGGTAGCGGATATCGAGATACGACGTGGGCTCGTCGAGCACGAGCACACGCGGATCCTGCGCGATGGCGCGTGCGAGTATGACGCGCTGGCGTTGCCCGTCGCTTATCTGCATGAAGTCGCGCTCGGCGAGCTCTTCCACATGTGCGGTTTTCATGGCCTCGTCGACCCGACTATGGTCGTTGGGCGAGAGTGTGCCCATTCGTCCGGTGTAGGGATGCCTTCCCGCCTCTACGATATCGCGGCAGGTGAGGAGCTCGGTCCGGGGGCGATCTGTCAGCATAACGGCAAGGTTCCTTGCGAACTCCGCCGTCTTCCATCGGGAAATCTCCCGCCCGTCGAGCTCGACCGCGCCGGCAAGCGGTGCCAGATGGCGTGTGATGGTTTTCAAGATGGTCGACTTGCCCGAGCCGTTCGGCCCGATGAGCGCCACGACGTCGCCCGCGCGAACCTCCAGATCGACGCCTTCGACTACGACCTTCTTGTCGTAGCCCGCCGACAGGTCGCTTATGCGGAAAAGCGGCGCTCCGTCAGCCTGCGTTTCGGCCGGAGTTTCGAGGTTCGGCTCCGCTCGGAGGAGGCGTTCCGCGCGGAGTTCCGCACGAGCCGAAAGTGCCTTCTGGCGCTTTCGTGCGAGCTCAGGACTGTCTAAGCACGGAATGTCCCCTCCGAGCGTTTTGGGCCGCGGCACGAATTCCCCCATCTACCTCACCCGCTTCTTCAACATGAGCGCGATAACCACCGGAGCGCCGAAGATGGCGGTGACGGCGCTGATGGAAAGCTCGACGGGAGAGAACAGCGTGCGCGCGATCAAATCGCAGCCCGCGCAGAAGATGGCGCCTCCCAAGAAGCACGCAGGAATCACGCGGATGGGCTTCGACGACTTTAGCGCCGACTTCACGAGATGCGGAACCGCGATGCCTACGAACGACACCGGACCAGCGAACGCGGTCACGCAGGCGGAGAGCATGCTCGCTAGAAGGACGAGCACCACGCGGAAGCGTTCGACGTTCACGCCGACGCTTTTCGCGTAGGCTCCTCCCAGTTGGAAGGCGGAAAGGGGCTTCGATATCGCGAATACGCATGCGCTCACGGTAATCACCACGACTGCGATGACCGCGATGTCGTCCCAGCTCGAACCCGAGAAGCTACCCAAAGACCAGTTGTGCAGGTTCACGATGGACTGGTCGTCGGCGAAGGCGATGAGGAAGTTCGTCGCCGCCGAGCAGATGTATCCCACCATGACGCCCGCCACGATGAGCATGGCCATGGAACTTATGCGCCGTGCGATGAGGAGCACGAAGCCGATGGTGATAAGCGAGCCCAGAAACGCTGCGGCCACCATGGCCGGCGAGGACATGGCCTGGTTCGCGCCCAGAAGTACGATCATCGTAAGCGCGACGACGAACTTTGCGCCCGAGGAGACGCCCAAGATGAACGGGTCGGCGATGGGGTTGTTGAAAAACGTCTGCAGCAGGAACCCGGAAAGCGAAAGTGCCCCGCCGAGAAGCACGGCTGAAAGCACGCGCGGCAGGCGAATCTCCCAGATGACCTGGCTTTCCATGGAATTGGCCGCGCCGCCCGAAAGGATGCCGGGGATGTGGTCTGCGGGCACGAGCACGCTCCCGATGCACAGGTTAGCCCCGACGAGCACGATGAGGGCAACAGCGAGCAGCGCCGTCACGACGCGACACCGCGCGGCGCGCCCCGATTCGTCGTATGCCATGGAAAGCCGGCTTCTCATGGCGCTAACCGAGCTTCCTCAGATAATGGAAGTCGCTCGCGTCATCGCCGGTGAACGCCCCGTGCAGCTCGTCGATAATGTCGGCGGTAGAAGTCATCTGCTGGTACATGTCGGCGCTTGTGACCCAGACGTTGCCGTTCTTCACGGCTTTGAACTGCGACAATAGCGCGTTTTTGCCTACGAAATCGTTCAAGGTGGCAACCGATTCGTCGATGGTGCCGTTGTAGACGATGATGTCGGCATCCTTCGCTGTCGCGTAGAAGCGCTCCATTTCGAGCGTTACTGACGAACCTGACGTCGACGCCGTCTGCGCGTCATCGAGCGCGTAGCTGCCGCCTGCAAGCTCGATCATCTGCGCCACGTAGTCGCCCGCCCGCCGCGTGACGGCGGCCCCGTTCGAGTTAATGTAGAAATACGCCACGGTTTTACCTGACGACGCGAGCCCCGACGTTTGCTCGACGCGGGCCTTCTGCTCGTTGAACAGGTGCGTGGCCTCGTCTTCCTTGTCGAACAGGACGCCGAAAAGCTTAATCCACTCGACGCGCCCGAGTGCTTTGGGCTCGCTCGACGACTGTTCGGTGAGCACGACGAGCCCGAGCTTCTGCAGCTTTTCCTTCACATCGGGCGTGTGGTTGATCATGGTGTTCTCGATGGCGAGCGTGCAGCCCGAGGCCGATATTCGCTCGTAGTCGGGCGCGCTGTACTTGCCGCCGTAGGCGATCGCCCCACTTCCGAGCGCGCTTTTGAAGCCCGCGACCGAGCAATCGTCGGCTTTCGTGCCCGACATTAAGATATTGTCGTTCGCATCGAGCGCGTCGACCAGGCACATCGTCGCCGACGACACGAGGTACACCTTGTCGGCGGGGCGCCTTATGACCGCGATGTCGGAGCTTAACCCATCAGGTACCTTCGCATCTTGCGGCACCACGAGGAAGCGCTCCCCGTTCGAAACGCAGATAAGCCGCAGGCCGCCTTCGAACTCGTCGACAGTGAAGTGCTCGGCGTATTCAAGCTGAAGCGCTCCCGTCGGCTCCCAGCCGCAGCCCAAATCGGCGTTGTGGAAGTCGGCCGCGGCGCTTGAAGCCGTTCCCGCAGGGGAGCCGCCGCTTGCATCGTCGCCCGATTTCTCCTTCATGGTGGATGAGTCGAAGTGGAGCGTGTAGTCGATGGTGTGCGGCGTCGACATGGCGACGGTCTCGGCCGACACGGCGATGTCCTCGTCGAGCGTGACGGGTATCTCGAACGTGGAGTTGCCGCCGTCGTTTACGGGCGCGTAGTCCACGCCGTCGACGGTCATCTTGTCGTAGTTCGAACTCGACCAGGTGATGGTCGCGGTGTAGGTGTCGCCATCCTTCACAATTGTGGTGGGTGAGGCGATGCTTGCGCGCCCTGACCCGCCGGAAAGCGAGACGCTCACCGTGTATTCCTGAGAGCCCGCCGTGCCACCGGTCGCGTTCGGGCTCGCACTGCACCCCGCGAAGGGAAGCGCGAGCAGGGCGACGAGAACGCAGGCGATCGCGCGCGCCGCGATGCTGTGGAGCTTCCTGTTTTCCCCCTTGGGAAGAATCGACCGCATGGCGTTACTTCAGTGCGTCGGCGCGCAGATCGACGCCGGCGGATTCGAACACAAGTGTGCGGTCGTACCACTGCTCTTTTCTAATACTCCACGCGGCACAGGCGGTGTCCTCGTCGAGCGCATCAACGGGCACGTCGTAGGTGTACTTGCCTTCCGCGTTTTCCACATAGGGGATGAAGTCGGCCTCGCTCGCGGCGGCAGCCTCGTCGCCCGTGCCCATGAAGAGCTTGCCGTAGCCCGTGCCGGAAAGCGTCATCACGCAGTGCATGGAGCCGTTTTCCACGATGAGCTGGGCGTCCACGATCCTGAACATGTTCGAGCTGGAATCTACGGTGATCGGATAGGTGCCGTCGGCCACCTTGTCGGCGGTGATGGGGGCAGCGCTTGCGCCCGCGGGCGCATCGGCCGCCTGTTCGGTCTTTTCCTGGGAATCGGCATCGCTTGCCTTTGCGCTGTCGATTGAATTTCCGGCGCAGCCGGCGAGCGAGAACGCGCAAAGCGCCGCCGACAGGGCGAAGACGAGGGTTTTCTTCAACATGGAGGGGGTTCCTTTCAATCGCTTCGACCGCCCGCGCCGTGCGGTGGCGGTCGGGATGCGAATGCAACGGGCATGCGTCGTCAGTCGGGGAAAGGCGCATGCCCGTTGCACGGGGACGCGACCGGCGCCCCCGTGCGCGGCGAGTTTACAGCTTGGCGATGGCGTCGTCCACGTGCGAGACGTAGATGTCGTCGACCGCGACGTTCTGTCCCAGACCCTGGAGCAGGCACGTCACTTCGAAGCCGGCGGCCACGAACTTCGCAGCCCAGCTGTCGGGGTCGGTCTCGTCTGCCATGTCGTTGTTCGCGTGGTCGCCCGCGACCACCATGAACGGCGCGAGCACGGCCTTCTTGTAGCCTGCGGCGCTCGCGGCGGCGATAACATCCTCGCAGGTCGGTTCAGCCTCGACGGTGCCGACGAAGAACTGCGTCAAACCCTCGTTCTTGAACACTTCCTGCATCTTGGCATAGTCGGCGTTGGAATCGGCTTCGGTGCCGTGGCCCATGAGGCACAGCGCCGTCTCGCCGTCGTCGAAGGACGCCATGTTCTCCTTAATGGCTGCGGCCACCTTTTTGTAGTCGTCGTCGGAGGTGAGCAGCGGGTCGCCGAGCGAGATCTTGTCGAACTTGTCGGCGTACTTGTCGAGCTCGTCTTTCACGTCGGCGTATTCCAGGCCAGCCATGAGATGCGTCGGCTGCACGACGATTTCCTTCACGCCGTCTTCCGCGCAGCGGTCAAGCGCCTCGGTCATGTTGTCGATCGTGATGCCGTCGCGCTTCTTCAGCTTGTCGATGATGATCTGCGCGGTGAAGGCGCGGCGGATGTCGTAGTCCTGCCAGTACTTCTCGCGGATAGCGTCTTCGATGGCGCCGATGGTGATGTGGCGCGAGTCGTTGTAGCTCGTGCCGAAGCTCGTGACGAGGATGACCGGCTTCGCGGCCTTCCCCTTTTCGCTCGATTTCTCGGAACTCGCGGAGGTGTTGGAGCAGCCCGCGAGCGCGACTCCGGCGAGCGCGACGGCTCCGGTTGCTGCGGCGCCCATGAAGCCGCGGCGTGACATCTGGTCGGACATGGTTTTTCCTTTCCTCGGTTTGCCGGTCCCCCGGCGACAGTTGCTTGTCGGCACAAGCGAAAGAAAAGCGCACCCCTCGGGGTTCACAAGGAGCTAACGCCACGGCGATGCCGTGAGGAAAAGGCGAAGCAGTCTGGCTTGGGGCGCGAGGCGGTTCGCCCGCGCGTCCTATACAGTAATGTCCCTTGCCCAGGATTCCCACCTGGTTCCCTCCGCAAGCCAGCGCGGGCTGTGCAGGCGCCGCGCCGGTCATTTCCTTTTATCCGATTGTCATATGCTCGTTGCCGAAACTTTTACTATGATAGTGGGCACTTGTGAACGTGTCAAAGCCAGCGCGGGCGGCATTGCGCCTCCTGCCTGCGTATTTGCGCCGATTGCTGCCGCAGGCGCCGTGTTTTGCCCGCTGCGCGAATGGCGGCGTAAACGGTTGCGATGAGAAACGGGAAGGGAAGGCTCGGATGATTCATATCGTTGGCGCAGGCTCTGGCGCCGCCGACCTTATCACGCTGCGCGGGGCTCGCCTTCTGCACGCGGCCGACGTGGTCGTTTGGGCGGGGAGCCTTGTGAACCCCGAGCTGCTCGCTGAGTGCAAGGAATCCTGCATCGTCTACGACAGCGCGCACATGACCTTGGAGGAAGTGCTCGACGTGATGTGCGCGGCAGATGCGCGGGGCGAGGAAGTGGTGCGCCTGCACACGGGCGACCCGTGCCTGTACGGCGCCATCCAGGAGCAGATGGACGCGCTCGACGCGCGCGGCGTGGACTACGAGGTGGTGCCCGGCGTGTCGAGCTTTTGCGGTGCCGCGGCGGCGCTTCGCCAGGAATACACGCTGCCGGGAATCAGCCAGTCGGTCGTGATCACGCGGCTTTCCGGGCGCACCCCCATGCCTGCGGGCGAGGGCATGCGCACCATGGCGGAAAGCGGCTCGACTATGGTCATCTTCCTGAGCTCGGGTATGCTCGCCGAGCTTTCCGCCGAGCTTTTGGCCGCGGGCCGCAGCTCCGACGAGCCGGCGGCGCTCGTGTATAAGGCGACCTGGCCTGAGGAGCGCGTGGTGCGATGCACAGTGGGCACGCTCGCCGATGCGGGCGCGCGAGAGGGCATCGACCGCACGGCGCTCGTGGTGGTGGGCCGCGTGCTCGGAGCTCGCGGCGGGCTTGCGCACGACGGCGCGCAAGCGGAGTCGTACGAGCGCAGCAAGCTTTACGACCCTTCGTTTGCCACGGGGTATCGGAAGGCGAGCAGCTAGCGTGGCCTTCGAGCACTACATATATACCGGGACGACCCGCCTGCGCTGCGGCTACACCACGGGGAGCTGCGCCGCTCTCGCGGCGAAGGCGGCCTGCGAGATGCTCTTGTCACGAAAGACCGTGGGCCGCGTGTCGATCGTCACCCCCGGCGGGCTGCCCGTCGAGACGGACGTGGTCGACGTATGCATCGGCGAGGGGTGCGCCCAGTGCGCCGTGCGAAAGGACGCAGGCGACGATGCCGATGTGACCGACGGCGTGCTCGTGTACGCGCTCGTGGAACATGCGGGGCCGGGCACGGGCGCTGCGGGCAGCAAGGGCGTGCCCGCGCGCGAATCGGAAGTTTCCGTCGATGGCGGCGTGGGCGTGGGACGCGTGACGTTGCCCGGGCTTGAGCAGCCGGTGGGGGCGGCCGCCATCAACGCGACGCCGCGCGCGATGATCACTTCGGCGGTGCGCGAGGTGTGCGCCGCGCACGGCTTTTCTGGAAATATTGCTGTGACGATTTCGGTACCCGAGGGTGTTGCCCTTGCCGAAAAGACCTTCAACCCGCACCTGGGGATAGAGGACGGCATCTCCATCCTGGGTACGACGGGCATCGTCGAGCCGCGCAGCCTCGCTGCCTTGCGCGACAGCATCGAGCTCGAGATCCGGCAGCATGCGGCTATGGGGCGGCGCGGAGTCGTGCTCACGCCCGGCAACTACGGCGGGCAGTTCATCTCGGGGCATTTCCACCTAAACGGTGCGCCGGTGGTCTTCATCTCCAACTTTGTGGGCGATGCGATTGATTGCTGCGTTCGCGAGGGATTTACCAATGTCCTTCTTGTGGGACACATCGGCAAGCTAGTGAAGGTCGCGGGCGGCATCATGGACACCCATTCGCGTACCGCCGACTGCCGCGCGGAGATTCTGGCCGCCCACGCGGCCTTGGCCGGCGCGGGCGCGAAGACCGTGCACGAGATCATGTCGTCGGTCACGACCACGACGGCGCTCGAGGTAATCGAGGCCGCCGGCGTGGGGGACGCTGTGCGCGCCTCGCTCGCTGCGGCAATCGAGGACAGGTTGCGCCGCCGCGCGGCGGGCGCATGCGACATCGCCGCGGTCGTGTTCGACGCCGGGCGCCGCGAGCTTTTCCGCACGTCGGGCGCCGATGCTGTTATCGGGGAATTGGGGGCGACGTATGAGTAAAGGCGTGCTGTACGGGGTGGGCACGGGGCCTGGCGACCCCGAGCTGCTCACGATCAAGGCCGTCCGCACAATCGAATCGTGTCCGGTCATCGCCGCACCGCAAACGGCGGACGGGGTCATGGTCGCGCTTGACATTGTGCGCGGCGCCGTCGACCTTACAGGCAAGACGGTGATCCCCGTGCGATTCTCGATGACGCGCGACGCCGAGCGCCGCGCGGCCGAGCATGCCTCGCTTGTTCGCGAGCTTGTCGCGCACCTGGATGCGGCCCGCGACGTCGCGCTGCTGAACCTGGGGGACCCAAGCATCTACGCCACCTTCCAGCGCATAGCGCCCGACGTGCGCGCCCGCGGGTTCGAGGCGCGCGCCATTCCCGGCGTGCCGAGCTTCTGCGCGGTCGCCGCGGCGCTCGAGCGCGACCTCACGCCCGAGATGTCGTCGCCTCTGCACATCGTGCCCGGCGGCTACGATGACGTTCGCCGCGCAATCGGCTGGCCGGGGACGAAGGTGGTCATGAAGGCGCGCCGCTCGCTTGCGGACACGAAGCGCATCCTTCGCGAGGAGGGCGCCTTCGACGGTGCCGAGCTCGTAGAGGACTGTGGGCTTCCGGGCGAGCGCGTGTACCGCTCGCTCGACGATGTGCCCGATCGGGGCAGCTACTTCTCGACGATGGTGGTGCGCTAGATGAGGGTTTCCTGCATAGGGTTCACTGAGAGGGGGTATGCGTTGGCGGAGCGCACCGCACGCGCGCTTTCCGATTGCGCGCAGACAGGTGAAGATGACCCTGGCTGGAACGTTTCCGTTTCGCGCGGGTTCGGCGAGGGGAAGGCCGACCTGCGCGCATGGACGGCGCTCGCGTGGGAAGCGTCGGACGCGCTTCTGTTCGTGGGCGCGGCGGGCATCGCCGTGCGGGCGATCGCGCCGCATGTCGCCTCGAAGGCAAACGATTCCGCGGTTGTGGTGATCGACGAGGCGGGGCGCTTTGCCGTCTCGCTTTTGTCGGGGCATTTGGGCGGTGCGAACGAGCTTGCGCAAACTGTGGCACGCGCGGCAGGGGCCATCCCCGTCATCACCACGGCGACCGACGTCCGCGGCGTGTGGGCGGTGGATACGTGGGCGCGCTGTGCTGGGCTCGCCGTTTCGAATCCCGAGGCTATCAAGCGAGTGTCGGCGCGGCTGCTTTCGGGCGGGCGCGTGGCGCTCTATTCCGACATGCCGATTTCGGGACAGCCGCCTGAGGGGGTTGACATTGCGTCCGACCGCGCTCGGGCCGATATCGTCGTGTCGCCGTTCGCTGGCGCGAATGCAGGTGCGTCCGTTCGCGCGGCGGAGACAACGGGCGAGGTCGTGCCCGCCGGTGTGACGGGGAAGCCGGCGGGCGTGCGGGCGCAGGCGCCTGCGCCCGAGCCGCTTCACCTTGTCTTACCCTGCATCGTTGCGGGCATAGGGTGCCGTCGCGGTGCGTGCACCGAAGCGATCGGGGAGGCGTTTCTTCTCGCGTGCGGGCAGGCGGGCATCTCGCCTTCGGCCGTGCGCGAGGCGGCGACGATCGACGTTAAGGCGCGCGAGGAGGGTCTGCTCGCCTTCTGCCACGCGCGCAGTATCCCGCTCGCGACGTATTCCGCAGAGGAGTTGTCGCAGGTCGAAGGCAGCGTTTCGCCATCTGATTTCGTGCGCGCGACGGTGGGGGTCGACAACGTGTGCGAGCGCGCGGCGCTCGCGGGCGGGGGCAAACTTTTCTTCCCGAAGCTCGCTCACGGCGGCGTGACCGTCGCGTTTTCCAAGGTAACTATCGAACTTTCGTTTAAGGAGCGGTGATGGGAAAGCTCTTCGTGGTGGGGATTGGCCCGGGCGGCCCCGACGGCATGACGATTGCGGCTCGGCGCGCGCTCGAGGCGGCCGACATCGTTGTGGGGTACACGAAATACGTGGAGCTCGCGCTCGCCGCCGTGCCCGACGCGGCGCATCTCGCGACGCCGATGATGCACGAGGTCGAACGGTGCCGCCTGGCGCTTTCGCGCGCGCAGAGCGGAGAAGCCGTGGCGCTCGTGTGCAGCGGTGACGCGGGCGTGTACGGCATGGCGAGCCCCGTGCTGGAGCTTGCGGAGGACTACCCCGATGTAGACGTGGAAGTTATCGCCGGGGCCACCGCGGCTCAGAGCGGGTCGGCGGTGCTCGGCGCCCCGCTTGCCCACGATTTCGCGGTCGTGTCGCTCTCTGACCTGCTCACGCCGTGGGAGGTCATCGAGCGCAGGCTCGCCGCCGTGGCGAGCGCCGACTTCTGCATCTGTTTGTACAACCCGCGCAGCAGAAAGCGCGCCGACAGGCTCTCGCGCGCGGCGAAGATTATGCTCGAATGGAAGGCCCCCGACACGCTCTGCGGCTGGGTGCGCAACATCGGGCGCGAGGGGCAGCAGTCGGGTATGTGCAGGCTCTCCGAGCTGGGGGAGTTCGATGCAGACATGTTCACCACCGTGTTCGTCGGCAACGCGGACACGAAGCGCGTAGGCGGCCGTATGGTCACGCCGCGCGGGTATCGGGAGATTCCATGCGAAAGGTAACGATCATCGGGGCGGGGCCCGGAAACCCCGACTTGCTCTCGCGCGCGGCGCTCGACGCGATCGACATCGCCGACGTGGTCATCGGCGCTCATCGCGCACTTGTCGGCATCGACGTGCCGCCCGACGTGGTGAGATGCGAGCTCGTTAAGACGGCGGACATCGTCGCCGCGCTCACCGATGCGGCGTCGTGGCAGCGCGCCGTGGTCGTGATGACGGGCGATGTGGGGCTGTTCAGCGGCGCGCGCCGCCTGGTGGAGGCGCTCTCCGGCGACGCGCAGGTGGACGTGCGCGTCATTCCCGGCATAAGCTCAGCGTCGTATCTCGCCGCGCGCCTCGCGCGTCCATGGCAGGATTGGCGCTTCGTGAGCGCTCACGGCGTGGCGTGCGACATCGTGGCCGAGGCCGAGCGCGCAGGTGAGCTCTTCCTCGCCACGTCGGGCGGGGAAGACCCCTCGCGGCTTTCGGGCGAGCTTGTGCAGGCGGGCTTCGAGGACGCGCGCGTGACGGTGGCCGAGCGCCTGTCGTACCCCGACGAGCGCATTACCTGCGCGACCGCAAGTGAAATCGCAGGTCAGACGTTCGACGACTTGAACGTGATGCTTATCGAGTTCGCAGGCTGCGCCGGGTCGCCTGCGAACTCTAGTGCAGCCTCCGAGGCGCCGGCTGGCGCATCTGCGCCCGCGGCGGCTTCTTTCGTGGCGGACTCTGCGGGCGCATTCCACGCCGCGAGCCCCCGCTGGCCGTACGCTTCCTCGGGCATTCCCGACGAGCTCTTCATCCGCGGCGACGTTCCCATGACCAAGCAGGAGGTGCGCGCCGTCGCGCTCGCGAAGCTGCGCCTTACCGCGACCGACACCGTGTGGGATGTCGGCGCCGGCACGGGGAGCGTGTCGATCGAGGCGGCGCTCGTCGCGCGAGCGGGGTCGGTATGGGCGGTCGAGCGCAACGCGGCCGGCGTGCGGCTCATCCGAGAGAACGCGGATGCATTCGGGTGCGGCAACGTGCATGCGGTCCCCGGTGTCGCCCCCGAAGCGCTCGCGAAACTGCCCGACCCCGACGCCGTGTTCGTCGGCGGGAGCGCGGGCGAGCTTCCCTCCATCGTGGAGGCGGCGCTCGAGAAGAACTCGCAGGTTCGCCTGTGCGTGCCATGCGTCACCGTTGAGACGCTCACCGAGGCGTGCGCGCTCCTCTCGGGTTCGCGCTTTAAGGAGTTCGAGGCGTGCCAGGTGTCGGCCGCCCGCGCCGAGGCTGTAGGCTCGCACCATCTTATGAAGGCGCAAAACCCCGTGTTCCTCGTCAGCGCGCGTGGTGCGGGCGCGGATGCCGAGGAGCTTGCCGATGTCGGGGCGCTTGTTGAGTCACCTGTCGGGGAGGACCCCTCTGCCGAGGGGAAACCATCCGTTGAGGTGGTCTCGCTTGCTAACTGCAACGCCGCAGGTGGGGAAGGCGGCGCCCGGTGAGCACGTCCATCCCGCGCTTCATGGTCGCTGCGCCCTCGAGCGGGAGCGGCAAGACGGTCGTCACGTGCGCGCTCCTGCGCGCGCTCGCGCGTCGCGGCCTTGCATGCGCGGCCTTCAAATGCGGACCCGACTACATTGACCCGCTCTTTCATCGCCGCGTCGTGGGTGCGCGCTCGGGCAATTTAGACGGCTTCTTCACCGACGCCCCGACGCTGCGCGCCCTGCTCGCACGCGGCGCCGCGGGCGCGGATGTCGCGGTGCTCGAGGGGGTTATGGGCTTCTACGACGGCATGGCGCCCGGCGTGGCCGACGCGAGCAGCTACCAGGTTGCGCGCGACACGGAAACGCCGGTCGTTTTAGTGGTGAACGGGCGCGGGGCGTCTTTATCGCTCGCCGCCGTAATCCGCGGCATTGCCGAGTTCCTGCCTTGTGCGAACGTGCGCGGCGTAGTGCTGAACAAGACGAGCGCCGCTGCCTGCGCCTACGCGGCGCCTGCGATCGAGAAGCACACGGGCGTCGCGGTTTTGGGGAATATCCCCGCCGACGAGGCGTTCTCGCTCGAAAGCCGGCATCTGGGGCTTGTGGCCGCCGACGAGGTCGAGCAGCTCTCCGCGCGCATCGACAAGATGGCCGAGCTGGTGGAAAAGAGCGTCGACGTCGACCGCTTGCTCGAAATAGCGGTGACGGCACCCGATATCCGCGAGGAACCTTACCGGTTGGAGCCGATCGCGGGAGCGCGGCCCATCGTCGCCGTCGCGCGTGACGAGGCGTTCTCGTTCTACTACGAGGAGAACCTGCGCGCGCTCGAGGACCTGGGTTGCGAGCTGGCCTTTTTCAGCCCCTTGTGTGATAGCGAGTTGCCCCGGGGGACAAGCGCCCTCTATCTGGGGGGCGGCTACCCGGAACTCCATGCGCGGCAGCTCTCCGAGAACGCGCCGATGCGCGAGGCGGTGCGGCGCGCGGTGGAATCCGGCATGCCGACGGTCGCCGAATGCGGTGGGTTTCTGTACCTGCAGCGCGAAATCGCCGATAGCGAGGGGCGGCGCTGGCCTGTTGCGGGCGCCCTTGAGGGCGCAAGCGAGAACGGGGGAAGGCTGTCCCATTTCGGGTACGTGGAGCTCACTTCCCAACGCGACGGGCTCTACGGGCCGCGCGGCACACGCATCCGCGCGCACGAGTTCCACTACTGGCAGTCCGCCTGCCCGGGCGGCGACTTCTGGGCGCAGAAGCCCCGGCGCGACAAGGGCTGGCCGTGCATGACGACTACCCCGTCCCTGGTGGCGGGCTTCCCGCATGTGTACTATCCTGCGAACCCCGACGTTGCGCGCGCGTTCGCGTCTGCCGCAGCGTCGTTCGTAGAGAGGAGACTGCATGGCTGAAGCAACCGAAACCGCGCTTGCCTGCATCCGCGAGGAAGTCGAGCGTGCGTTCTCGTCGGCGCCGGGCGCCGTGCTCGAAGCCACGCTCTCCCGGATCGCGCCCGCAGACGAGTGTGCCCGCGCCGCCGCGTACGCCGCGTGGGATTCCATCGCGCACCCCTTGGGGGGATTGGGCGACTTTGAAGACGCCGTCGCGTGTATCGCCGCAGCTCAGGGGAGCGCCGAGGTGGCCGAGTTTCCCCGTGCGCTCGCGGTATTCTTCTCCGACAACGGGGTCGTTGCCGAAGGCGTGTCGCAAAGCGGGCAAGACGTGACGCGAGCCGTCGCGCGCAACATGTGCGAGGGGGCCACGAGCGCCTGCCGCATGGCGGCGTTCGCGGGTGCCGAGGTCGTGCCCGTCGACGTGGGTATGGCCCGGGGTATAGAAGACGCGCGCATGGTGCGCGCGAACGTGCGGCGGGGGAGCGGCAACATCGCGCACGGCCCCGCTATGTCTCGCGATGGGGCCGTGCGCGCGATCGAGGTCGGTATCGCCGTCGCGTGCGGGCTTGCCCGCGCCGGCGTGCGCCTTCTGGCCTCGGGCGAGATGGGCATCGGCAACACGACCACCTCGGCGGCGGTGGCCGCAGTGCTCATCCGGGCGGACGCGCGGAGCCTCGTCGGGCGCGGCGCGGGGCTCTCGGACGCATCGCTCGCGCGCAAGCGCGACGTGGTCGAGCGCGCTATCGACGCGAACTCGCCCGATCCCGCCGACCCGATCGACGTGCTCTCGAAGGTGGGCGGCTTCGACATCGCGGCGATGTGTGGCTTCTACCTGGGGGCCGCGGCCTCGAAGGCGCCGGCGCTCCTCGACGGGGTCATATCCTGCACGGCGGCCCTGTGCGCGGCGCGCCTGTGCCCCAACGCCTTGGGCTACCTCGTGGGCACCCACGCATCAAGCGAACCCGCAAGCCAGGAGCTCCTTCGCGAGCTCGGCATAAAGGCACCACTCGACGCAGGCATGCACTTGGGCGAGGGCGCGGGCGCCATGGCGTATCTGCCCCTTCTGGATTCGGCGTTGCGCGTGTACCGGGATGGGAAGACGTTCACGGCGACTGGCATGGCTGCTTACGAGCATTTCGAGGCCGGGAAATGACGGTGACACTCGTCATCGGCGCCGCCGCGAGCGGCAAGAGCGCCTACGCCGAGTCCCTGTGCCTCGGGCACGACGGCCCCCGCGTGTACCTGGCAACGATGGAGCCCTTCGGGGAAGAGGGCGCCCGCCGCATCGCGCGCCATCGGGCGCTGCGCGAGGGCAAGGGGTTTTCTACCCTCGAGTGCACGCGTGACGTGGGCGCCGCAGTGCCCGGGCTTCCGCGCGGCTGCACGCTTCTTTTGGAGGACGTGGGCAACCTGGTTGCGAACGAGCTCTTCGCGGAAGGCGGCTTGTCCCCGCGTGACCCCGACGCTGCGGCGCGCGAGGTGCTCGGAGGCATTGAACGGCTCGCTCAGGCCGCTTCGTATACGGTGGTGGTCACCGTCGACGTGTTCGCCGATGGGATGCGCTACGATGAAGGGACCGAGGCATGGAGGCGCGCGCTCGCGCGCGTGAACGCGGGTGTGGCGGCGCTGGCCGACCGCGCAGTCGAAGTGGTATGCGGGATTCCCGTGTGGATGAAAGGCGAAGGACCTACAAGGTGAAGATAGTAGAGGCAATCGGCGCGGCGTTCGGAACGTTCTCGCGCATCCCCGTCCCGAAATCGGCCTGGACCGATTTCGGGTCAACCCATGCGCTTGCCGCGTTTCCCCTGGTGGGCCTTGCGGAAGGCTTCCTCATGACGGCGTGGGGGTACGTGGCGAACTTGCTCGGCGTGCCCGCGACCATCGTCGCGGCCGTGCTCGTGGCGCTGCCTGTGGCGGTGACGGGAGGCATCCACCTAGACGGGCTCTGCGACACCTCCGATGCGCTTGCAAGTTGGGCCCCGCGCGAGCGAAAGCTCGAGATCATGCACGACCCGCGAGCGGGCGCCTTCGGGGTCATCGGTGTTGTTGTGTACCTTATTCTGCAGTTTTCCCTTTTCACCGCGCTGTCGCTTACGGCGGGGGCGTTCCTCGCGCTTCTGTGCTCTCTCGTGTTCTCCCGCTCGCTTTCGGGGCTCGCCGTTGAATGCTGGCCTGCCGCGCGGGCGGACGGCATGGCCGCGGGGCTCTCGCCTGCGAAGAAGCGCGCGGCGATCGTCGTGCCGCTTTGCGCTTTCGCTGCGGCTTCGGCTGCAGGGATGGTCGCGTGCGCTCAGGCCGTCGGCGCCCTTATGGCTGTGGCGGGGCTTTTGGCGCTCGCGTGGTACCGCCATGTTGCCCTGTCCCGCTTCGGCGGGGTGACGGGGGATTTGGCCGGATGGTTTCTGCAATGGGCCGAGCTCGCGATGCTTGCCATGCTGGTGGCGGGGGGCATGCTCCTATGATGCTCGTGGTAGGTGGCGCGCATTCGGGGAAGAGGACCTTCGTGCGCGAAAAGCTCGGGTTCGCGGCGGACGATTTCGTCGACGCGGCGCAGTTTGCGGAGGGCGGCGTGCCCGCGGCTTTTGCCGGCCGTGTCGCTTACCGTGCTGAGGAACTCGTACGCGCGCTCGACGCTGACCGGGCGCTCGAGCGGCTGATCGGCTTCGACGTAGTGATTCTGTCCTTGGTCGGCTCGGGGGTCATCCCTATGCGTGCGGAAGACGCCCAATGGCGCGAGCGCGCGGGGCGCCTGGGATGCGCGCTCGCTGCGCGCGCCGATGTCGTCGTGCGCATGACGTGCGGGATACCCCAGGTCATCAAAGGAAACCTTGTCGATGCGCCTCGAGGGGCGCAGGGTGCGGGCGCGCCTTTGGAAGTCGTCTTCGTGCGCCATGGTGCCACGGCGGGCACGGAAGACCATCGCTACAGCGGGGCGGGCACCGACGAGCCCCTGTCGAGCGCGGGTGAGCGCGCTTTGCGCGACCTCGCGTGCTATCGTGACGTGTTCCGTGTTATCACGAGCGGCATGGCCCGCACCGACCAGACGGCGCGCATCCTCTTCCCGAACGCGGAGTTTATTGCGTGCCCCGGTCTGCGCGAGATGGATTTCGGCGACTTCGAGGGGCGAAGCGCCGCCGAGCTTAAAGAGGATGCGCGCTACCGCGCTTGGGTAGACTCCTGGTGCGAGACGCGCTGCCCGCATGGCGAGGGCAAGAGCGATTTCCCCCGCCGCGTCGTCGCGGCGTTTCGGGAGGCGTGCGAATCGGAGCGCGTCCAGGGGAGTGGGCGCGCCGTCTTCGTCGTTCACGCGGGTACCGTGAAAGCATTGCTCTCCGAGCTAGCTGTCCCGAAAATTGGATACTTCGACGTGCATACCGAGCCGGGCGGCGCATGGGCCGCCACCTGGGATGGGCGCTGCCTTCGCGACGTTCGCCCCGCTTCGGGGGGCGATGCCCGGTGATGACGATTCTTGCCGTCGCCGCCGGGTTCGCGACCGACCTTGCCTTCGGCGACCCGCGCTGGCTTCCCCATCCCGTCGTCGCCATGGGGCGCGCGATCACGTGTGCCGAAGGCCGCCTGCGGCGCGCATTCCCGCAAACGTCCGCGGGCACGCGCGCCGCAGGACTTGTGCTCGCCGTGGCGCTTCCGCTTGCGTGTGGGCTTTTGACCTGGGGAATCCTGCATCTTTGCGGCATGGTTCACTCCGGCCTGCGCTTCGTGGCCGAGGCATGGGCGAGCTATCAGATTCTCGCGGCATGCGAGCTGCGCCGCCAGAGCCTGGCCGTGGCCCGTGCGTTCTCGAGGGGCGGCCTTGTCGCGGCGCGTGAAGCTGTCGGGCTCATCGTGGGACGCGACACGTCTGTTCTCGACGAGCAGGGCGTCGCGCGCGCCGCCGTGGAAACGGTGGCGGAGAACGCGAGCGACGGCGTCATCGCGCCGCTTTTCTACCTTATGATCGGGGGTGCGCCTTTGGGCATGGCGTACAAGGCGGTGAACACGCTCGACAGCATGGTGGGCTACAAAAACGAGCGCTACATCGACTTCGGCTGCGCCTCGGCGCGCCTCGACGATGCGGTGAACTGGATTCCCTCGCGGTTATCGGCCCTGTTCATGATCGCCGTGTGCCCGATCGTCGGGCTCGACGCGCGCGGGGCGGCGCGCATCTGGCGCCGCGACAGGCGTCGCCATGCGAGCCCGAACGCGGCGCAGACCGAGTCGGCGTGCGCGGGTGCGCTCGGACTGCGCCTGGCAGGACCCGCGGTGTATTTCGGCAAGCTCGTTGAGAAACCGACGATAGGCGACGCGTCCCGCGAAATCGAGTGGGGCGACATCGCCCGGGCGACAAGGCTCATGCTCGCCGCGTCCGTATGCGCGCTCGTCGTCTTCGGCGCCGCGCGCGCGGCGGTCGTGCTCGCCGTGGGGGCGATGGCATGAGGAAAGACCACGCCGCGCCCCGGGCTGCCGGGGGAATCCTGCGCGCCCGCACGCATGGGGGCAGCGCGCAATCGCTCGGCATCGCTTGCGAAGGGGGTGCCTCCGACCTCATTGACTTCTCGGTGAACGTGAATCCGGCAGGCCCCTCGCCGCGCGCCGTCGCCGCAGCTTGCAAGGCGCTTTCTCGAATCGACGCCTACCCCGATAGGGAAAGCCTCGCCCTCGGTCGCGCGCTAGCGCGCGACCAGGGCATTCCCGAAGATACTATCGTCTGCGGCGCGGGCGCGTCCGACATCATCTGGCGGCTCGCCGCGGCGGTGCGCTCGAAACGCCTCGTCGTGTGCGCGCCGACGTTCTCTGAATATGCGGAGGCGGCATCGTACTACGGCGCATGCGTGCAGGAGTTCCCGCTCTCCGAAGCGGACGACTTCGACGTGCCTGCCTCCTTCGCCCGCGCGATCGAGGGGCCGAGAGACGTGGCGTACCTCTGCAATCCGAACAACCCGACGGGGCGCCTCGTCGACCCCCGTGTGATCGATGCTGCGGCCTGCCGCTGCGAGCAGGTGGGCGCGCTGCTCGTCGTGGACGAGTGCTTTCTCGGATTTGCGCCCGACGCCCGCGAAAGGAGCGTGGCCGCACGCGCCGCGTGTTCGCGCCATGTGGCCGTGCTCTCCGCGTTCACCAAGCTCTACGGAATGGCGGGGTTGCGGTTGGGATATCTGATCAGCGGAAACGCCCAACTCATCGAGGGGATTCGCCGGGCGGGGCAGGCGTGGCCCGTCTCCTCGGTCGCCGAGGCCGCGGGCATCGCCGCCCTGGAGGACGTTGAATACGTCTCGCGCACGCGCGATGTATTGGCGGGCGAGCGAGCTTGGCTTTCCCATGAGCTCTCCTCGCTCGGGCTTTCCGTCGTGCCGTCGGATGCGAACTTCCTTTTAGTCCGCACGCCGGCGAAAGACATCCCCGAGCGCCTGTATAAACAGGGGGTTTTGGTCCGCACGTGCGACTCGTTTTCGGTACTGTCCCGTTTCTGGTGCCGCGTCGCGGTGCGCACGCGCAAGGAGAATGCCCGGCTTGCGATGGCGTTCAGCCGTGCGCTTCGGGCGGAAGGCGCATCGGGCGAAGGCGAACCCGACGAACGGGGCGGCGCTTCTTGCAGCGGCGCTATGGCGGGCGCGGATGGCCGAGGCTCGGCGAAGGAGGTCGATACCCGTGGGTAGGGCGAAGCCCATCATGATCCAGGGCACCATGTCGAACGCGGGGAAGAGCCTGCTTGCGGCTGGGCTGTGCCGCGTACTTTCGCAGGACGGCCTGCGCGTGACTCCCTTCAAGAGCCAGAACATGGCACTCAACAGCGGTGTCACGGCCGACGGGCTCGAGATGGGGCGCGCCCAGATCATGCAGGCCGAGGCGTGCGGCATCGCGCCCGACGTGCGCATGAACCCCATCCTGCTCAAGCCCGAAAGCGGCCACCGAAGCCAGCTCATCGTGGCCGGCAAGGCGCAGGGAGCCTTCGCTGCGAGGGACTACTTCGCGCGAAAGAAGGCGCTCATGCCGCAGATTTTGGAGGCGTTCGATTCGCTCGCGGAGGAAAACGACGTCATCGTCATCGAGGGCGCCGGCAGCCCCGCCGAAATCAACCTTGCCGAAAACGACATCGTCAACATGGGGCTCGCGCGCGCCGTGTCCTCCCCCGTGCTGCTCGCGGGCGACATCGACCCGGGCGGGGTGTTTGCCCAGCTCTACGGCACGGTCGCGCTCCTTGCGCCCGAGGACCGCGCGCTTTTGCGGGGGCTTGTGGTGAACAAGTTCCGCGGCGATGTGGAAATCCTGCGCCCGGGTTTGGCCCCGCTCGAGAAGATGTGCGGGGTTCCCGTCGTGGGGGTCGTGCCGTATCTTACGCTCGACCTGGACGACGAGGACTCGCTCGCGCCGCGCCTATCTGCCCGCGAGGCGCGCGGCGTCATCGACGTCGCCGTCGTGCGTCTTCCGCATCTGTCGAACTTCACCGACTTCGACCCGCTTTCGCGCGTGCCCGGCGTGGGCGTGCGCTACGTTTCCTCGACGACCGATCTGGGCCGACCCGACCTGGTGGTGCTTCCCGGCTCGAAGACCACGCTCGACGACGCGCGCTGGCTTGCGGCTAGCGGCATCGGAGCCTGTGTACGCGCGCTTTCGGGCGCGGGCACGCCGGTGCTCGGCATATGCGGAGGCTACCAGCTTTTGGGAGACGAGCTTTCCGACCCGCACGGCAGGGAAGGCGCTGGCACCGCGCGCGGGCTCGGGCTCATCCCTGCAAGTACGGTGTTCAAGGAGGAAAAGCGCCTCGCCCAGTCGGAGCTGCGCATCACGGGCGCCCAAGGCGCGTTCTCGGTGTGGAACGGCATGACGGCGCGCGGGTACGAGATTCACGACGGCGAAACGACCGTCTCCTGCGCCCCTGCGGGCACGATTGGCGGCAAACCAGAAGGCGCGGCCTGCGGAAACGTGTTCGGAACCTATCTCCACGGCCTGTTCGACGAACCGGGGGTGGCGCTCGCTCTCGCGCGCTCGCTCGCGCGCATGCGCGGCCTGCCCGAGAGCGTCGTGGGTGCTGCGGGCGCAGCGTCCGCAGCCGATCACCGTGCGCGCGAGTTCGACCGCCTGGCCGACGTCGTGCGCGGGGCGCTTGACATGGAGTATGTCTACCGCATTATCGAGGAGGGCGTATGATCCACGTGTATCATGGCGACGGCAAAGGCAAGACCACGGCGGCGATGGGCCTCGCCCTTCGCATGCTCGCCGCAGGCCGCCGCGTCGTCGTCGTGCAGTTCCTGAAAGACGGCGAAAGCGGGGAGGCGCGCCTGCTCGCCGAGCATTTCGGCGTGCCCTTGTTCGCGGGGAAGGTGTCGGACAAGTTTACCTGGTCGATGACGTCGGAAGAACTTGCCGCGACGTGCGAGCTGCACGATGGGAACCTCGCTTCCGCGCTCGCCGAGCTCGAGGGCGCTCAGGAGGGGCTGCTCGTGCTCGACGAGGCGCTCGACGCGCTTTCGAAGGGGCTTGTCGACGAGGCGCTCGTGGACCGCGCGCTCGATATGTCCGCGCGTGGCGTCGAAGTAGCGCTCACCGGGCGCGCGCCTTCCCGCAAAATCGTGGAGAAGGCCGACTACATAACCGAGATGCGGTGCGAGAAACACCCCTACTCTCAGGGGATATGTGCAAGGGAAGGAGTGGAGTACTAGATGGATTCCAAGGAGATGGCGCCCGGCGACATCGAGCGGCGCAGCTTCGAGATCATCACCGAAGAGCTCGGCAGCCGCACGTTCCCGCCGCTCGAAGGGCCCGTCGTTAAACGCGTCATCCACACCACTGCCGACTTCTCGTACGCCGATTCCCTCGTGTTCACCCATGACGCTGCGCACTGTGCGCTCGACGCTCTGCGTGCAGGGGCCACGGTGCTCACCGACACGAACATGGCGCTCGCAGGCATAAGCAAGCCCGCGCTCGCGAAGCTCGGCTGCAAGGCCGTGTGCTACATGGCCGACCCTGATGTCGCCGCGGCTGCGCGCGCCGCGGGCACGACTCGCGCCGTTGCGAGCATGGACAAAGCTTGCCGCATCGAGGGTCCGCTCATCGTGGCCGTCGGCAACGCTCCCACAGCACTTCTGCGCCTCGCCGAGCTCATGGACGCGGGGAAGATCGCGCCCGCGCTCGTCGTTGGGGTGCCGGTCGGGTTTGTGAACGTGGTCGAGGCGAAAGAGGAGCTACTCGCGCGACGCGTGCCGGCCATCGTCGCGAGGGGTCGCAAGGGCGGCTCGACCGTGGCGGCGGCCATTATGAACGCGCTGCTCTACCAGATCACGCGCACGGGTGGCGCGAAGTGACGGCCCCTGCATCCGTGCCGGCGCTGCGCATCTTCGCCGGCACCACCGAGGGCCGCCTTCTGTGTGAATGGGCGAGCGGGGCGGGCATCCCCGCCCGTGCCTACGCGGCAACCGAGTACGGAGGCGAGCTTTTGGGTGAGCTTCCGGGCATCGAGGTGCATGCGGGCAGGCTCGACGATGCCGACATGGAGCGCGAGCTTTCCGGCGCGCGTATCGTCGTCGACGCCACGCACCCCTTCGCTACGCTCGCAAGCGACAACATCCGGGCCGCTTCGCTCGCCGTGGGTGCACGATGCCTGCGCCTTGCGCGCCCGGTCGAGGCGCTGCCCAAAGGCGTCGTGCCGGTCGCGTCGATCGCCTGCGCGGCGCGCTTTCTCTCCGAGAACCCGGGTCGCGTTCTTCTCACGACGGGGAGCAAGGAGCTTGCTCCCTACACACACGTCGCCGATTTCGCGGAGCGCTTCTTCGTGCGTGTGCTCCCGCTGCCCGGTGCTATAACGAAGTGCATCGACGCGGGGTTTTCGCCGTCGCACGTCATCGGCATGCAGGGGCCCTTCACCCGCGAGCTCAACGAGGCGATGCTTCGGCAGGTGGGCGCCCAGTGGCTTGTGACCAAGGACTCGGGAACCGTAGGCGGCACGGCCGAGAAGCTCGCCGCAGCGCGCGCCGTGGGAGCGCGCTGTGTCGTGGTCACCCGTCCCGCCGAGGGAGGCGGGGCCCTTTCGCTTCGGGAAGTGGAAGATGCGCTCTTACGGGAGTTCGCGCGCTAGGCGCTCGCCGCGCCTGCGCGCCCTCCCGCCCGCGTGGGGGGTGTTCCTGTAGTTCTGTCAAGAAGGATTCGCCCTTTCGATAGGCGTTTTTGGCAATGCTGACGCAGGCCCTGCCGGGCCCAGGCCGACTTCGGCGAGGCCGATCTCTACGTTTCCGGCGTCCGCACCCCCAAACGGTTCCTAATTCGCCGCAACTTGTTGGTGGTGGCTTACTGGTAGCGTAGGCACTCCACCGGGTTGAGCTTTGCCGCGCGGCGAGCGGGGTAGAAGCCAAAGATCACGCCGATGCCGACGGAGACGCCGAAGGCCAGCAGCACCGTGGCGATTGAAAAGCTCGGTGTGATCTCCCCACTGGCACCGAGCTCGTTGAGAACCCCTGATCCTGCGGCAAACATCGCGAGGCCCCAGGCCAGCAGATAGCCAATCAGGACACCCAGCAGGCCACCGGTGACGCACAGCGCCGAGGACTCGGCCAAAAACTGCGCGGTGATATCGCGGCGACTGGCGCCCAAGGCACGGCGAATACCGATCTCGCGGATGCGCTCAGTCACGTTGGTAAGCATCATATTCATAATGCCGATTCCGCCGACAAGCAGTGAGATACTGGCGACAGCGCCCATGATGAGCGAGAAGGCGCCCATAAACGAGTTGAGTGCATCGATGGCGCTTTTCATGGAGGTCGCCGATACGCTGTCGTACTCATCATCCTCCGAGATGCCCTTCATCGCGCGCACCTTAGACTCGATGGTCTTGCAGAGCTCGTCCATGTCTGTGCCCTCGGCGGCAAGTGCCGTCACGCTGGGGAATGAAGGATTCTCGTCGCCAAACAGGCCGGAGATGGTTTCGCGTGGCATATATAGCGTGAGCGAGCCCATGGAGTCGCTGCCGCCATCAATCACGCCTACAATCTGCACCTCGCCGTTGGACACCTTGATGGTTTTCCCCAGTGCGTCCTGTTCGTTGCCGTAAAGCTGATCGGCGCCGCCGCGGCTGATGAGCGCCACGCGCGAGCCTGATTGAGACTCTGCCTGTGAATAGACACGTCCCGCAACGAGCTTGCTGGCGCCCACGGCATCGAGCATGTCGCTATCGACGCCGTGTGCCATGACGGTATAGCTTTTATCCCCGACCTTGTACTCGGAATAGGCGCTATCGACGATGCCGATCTGCTCAATCTGCGGCACCAGTTTGCGAAGCTTTTCCACATCCGAATCGGTGAGTTCTTGGGACGAATAGATCTCTACCATGCGGGCTGCATTGAGGCCCAGGCTGTTGACCAGGCTGTTTTGGATGCCGCCGATGAGCGAAGTCATGGCGATGACCGAGGCGATGCCAATGACGATGCCAAGGATGGTGAGCAGGCTGCGTCCCTTGTTGGCCTCGAGCGAGTGAAGGGCTTCTTGGACAAGATCGCGGGTGCTCATTCCTTCGCTCCCTTCGGCTGATTGGTGGATGTCGAAATCGTGGGCAGGGCGTTCACGGCCCCGCGTAACGTATTCGGTGTATGCGCGACATATGCGCCGTCATGGATTCGCCCGTCACGGATGGTTACGGCTCGATCGGCCTCGGCGGCGATGCCGGGGTCATGCGTGATGAGTACGATGGTCTTGCCGCGTTTCTGGAGCTTGTGGAAGGTTTCCATGACGAGCGCCCCGGTTGTCGAGTCTAGATTTCCCGTTGGCTCGTCGGCCAAAATGATGGGCGGGTCGTTGACGAGGGCGCGCGCGATGGCGACGCGCTGCATCTGTCCGCCCGAGAGTTCCGATATGCGGTGGTCCCAATGGTCGACCGGCAGTGTGACGGCTTGCAGCGCGTGCACGGCGCGCATCTCGCGCTGGCTACGCGGCACATTGGTGTAGGACAGCGGCAGCATGACGTTTTCGATCACCGTCAGACGCGGCAGCAAGTTAAAACTCTGAAAGACAAAGCCGATGCTCAGCGCGCGCACCTCGGTGAGCTCATCATCGTCGAGCTCGGCGACGTTGAGCCCTTGCAGGAAATAATCACCCGCCGTCGGCTTGTCCAAGCAGCCCAGGATGTTCATGAGCGTCGACTTGCCCGAGCCCGAGGGGCCGGTGATTGCGACGAACTCACCGGGGTTCACCGCCAGGCTCACGTTGTGCAGGATGTGGGCGCAACCGGCCTCGCTCTCAAAGATGCGGTGCACGTTGCGGATGTCGATGACGGGACGCATTACTTGCCCTCGTCGGCAGACATATTGTCGCCGCCGTCTGCCGTCATGCCTGTGCCGGTATCCGTCACGATGGTGTCGCCGTCGCGTAACTTGGTAACCGGGACGTCTGGGTTGATCTCGTTGCCCTGGTCGTCGCGCTTGACCTGCGTCTTACCGACTACAGCCTCGTTGTCGTTTTGCGTCACGACGGTCACCTTCACGCGGCGCGTCTTCTTGCCTTCCGAATCGGTGGCCAGATTGACGTAATAGTGCTCGCCATCTTCGGTCATCAGCGCCATGGTCGGCACCATAACCACGTCGTCGAGCTTCTCGGTCACTACCGAGACCTCGGCAGTCATACCCGGCTTAAGGCGACTGTCGGGTGCTTCGATGAGGATGTCGACGTTAAAGGTTACGCTGCCGCCGCCGGAGTTGGAGTCGGAGTTTGCCACCGAGGCGATGGCCGTGACCGTTCCCTGGCTCACGATATCGGGAAACGCTGGATAGGTCACGTTGGCGCTCTGGCCCACGGCGATCTTGGCGATATCCTTTTCGCCCACCTGCACGGTCACCTTCATCTTGGACAGGTCGGCAATCTGCATGCACTGCTTGCCGCCGCTTGTATCGCTTTCGCCCATGATCATGCCGCCTGTTACCGTGGCGCCCACCTTGGCGTTGAGCTCCACGATGCTACCCGAGCTCGGGGCCGTGACCGTACGGCTGGCGGCCTTGGCGTTCGCCTGGTCGAGGTTTGCCTGGGCCGATGCGAGGCTGCGCTGCGCGGCCGATACGGCGTTCGTGTCCGCTGATGCGGCGGAGACGCCAGCCGCTGCGGAAGCTCCATCGACGTCCGTCGTTGGGGTGGCCTGCGCGACAGCGGCGGCTTTCTGCGCGTTGGTGAGGTCTTCCTGGGCGGCTGCAACTGCACGCTGCGCCTCGGCAACGTTGCGATCGAGCTCGTCGTTTTTAATGGTCATAAGCACGTCGCCCTCGTTGACGGATTGGCCTGCCTGCACGTTGATCGAATCGACCGTACCGTCGACAGAAGGGGAGACCACTGAGGACGAAATGGGTTTGAGCTGGCCTTTCGCCTCGACCGTTGTGGTAAACGTGCCCTCGGTCACCATGTCGGTCACAGGCCCGCTAGCGCCCTGCGGCTGCGCATTGATAACCAGGGTTGCGACAATGGCAATGAGCGCGATGGCACCTACGACGCCAGCGGCAATACCGCGTCGAATCAGCTTTTTGCGTCGACGTTCGGCACGTTTTGCCTTGAGCTTGGCATACGCCTCTTCATCGGAAATTTCGGCCGTATCGTTCGTGCGTTCGCTCTGCTTGTCGGCATGTACGTTTTTAATCAGAGGAATCGTTTCGGTGGCACCATCGGGCGTGTACTCGGCATCATCCGGGCCTGGGGTGATGGTGGGGACATTCGGCATAGCGTCTCCTTTATAGAAAGTTCCTCAATAAGTATATGCGCTCGTCGCGTAAGGCGGGCGCATATGGCGGATTCTTTCGGAACTGTTAGATTGGTCGCAGCGGCTCCACGTTGTAGGAATGCGCGCGTTGCACTACGAGTGGACAACCACGCACAGGCCGACTTTGATGCAGTCGTGAAGTGCCTTGGCGTCGGCCAGGCGCAGGTTGATGCAACCGTGGCTGCCGCACCACTTGTACGACTCGGCGTTATCGAAGCTCTTGTCGTTTTGCCAGGTGGCATCGTGGAAGCCGATCATGTTGCCCTCAAACGGCATCCAGTAGCTAACCGGGCTTTCGTATTTGGGCTTGCCGGTCTCGGGGTCCTTGGCACCGATGAGCTTGCTGGCGCCATTGTTGCTGTTGATCTGCCAAACGCCTTCGGGCGTGGCGTCCTCTCCCGGCTTGCCGGAGATAAAGTTGGCCTCCCACACGATATTGCCGCTCTCGTCGTAGTAGCGCGCGTGCTGCTCGGACAGATCGACATCGATGTATGCCTTCCAGTCGGGCTCTCCCTTTGCGGTAAAGGTGTCGGCCTTCTGGGAGTACTTGATCTCGATTTCGCCGGTCTGCTTGTTGTTAATGGCGTCTTCGACCTGCTTGGCGAGCGAGCTGCTGTCGATGGACCAACCAAAGTCGCCGCCTTCGACGGCGCACTGCTTGCCATCGGCGCGCGTCCACCAGCGAGTGGAGCCCACGGTATTAAAGCCGTTGGCAAGCTCGGCTGCCCAGCTGCTGATCTGCGACGTATCGAGCGTGGGGTTGGCCGGATCGGCAAAGCTGATCCACTGCAACACGGAGCTGCCATCAACCTTGCCGGCATCCTCGCCGTTGAGCTTGAGGGTCACGTTGACGCCCAAGAAGTTGTTGGCGGCATCGCATGCGGCCTGAATCTGATCATCGGTCAGCGTTCCATTGAGTGGCTCATAGGCAACGTTGCCGAGCTTGGAAAGATCTACGGTCTCGGCCAGCGAGGCAAGCTCGAGCTCGGCATACTTAATGACATGCTCGCGGTTGAGTTTTTCGTTGGAGCGCGCCTTCTCGACGGTAAACTTGCCGGCCTGCTCGTCATAGGAGCTATTGGCCTCGAACGCGCCCGAACGCCCCTCGTTAAACTCGTCGATGGCGGCGCCCAGATCCTTCTCAAACTGCTTTTGGTCAAAGGTGTCGGAGAGCATGGACAGGTCGACGTCTTGATCAAGATCGACTTCGTTGGAGCTAGCGGTTGTTTTGGTCTTGCCGCTTAAGGATTCTACAAGGCGAACCGGCCATACAATGGCTTCGTTGCGGCTGATAATCTCTTTTGCGGCAGCTTCGCCGTCGACAATGGGCTCATCGGACTCGGGCTGATAGGTCCAGCTAAAGTCATCGCCTGTCACGGTGAGCTTATAGTGCTTCCAAGCCGAGTTGACCTTGGTGGCGGCAGACGAAGCGTTGGAGAACGAGACATCGACGCCGGCGATAGTGGTGTTGGGGTAGGCTACCTGCGAAAACGCTACAACGCCTACGATATAGACAATGACGATAAGACCCAGAACGACAAAGAGCGTCGTCTTTTTGCCCGACTTATTGTTCTCGGCGGGTTTGCGTGCGGGGCCGCGATCGCCTCGAGCGTGCGTGGGGGGCTGCTTGGGCGCATTGCCGTTTGCCTGGCGCTGCTGACGTTGCTGGTTCGGGCGTTGGGAAGCGTTTGCCGCACCACGCTGCTGACCGTGACTCGGCGCGATAGGACGCGGCGACTGAACGCCACCGGTGTGCCTGCTCGGCTGCTGCGGATCGGGAATCAGTTGAGTTCGATCGTTTTGCGACATCGTATGCATATCCTTCGAATTTCGCCTTGCGGCTCATCGTGTTTTTACTGGGCTTGCATTATAGCGATTGCCCTGCTGTTTGTGGTACGGAAACGGAGGCATTCAAAAGAGGTGGGACATTTGTCCCACCTTTGAGTCGTCCTTTGTTGCTATCCGCACACACCGCATTTTGCGCAGGCCGAAAGTGCGGCCGGAGCCTGCGCGATGCCGCCCTTTGCCGTCTCGCGCAGCGTGGCCGGCAACGCGTGGCCCACTGAGAGCATGACATGTGCCATCTGGTCAAACGGCACCAGGCTCTTAATGCCGGCGAGGGCGAGTTGTGCCGAGCTAAAGGCCGCTGCCACGCCGATGGCATTGCGGTTTTGGCAGGGTACCTCCACGAGGCCACCGACGGGGTCACAAACGAGGCCCAGCAGGTTACTCAGCGCGATGGAACTGGCGTCGAGCGCCTGCTCGGGCGTGCCTCCGAGCATCTGCACCAGCGCGGCGGCAGCCATGGCGGCCGCGCTTCCCACCTCCGCCTGGCAGCCGCCCTCGGCGCCGGCGACGCAGGCGCTCGTGGTGAGGTTAAGGCCGATGGCGGCTGCGCAATAAAGGGCATCCATGACCTGCTCGTCGTCCAGCTGCAGATGGTCGGCGAGCGCCAGCACGCAGCCGGGCACGACACCCGCGGAGCCTGCCGTGGGAGCGGCGACGATCACTCCCATCGTGGCGGAGCGCTCGAGCACGGCCATGGCGCGGGCCACGGCGTCGGTTTGGACGGCGCCCATCAGGCTTATGCTCAGATCGTTTCGGCTGGTGGCATCGACAAGCTTTGCCTCGCCGCCGATGAGGCCGCCGAGCGAGCGCTGTGGATTGGAAATGGGGGCTGTGGTCTCTTCGCGCATGACGTCGAGTACGCGGCGCATGGCGGCGATAGCGTGTGCCTCGCCGGTCAGACGTGCCTCGCGCACGGCCATGACGGCGCCGATGTTGAGCCCCAGTTCCTCGCACGCATCGAGCAGCTGCTCGCCGTCGTCGAAGATTTCCTTTGCCGAGACGCCGGGGGAGAGCGACGAGGCAGAACCGGGGAGCTCGATAAAGGTCGCGTAATCGACATTGTCGAGCTTGCGGAGCATGGGGACGACGGTGTCGTCGGGGGCGCCGTCGGTCTCAAAGACGGAGTAGGCCTGGCCGCCCACTTCGGTGCGGTAGGTGCGGCAGAAGGCGATGTTCACATGGGCGTAGGCGAGCAGGTTGGTGAGCGCTGCGAGCACGCCGGGGACGTCCTGGTGCGCCACGAAGAGCGTGGAATACATGCCCGAGATGTCGACGCCGACGCCGTTAATGCGGCTGATGCGCATCTTGCCGCCGCCTAAGCTCTCGCCGCGGACCTGCGCCGTGGCGCCCGTGGCGTCGATCATATCGATGTCGACGGTGTTGGGGTGGATGGAGGCGTCGTCGCCCTTGATGTCAAAGTGATATTCGAGGCCCTGCTCACGTGCGAGGTCAAAGGCCTGCTTGATGTTCTCGTCATCGGTGTCGAGGCCCAGAATGCCCGCGACGAGAGCACGGTCGGTGCCGTGGCCGCGGTAGGTGTGGGCGAAGGAGTTCCACAGGCCAAAGGTGACTTTGGTGATGCGGCCTTCCAGCAGGCTGGCGGCAACTTGTGCGCAGCGCAGGGCGCCGGCGGTGTGCGATGAGCTGGGGCCGACCATGACGGGGCCCAAGATCTCGAATGCCGAGGTCGTAGCTAGTGTTTGTGGCTTGCCTGCCATATGCGCTCCTGTTCTATCCCGTCGTCCCGAGGGGCGGGGCATAAGGTCGCCTGCTCGGACAGTCCTGACTCGCACGGAGAGCACATTAAGTGCTCTCCGGCTCGTGCGGAACTCGCGATCGACCTTATGCCCCGCCCCTCGGGACTAAGGATACATGGTAGAGGCGCTCGTGCTGCAAAATTCATGAGCTGGTGACCTATTCTGCGTCCCAGGTCGGCTCATCTTCACCACCGGTTAATAAAAAAGAGGTACCGGTTGGTCCGGTACCTCTTTTGGTGCGTTTCGATTTGGCTGTAGCTTTTGCCGCTAGCTTACAGGCCGCAGGCTGCTTTGAGTTCTTCGACTCGGTCGGTATTCTCCCAGGTGAAGTCGGCGTCTTCGCGGCCGAAGTGACCGTAGGCTGCCGTCTTCTCGTAGATGGGGCGACGCAGGTCTAGGTCGCGGATGATTGCGCCCGGGCGCAGGTCGAAGGTCTTCTCGACGGCCTCGACGATCTTGTCCTCGGCAACATGCGCGGTACCGAAGGTGTCGACCATGATTGAGAGGGGCTTGGAAACGCCGATGGCGTAGGCAAGCTCGACTTCGCAGCGGTCGGCCAGGCCGGCGGCGACCACGTTCTTGGCGACCCAGCGCGCGGCATACGCGGCGGAGCGGTCGACCTTGGTGCAGTCCTTACCGCTAAAGGCGCCACCGCCGTGACGGCCGTAGCCGCCGTAGGTGTCGACGATGATCTTGCGGCCGGTGAGGCCCGTGTCGCCCATGGGGCCGCCCACGACAAAGCGACCGGTGGGGTTCACGTAGATGTCCGCGTTGTCCCACGGCATGTTCTCGGCGGCCATGACCGGGGTGATAACGTGCTCGATGAGGTCGGCCTTGATCTTGCCCATGTCCTCGATCTCGGCGGCGTGTTGCGTGGAGATGACGATCGTCGTGACCTCGACGGGCTTGCCGTCCTCGTAGCGCACGGTGACCTGGGTCTTGCCGTCGGGACGCAGATAGGCGAGGGTGCCGTCGTGACGCACGGCTGCCAGGCGCTCGGCCAGGCGGCTTGCCAGGTAGTGCGGCATGGGCATGAGGGTCTTGGTCTCGTTGGAGGCATAACCGAACATCATGCCCTGGTCGCCGGCACCGATCAGCTCGATCGGGTCGGTGGTAGCGCCGGTCTGGGTCTCGAAGGACTCGTCAACGCCCTGGGCGATATCGGGCGACTGCTCGTGGATGAGGCTCATAACGCCGCAAGTGTCGCAGTCAAAACCGAACTTGGCACGGTTGTAGCCAATGCGACGGATAACGCCGCGGGCGATTTCCTGTACGTCGACGTAGGCCTGGGTGCGAATCTCGCCGGCGACGATGACGGTGCCGGTGGTCACGAGGGTCTCGCAGGCGCAGCGGACGTTCTCCACGTTGGCAGGCACGCCGTTGGGGGCGATGTAGCCCTGCTCCTGGAGCTCTATTTCTTTGGCGAGGATTGCGTCGAGGACGGCGTCGCTGATCTGGTCAGCGATCTTATCGGGATGACCTTCGGTCACCGACTCCGACGTAAAAACAAAGGACCCGTGTTGGGGTGAGATGGAACGAAGTTCTTCTGACATGATTGTCCTTTCAAAAACGTGTCCCGGCGACCGTTACCATTCCGCTGGGCTCTCTATGCAAGGGCACATCATAGCGCGTAAATCAAACATTCACACCCTTTCCGCACCCTTGCGGCACTTTACTCATTGGGGACAGACTTAAATGACCAGTCTTAAACCAAGAATGTCCCCAATGACTACAACGATTGGTCATTTAAGTCTGTCCCCAATGAGTAGTCCCCAATGACTAGGTCGGTGCCCTTTGTGCGGAGGTTGCTTTGTTGCTTTATACTGATGCGGTTAGACATCCATCCTGCAATCGAGGAGATTTCCATGGCATCAGACGTTCGCGTCCGCTTTGCACCCTCACCGACGGGCAAGCTGCACATCGGCGGCGCCCGCACCGCTATCTATAACTGGGCTTTTGCCCGCGCAAACGGCGGCACGTTCATCCTGCGCATCGACGACACCGACCCCACCCGCTCCACCGATGAGAACACGCAGATCATCCTGCGCGCCATGCGTTGGCTGGGCCTGGACTGGGACGAGGGTCCCGAGGTGGGCGGCGACTTTGGCCCCTATGCCCAGACCGAGCGCCTGGACCTGTACAAGCAGGCCGCTCAGAAGCTTTGGGACGAGGGCAAGGCCTATCCCTGCTTCTGCACCAAGGAGCAGCTCGACGCCGACCGCAAGGCCGCCCAGGAGCGCAAGGACCCCTTCCAGGGCTATCAGCGTCGTTGCCGCAATCTTGATCCCGAGGAGGCCCGCCGCCGCATCGAGGCCGGCGAGCCTTACGTCCTGCGTATTAAGGTGCCCGAGGACCGCGGCGACGTCGTCATCCACGACGCCGTCCACGGCGAGGTGACCTTCGATGCCAAGGAGCTCGACGACTTCGTCATCTTCCGCTCCGACGGCACGCCCACGTACAACTTCGCGACCGTCGTCGACGACGCCATGATGAAGATCACCCATGTCATCCGCGGCGACGACCATCTGTCAAACACCCCGCGCCAGGTCATGGTCTACGAGGCCCTCGGCGCGCCCGTGCCTACGTTCGCCCACATCTCCATGATCCTGGGTGCCGACGGCAAGAAGCTCTCCAAGCGGCACGGCGCCACCTCGGTGGAGGAGTACCGCGACGCCGGTTACCTGTCCGACGCCTTCGTCAACTACCTGGCGCTACTCGGCTGGTCGCTCGACGGCGAGACCACGATCATCCCGCGCGATGTCCTGGCCAGCAAGTTCTCGCTCGACCGCATCTCCAAGAACCCGGCGACCTTCGACCCCAAGAAACTCGACTGGGTCAACGCCGAGTACATCAACGGCATGTCCGATGCCCAGTTTGCCGACGAGATCATGGTCCCCGAGCTGCACGAGGCGGGTCTCATCGAGGGCAACGTCGAGTACGGCGAGGACTGGATCGACGCGCTTGCCGCCATCGTCAAGCCGCGCACCAAGATGCCGGCCGACGCCGTGACCGTCGCCGCTCCCATCTTCGCTACGGCCGAGACGCTCGAGTATGACGAGAAATCCGTTAACAAGGGCCTGGCTAAGGAAGGCATGGGCGCCATTCTGGATGCCGCCAAGGCCGCGCTCGAGGGCGTGAACAAGTGGACTGCCGAGGCCATCGACGCCGCGCTTGAGCCGCTGCCCGAGCAGATGGACCTTAAGAAACGCGTGGTGTTCCAGGCCGTGCGCGTCGCCGTCTGCGGCAACATGGTGAGCCCTCCGCTGGGCGAGACCATGGCGCTCGTCGGCCGCGACGACTGCCTGGCGCGCATCGACCGCGCCCGCACGATGGCGCTGTAGTAGACGCGCAAACGCATGTATCCGAGCCCCGTTCCCTCGAGCGGGGCTCTTGTTTCTGTACCGATGAGTGGGTTGCTGGGACAAAATAATCAGTAGTGTTTGTCCCATGTTCGAGTGACGCAACGAGCTCGACACTCGTATCGGCCATGGGACAAACTCTACTGATTATTTTGTCCCACCCCTTTCAGGTCCGTTCGTTAGAGGTGGTGTATGGCTCAACAACTGTCGCTGTTTGGTTCGCCGGAACCGGAGGAAGCTCCGGTGAAGCCCAAGCCTGCCGCTGCCTCGGCTCAGTCTAAGCCTGCGCCCGAGCCCCCTGCCGCCTACGCGAGCGTGGTTCTCGACATTCCTACCCGAGCGCTGTCCGAGCCATTCGCCTACTGCATTCCCCAGTCCCTTGCCAACGAGGCGCAGATCGGATCCACGGTCCTGGTTCACTTTGGTAACCGTGCCGCCGCGGGCTATGTCGTCGACATTGCGCCTGAGCTGGGCGACCTGCAGGGTAACAACGCCCTCGACCCCGCGCGCATTAAAGCCGTCGAGGCTATCCTCAGCAAACCGCTCTTTACCGCCGAAGCCGCCCGTATCGCACGCTGGATGAGCCACGAGTACGTCGCAACGCTTTCCGAGTGCCTGCGCCTGTTTTTGCCCCCGGGCGGCAGTCCGCGTGTGGTCAAGGGTGACGACGGCGTGTGGACGGTTGAACGTCCAGCCGTCAAACCCATCCAAAATCGCTGGGTCATGCTCACGCCCGAAGGCTTCGACTATACGCCGCCCAAGACCGCGGTCCGCCAGCGCCAACTCATCGAGGCGCTCCAGTGCGGCCCGGTCACGACGCGCGACCTCAACCTTCTCTATAACAGCATGTCGGCGACCATCAAGGCGCTCGAAAAACGCGGCGTCGTGGTTGTGGAGGAGCGCCGCGCCTGGCGTGGCTGCAACGAGCAGACCACGCTGTCCTCGGCGAGCGGCAAGGCCCCGATGGCACTCACCAACGGTCAGCGACAGGCCCTCGCGCAGATTGAGCGCGCACGCCTTGACGCTCACGGCGACGTGGTCCTAGTCGATGGAGTCACTGGATCCGGCAAAACCGAGGTCTACCTTTCCGCTATCGAGCGCGTGCTCGCGGCCGGCCGCTCAGCCTGCGTACTGGTGCCCGAGATATCGCTGACAGCCCAGACCGTCGGCCGCTTCCGCTCGCGCTTTGGCGAGACGGTCGCGGTTTTCCACTCGCGTCTTTCGGCTGGCGAGCGCCTGGACCAGTGGGACATGGTTGCCAGTGGCGCCGCGCGTGTGGTCGTGGGAGCTCGTTCGGCGCTTTTTTGCCCGCTCAGCGACCTTGGTCTCATCATCATCGACGAGGAGCACGAGACTAGTTACAAGCAGGGCTCCAGTCCGCGCTACCATGCGCGCGAGGTGGCAGCCGAGATGGCGCGCCGCTATCGCTGCCCGCTCGTGCTGGGGTCGGCCACGCCTTCTGCCGAGGCCCTCGACCGCTGCCGCCGCGGCATGTATAACGGTGCCACCTGGACGCGTGTCGAGATGCCCGAGCGCCCCGGACACGCCGTGCTGCCTACGGTCCGCATTGCCGACCTGCGTCGCGAGTTCGCACACGGCAGCCGCTCCATGTTCTCAAAACCGCTGATGGAAGGCCTGGAGCGTGTGGTCGAGCGCCGCGAAAAGGCCGTGCTGCTGCACAACCGCCGCGGTTTTGCGCCGTTTTTGATGTGCCGCGAGTGCGGCTGCGTTCCCACCTGCAACCACTGCTCCACCGCGCTTACGTATCACGAGCGCACGCACACGCTGCAGTGTCACACATGCGGTTCGTCTTGGCGCGTGCAGCCGTATCCCGCGCTCACGAGCCGTTGCCCCAAATGTGGCAGTCGCTACCTGGCAAAAATGGGGCTGGGCACTCAGCAGATCGAGGACGCGCTGCACCAGATGCTGCCCGAGGACGTCGCCATTATTCGCATGGATGCCGATTCCACGCGCGGCAAGGATGCACACAAAAAGTTGCTCGAGCAGTTCGATGCGGCCGATTGCGCCGTGTTGCTGGGCACCCAAATGATCGCAAAGGGTCTCGACTTTCCCGAGGTCACGCTCGTGGGCGTGGTCAATGCCGACTTCGCCCTCAAGCTGCCGGACTTCCGCGCAGGGGAGCGCGCCTACGATTTGCTGGAGCAGGTCGCGGGCCGCGCCGGTCGTGGCGATCGCCCTGGCGAGGTCATCATCCAGACCTACCTGCCCGGGGACCCGGTCATTCGCGCCGTCGCCGAGCACGACCGTTCGATCTTTACCGACTACGACCTGGACCAGCGTCGCGACGCGCTGTACCCGCCGTTTGTGCGCCTGGTCAACATCTTGGTGTGGTCGGCGAACCGAGACGACGCGCAGGACTACATCGGGCGTATTGCAAAGCTTCTTAAGCGCCGCTGGCATGCCGCCGCGCCCGATTTTTTGCGGGCGGGGAGTGCCGTGCCGCAGGTGCTGGGTCCGGCTTCGTGTGTAATCGAGAGAGCCAAGGATCGTTGCCGCTTCCATCTGCTTGTGAAGTCGCCTGTGGGGTACCATGTCTCTGATGATATCGACGCCTGCCTCAAAGAGGTGGGCTCTGTGCGCGGCGTGAGCGTGAGCGTTGACGTCGACGCCTATGATTTGATGTAACAACCCGAAAGGATGGCCATGGAAGCCAACGGAATCGTACTGTCGCCCGACCCTCGTCTGCGCCAGGAGTGCGCCGTCATCGAGGAGATTACCCCGGCGATCGAGGCGCTTGCCGAGAAGATGAAGAAGATGATGTTCGAGAACGGCGGCTGCGGTCTGGCTGCCCCGCAGATCGGCGAACTCATTCAGCTCGTCACCATCGACTGCGACTACACCGACAAGAACGACTATGACCCGTACGTGCTCATCAACCCCGTGATCGTGGAGCAGAGCGACCATCTTGTGCCGTTTAGCGAGGGCTGCCTGTCCATCCCTGGCATTAGCTGCGAGATCGAGCGTCCCGACCATGTCGTCGTCGAGGCGTACGACTTGGACGCAAACCTGATTCGCTACGAGGCTACGGGCGACCTGTTCTGCGTGTGCCTGCAGCATGAGATCGATCACCTGCATGGCAACACTATGTTCGAGCGACTGAAGCCTATGCAGAGGCTCAAGGCCGTCAAGGAGTACCAGGACGCCCTGGCCCGCGGCGCTCGACCGGGCGAGACTGAGTAGGTCTCACCGTCCCCGGTGCTGAGCGCCCACATATCATCCCGTGCTCAAACATTCTCGCTTCGCTGCGAAACTGCGCGCGGGACGATATGTGGGCGCTCAGCACCGGGGACTGCGTTGTTCTGGCTCGTTTCGCCCGGGTGCCGTTGGGCCAGGGATGGGCGTCTTTGCTGATAGGACTTTGTTGAGAGGGAGCTGCTTTCATGCGGCTCTTTCTTTGTTTTTGGGTATATTTGTTCTTGTTGAATTGTTCTTGCGGCTGGGCGCGCATGCGGCCTGGAACGCTTCTTTTGTAGCCGTCTCGGCTCGTTATTGAGAGGAGACAAACTTATATGCGTATTGTGTTTATGGGTACGCCTGATTTTGCTGTGCCTTCGCTGACTTCGCTTGTTGAGGCTGGGAACGAGATTGCGCTTGTTATTACTCGTCCCGATGCTGTTCGTGGGCGTGGTAAGAAGCTTGAGCCTTCTCCTGTTAAGGCCAAGGCGCTTGAGCTGGGGTTGCCGGTTGTTGAGGCCAGTCGTATGACGCCCGAGGTTGTTGCGGCGCTCCAGGCTGCGCAGGCTGATATTTTCTGTGTGGCTGCCTATGGTTGCATTTTGCCTGATGAGGTACTGCATATGGCGCCGCTCGGCATTGTGAATGTTCATGCGTCCTTGCTGCCTCGTTGGCGTGGGGCTGCTCCTATTCAGCGTGCCATTCTTGCTGGTGATGAGATTGCTGGCGTTTCTATCATGCGCATTGGGCATGGCGTGGATACTGGTGCTTATTGTGCTCAGGCTTCCACGTCGGTTGCCGGTAAGCATGCCGAGGCGCTGACTATGGAGCTCGCTGAGCTCGGCGGCAAACTGCTTGCCGATACGCTTCCCTCTCTTGCCGATGGCACTGCCGTGTGGACTGAACAGGATGAGGCGCTCGTTACCCATGCTGCCAAGATTTCTAAGCAGGAGATGCGCTTGGATCCGCAAATGGCGGCGCTCGATTGCGCGCGTCATGTGCTGGCCTCTTCCGATACCGCGCCTGCTCGTTGCGTGATTGCCGGCAAGACCGTGCGTGTGCTCGATGCTGCGGCGGCTGATGTGTTGCTTGGCGAGGGTCAGGTTCTCGTTAAGGCCAAGTGTGTTTACCTTGGCCTTTCCGATGGCTCGGTTGAGTTGCTTGAGGTTAAGCCTGATGGCAAGCGTGCTATGACTGCTTCTGCTTGGGCTGCTGGCCTGCAGGGTGCCGATCTTTCGTGGGGTGTTTTGTCATGAGCAAGCTGTCCCCCGCGCGCAAACTTGCGCTCGATGTACTGATGGAGGCCGATCGCCGCGGCATGTATGCGCGCGACGTGCTGTCCTCTCGCGCATCGGCCAAGGCTATTGACCAGCGCGATTCCGCTTTTGCCGCCCGCTTGGCGCTGGGCGTGGCCGCCACGCAGGGTATTTTGGACGAGCTGCTCGATCAGTTTCTCGATAAACCCAAAAAGGTTGCGCCGCGCGTTCGCATGGCGCTTCGTATCTCGGCCTTCGAGATGCTCTACCTGCATACGCCGGGCCGCGTTGCCGTGAGCCAGGGTGTTGAGCTGGTGCGCAGTGGTGCTAAGTCTGCTGCGGGCTTGGCAAACGCGGTGCTGCACAAGGTTGCGGACAACGTTGAGGACTTTGCCACGGCATCCGACGTGGATGAGTCCGAGCGACGCTTGGTTCGTCTGTCGCGCCTGATGGGTCTTCCGCGCTGGCTATGCGCTCGCATTATGGCGTCGTTTGACACTCCAGAGGGTGCGCTCGGCTTCGCCGGCAATCTGGCGCCCGCGCCGCTCGCTTTGCACGAGAACGCCTTTGCAACCAAACCTGATCCGTACCTATCGCAGCTTGTGGCGCCTGTGTTCCCTGGCTGTCATGCTCCGGTCGATGCTCAGGTTACGGTTGCGTCGGGCGTATTTGAGCGTGCTGCTGCCGTGGCCTCGGACCTTAACGCCCAGCTTATCGCCACAGCTGCCACGCGCCCTGGTAGCTGCCTTGAGATTGGTGCCGGCCGTGGCACCAAGACCTATGTGATGATGTGCCAGGCCAAGCGTGCGGGCTATGAGCGTCAGCATACGGCGCTCGATCTGCATGATCGCAAGTGCGATCTGAATCTCGCTCGCCTGCATAAGGCTGGTATTCAGGGCGTTCGTACGGTTTCGGGTGATGCCTGCGAGCTTGATGAGGTGCTCACATCGTTTGATGCCATGCTTGGCGAGCCGGTTAAGTTCGACACGGTCTTTATCGATGCGCCGTGCTCTGGCACCGGCACCATGCGCCGTCATCCCGAGATCCCGTGGCGCCTGACCGAAAAGGATGTGACGGTTGAGCTGCCCAAGCTGCAGCTGACGATGCTCAAAGAGGCTGCTGTGCGCGTGGCTGCCGACGGCGAGCTCATCTATGCGACGTGCTCGGTCTTCGACGAGGAGAACATGCAGGTCGTGGAAGCGTTCTTGAGCTCTCCCGAGGGTGCCGGCTTTAGCGTGGCACCGCTTTCCGAGGCGCAGATTCTGCAACTCCCCGAGTTCGCCCAGGCCAAGAAGCTCGTCTCCGTACGCCAAAACGACCGAGGCCTCTTCCAAAGCGTGCCGGTAAACGCCGACTCCTACGACGGCCACTTCTGCGCCCGCCTGATCCACAACTAACTACTAATTTGCGGTGAAATAGGGATTGAATAGCGGCTTCTACCTGCCAAACTGTCCTTATTTCACCGCAATTCATAAGGAAACCTGGCCTGATAATTAGCTACTCATAGCTCAAAGAAATAGCCCCGCGATTGGTGTCGGTCGCGGGGCTGATTGGTTTCTAGTGGCTGTGTGGGCAGTTGGCGCAGCAGCCGTTGGTGGCGCTGGTGCTGGAACCACCGCTGCGCTGGTCGGTGTTGTAGAAGCCGCTGCCCTCAAACTTGATGCCACTGGCCGAGAACGTCTTGGCCGCCGGAGCGCCGCAGTTCGGGCACACGACCTCGGGGGTCTCGGACATGGGATGCTCAACCTCAAACACGTTGCCGCAGCTCGAGCACTTGTAATCGTAGCGCGCCATAATACTTCCTTTTCAGCACAAAGCGGGCAGATCGCTCTGCCCGCATAAATTCAAACAGCTGTAACTGTACCCTATATCGGGGGTTTTATCACGCTTCGCCCCAGAATCTATGGGTGTTGCGCAGGAGCTGTGCAGTTTTGCCCTCGGCGGCCGCAACGTCGGCCTCGTCGGCCTGCCAGGTCCAGTTGCCCGTGGCGACACCCGGCACGTTCATGCGTGCATCGTCGCCAAGCCCCAGGACATCCTGCAGCGGCATCATCACCAGGGGAGCGTCGCTTGCCAGCGCGTCGTTCATCAGCTTGGCCGCCTCCTCAACACCGCTCGGCTCGTCGCCGCCTGCGAAGGAGCGCGTGCACCAACCGGCGAGCGTCGACGTATCGTGCGTCGAGGTGTATAGAATCTTGCCCGGCGTGGGACACACGCCGCAGCGAACGTCGTAATCGCTAAACTCCAGCACGTCCATGCCGGGGAAGCCGCAGGTCGAAGCCATGGCGCGAACACCGGGCGTCAGGTAGCCTAGGTCCTCGGCGATAAAGTTGAGCGGACCCAGCTCGTCAAAGGCGGTTTGGAACAGGTCCTTGCCCGGACCCGCCAGCCAGCGGCCGTCGGCGCAGGCCTTGCCTGCGGGAATGCTAAAGTAGCTGTGGAAGCCCAGGAAGTGGTCCAGGCGCACACGGTCGTAGAGCGAGAACGCGCGACGCAGGCGGTCCATCCACCAGCGGTAGCCGTTCTGCTTCATGTGGTCCCAGCGGAACGTCGGGTTGCCCCACACCTGGCCCTCGGGCGCAAAGTTATCGGGCGGCGCACCGGAGATCTCGATTGCCTTGCCGGTATCGGAAAGCCAGAAGTTTTCGGGCTCGCTCCACGCGTCGGCCGAATCGTCCGAAACGTACATGGGAATGTCGCCGATGACCTCGATGCCCTTCTTGTGCGCATAGTTCATGAGCTCGCACCAGGCAAGGTCAAAGCGGTACTGCATGTACGCCTGCAGCTCTGCCTCGTCGTGGAAACGCTTGTCGTCAATCAGATGCTCGTTGTAGCGCGCGACATCGGCCGGCCAATCGTGACGCGATTCACCTTCAAAGTACTTCTTGACGGCCATGTAGACGCAGTACTTCTCGAGCCAATCGGCGTTGCGATGTTTAAACGCCGTGTAGAGCGGGTCTGCATCCTCGCCGCCACGGGCCTTCCAAGTCTCAAAGTCGGCCGCCAGTTCCACTTGGCTCTCGGGCAGCAGGTCAACATTGCCCGCAAAAGCCGAAGGCCCAGCGTATGGGGAGCGGAAGAAGTCCGTTGGGTTGACGGGCAGGACCTGCCAGTAGCGCATGCCCATAGCGGCCAGATGGTCGATAAAGCGACGGGTGGGTGCGCCGATCGTGCCGGGCTTGCCGTCGTCGGTGGGCACCGAGGTGATGTGGCACACGACGCCCGCGCCGTGATCGAGCGGCTCCTGCAGGCGCTGCTCGGCATGGTGATAGATGATCGACGAGCCCAGCGGATACAGATCGAGCGTGACCGTACCGTTGTGGATCTCGCACTCGTGACCGCTGATCACGTCACTCGCGCATTCGTCGAGCGCCGGAATCGTCACGCGGTGCGAATTGCGCAGGCTGCGGTTGATGATAACCGTCGCGGACTCGCCGTCCTTGCCCGTGCGGTTGTATGCCAGCACCTCGTCGTTGAGCGCGAAGGCCTTGATCTCGCCGTCGATCATAAACGGCAGTGCGCGGCGTACGGCGGAGGCGTTCTTGACAATAGCCAGCGTGTCGAAGTCGTGCAGTTGGTCCTTGGTCGGCAGGGTGCGGCGGTTGCCCGGATCGGTAAGGCCCTCCAGGCCGTACTCGTCGCCGTAGTAGATCGAAGGCACGCCGGGGAAGGTCATCTGCATGAGCGTTGCAAGCCAAAAACGGCTCTTGGCCAGGCCCATCGAGTTCTCGTCCAGGCGCCACTTGCTGCGCTCGCACTCGGGTAGCTGCGACTCGTCGGGGCCGCCGCCGAGCACCGAGATGATGCGCGGGCGGTCGTGGCTCGAAAGCAAATTGAGCGCGCAGGACAATGCCTCGCTCGGGTAGTTCTCGCGCAGGGTTTCGATATCCTCAGCTGCCTGGTAGGCGTTCTTATATCCCATCAAAAAGCCGATGACCATGTCGCGGAAGGGGTAATCCATAGCAGAGTCCAGCTCGGATCCCTGCAGATAGCGGCGCAGATGGCCGTAGCTAATTTTGTTTGAGGCGTCTTCCCAGACTTCGCCGAGCAACAGCGCATCAGGCTTTTCGGCAAGTACGGCCTTCTTGATCTCGGCTAGGAAATCGTCCGAAAGCTCGTCGGCGACGTCCAGGCGCCAGCCATGAGCGCCGGCACGTAGCCATTTACCGATCACGCCGTCCTTGCCCAGGAGCCGCTCGCGTACCAGCTCGGAGCTCTCATTGATGGCGGGCATGTTGCCCACGCCCCACCAGCAGTCGTACGAGCCGTCCTCGTGGAAATAAAACGCATCGCGCCACGGCGAGTCCTCACTCTGCCACGCGCCCACGCCGGGGTAGTTGCCGTAGCGGTTGAAATAGATCGAGTCATCGCCCGTATGGTTAAAGACGCCGTCCAGGATGATGGAGATGCCCAGCTTCTCGGCTGCCTGGCACAGCTCGGTAAAGTCCTGCTCGGTGCCCAGGATCGGGTCGATCTTGGTGTAGTCGGCCGTGTCGTAGCGGTGGTTGCTCGCGGCCTCAAAGATGGGGTTGAGGTAGATGGCCGTGAAGCCCAGCTCCGCGATGCGGGGCAGGTCATTTTGGATACCCTTGAGCGAGCCGCCATAGAAGTCCCAGGTCTTGATGGAGCCGTCCTCGGCGCGCTCGTATACGGGCGGCTCGTTCCAGTCCTCGATCATGCGGCGCTGGATTCCGTTGCGCGGTTTTTCAACCTCGGCCAGCGTGCGCTCGTGCCAGTTTTCGTCGCGGGCATAGCGGTCGGGGAAGATCTGGTACACCATGCCGCGCTCGTACCAGACGGGGCGGTTCTCGCGGTGCTTATAGACGGTAATCTGGAAGGACGGCACCTCGGCGTAGTCGTAGGTTACGCCCTCGCCGCCGGTGCGGCCCTGCGGTGCTCCCAGACGAACCTCGGGCTGGCCCTCGATATTGCAGATAAAGCTGTACCAGATAAGACAGGGCTCGGGACACTCAAGCTCTACGGAAAATATGCCGTCGCCTTCGTGCGTCATGGGATACCGAGACTCGCCGATCTCATCGACCCATGTGCGCAGCGTAAGCGTTGCCTGGTTGGGGTCGGCATCCTCCAGAATCACGGAGAGCGAAAGGGTGGTTCCAGTTGTCACAGCGCCAAACGGAGTGCGAAACTGCGGAAGACGGCTGTTGTGTATCAATCTCATAATACGGTCCAGTTCAATAGAATCACGGCCTGCGGGCCATGGCTTTACGCACAAGTTGTAAGTATATCTGTTGTACACAGGCTGTATAAACAACATCCGTTTACCATCGGCGAACGGTTGTCCTAGAAAATCGTTTTACCAACTATCTACAGCGAAGGGGCGCCCGGTTGGAGCGCCCCTTACTTAGGGTTTGATGAGGTTTTGGATCGTCTGTGGGCTAGCGGCGCTTGCGGGTGGCCGTTGCCTTACGGACGGACGTCTTCTTAGTCGGAGCCTTTTCCTCTGTTGCGGCGGCGGGGGAGACCGGGGCCTTCTTGGTGGGCTCGGGCTTGGCCTTTACCTCGGCCTTGGGCTCCTCTTTGGCGGCAGCGGGCTTGGCCTCGGATGCCTTCGGTGCCGGCTTGGCCTTTACTGCGGGCTTGGCCTCGGCCTTAGCCTCCGCCTTGGGAGCAGCAGCCTTGGTCGTGGTCTTCTTAGCCGTCGTCGTTGCGCGCTTGCGCGTGGTGGTCTTGGCGGCTGGCTTGGCCTCGACGGTTGCCTCGGCCTTGGTCTCGGCGAGCGTTTCCTCGACTTTGGCGGCCGGCTTTGCGGCAGTCTTGGTCGTGGCGGCCTTGGTCGTCGACTTCGTTGCCGTGGTCTTCTTGGCAGTTGTTGCCTTCTTGGCGGTCGCGGTCGTCTTCTTGGCAGCGGTCTTGGCCGGTGCCTTGGCGGCGGGCTTTGCCTCGACGGCGGGCTTTGCCTCGACGGCGGCCTCAGCCTTTACCTCGGGAGCAGCCTCGACTTCGGCGGCCTTCTTGGCAGCTGAAGTGGTGCGCTTGCGCGTGGTCGTTGTCTTGGCAGCGGTGGTCTTGCTCGCAGCTGCCTTCGTGGTCGTGGCTTTCTTAGCCGTTGTCTTACGAGTCGTGGTCTTCTTTGCCTCAGGCTTCGCAGCGGGCTCGGGGGTAGCCTCGACCTTCACCTCGGAATCGGCCTTTGCGGGCTCGGCCTCAACCGGCTTCTCTTTGGCCTTGGGCTCTTCAGCGGCCACCGGCTCAGCAACAGCCTCAGGCTCGTCGACAACAGCCGCCGGCCTCTCAATCTCCGGATGCATAAAGAAATACAGGTCCAGATACTTGTCGGCCGAGCGCGTCCAGCTAAAGTCCTGGCTCATAGCCTGCGTGACCAGCTGGTTCCAGGCGTCGCGGTTATCCCAGAACAGACGCGCCGCGCGGAACACGGCGTTGCCCATCTCGTCGCCGTTAAAGTTGGTAAACGAGAAGCCCGTGCCTTCGCCGGTAAACTCGTTATACGGAATCACAGTGTCTTTCAGGCCGCCGGTCTCGCGCACGATAGGCAGGGTGCCGTAGCGCATGGCGATGATCTGCGACAGGCCGCAGGGCTCAAACTTCGAAGGCATTAGGAACATGTCGGCGGCGGCATACATGCGCTGCGACAGCGCAGGATCGAACTCGATGCGTGCGGCCATGGTACCGGGGTACTTGTCCTGGAAGTAGCGCAGACCGTCCTCGTAGTCGCGGTCGCCGGTGCCCAGCACCGCCACCTGCACGCCGCCGGCCAGAATGCGGTCGAGCGCGTACATGACCAGGTCCATGCCCTTCTGGCGCGTCAGGCGCGTGACCATGACCATAAGCGGACGGTCGTCGCGAACCTCGAGCCCCAGCTCTTCCTGCAGCTTGGCCTTGCATACGGCCTTACCAGAACGGTCCTCCACGGTGTAGTTGGCGGCAATGCGCTTGTCGGTCGCCGGGTCAAAGCCCGCCACGTCAATGCCATTCAAAATGCCCTGCAGCGCATAGGAGCGCTCGCGCAGCACGCCGTCCAGGCCCTCGCCAAACTCGGGCGTCTGGATCTCGCTGGCATAGGTGGGGCTCACCGTGGTTATGGCGTCGGCATAGCGCAGGGCGCCCAGCATGTAGTTGATGCTGCAGGCGTCGCAACGCAGCTGCGAGGCGGCCGCCGGAATGTGTGCCACACCCAGGATGTCCTCCATCACGGTGTCGCTAAACTGGCCCTGGAACGCCACGTTGTGGATCGAGAACACGGTCTTGACGCGGTCATACAGCGGCAGGCCCTGGTAAAACTCGCGCAAAAACACGGGCGCCAGTGCGGTCTGCCAGTCATTACAGTGCAGGATGTCGCACTCAAAGCCGGCCGGCAGGTGCTGCAGGCTCTCGGTGATGGCCTTGGAGAAGAACGCAAAGCGCTCGCCGTCGTCAAAGAAGCCGTACGGATAGTCGCGCGCAAAGTAGCGCTCGTTGTCGATGAGCATATAGGTGACGCCGTCGTGCTCGAGCTTCTCGAGTCCGCAGTACTCGTTGCGCCAGCCCAGACTCACGTAAAAGTCGGAGAAGTGCTCCATCTGCGCCTTGTACTCGTCCTTTATGGTGGCGTACTTGGGCACCATCACGATAACTTCGGCGCCGGCGCGCACAAGCGCCGCAGGCAGCGAGCCTGCCACGTCGCCCAGGCCACCGGTCTTTACAAACGGTGCGCACTCGGCCGAGGCAAACACGATCTGCATCTTTTTGCTGGAATCTGCCATATTGTCTCCCATGTTGCAATTCGAGAATAGCCGCCTGGCGCTAACCGGGCGGCTATTCTACTTGTTACGAGCGATGTTGCGGTGCCAACGTTAACGTACGATGGTGGTGTCGGAAGTTAACGGAGCCTTGCCCAGCACCAGGATGTTCTCGGGCGTGCCGCGAAGCTCGGTGTTGGTGGGAACCACGTTGTTTTTGTCCAGAATGGCGTTCTCAACGCGGGCGCCGCTCTTGATGATGCAGCTCTGGTTGATGATCGAGTTGGTCACCGAAGCGCCTTCCTCGACCACGACGCCGCGCGACAGGATCGAGTTGCGCACGGTGCCCTTGATGATGCAGCCGGCCGAGATGATCGAGTTGCAGGCGTGGCTGCCGGTCGCATAGCGCGAAGGCGGCACGTCGTGAGCCTTGGTCAGGATCGGGCGCTCGGGGTCAAAGAGCTGGTCGGCCACGGTCTGGTCGAGCAGGTCCATGCTGCGGCGATACAGCGACTTCTCGCTAAACACGCCCACGACCTCGCCCTTGTACTCGTAGCTGCACACGTCGATGTTGCCAAAGTCGCCCTGGAGTGCCTCGAGCAGGTCCAGATAGTCGGCGGCCTGGTAGTGGTCGATAATCTCGAGCAGCGTATCGCGGTTGACGATGCAGCAGTCCATAGAGGCGTTGTCGCCGTACGCGACGCCGGCGCTCACGCCCGTCAGGCGGCCGTTCTCGTTAATCTCGAGCTTGGTCTCGTCATCGACGTTGCGCGTGGCCTTGCAGTACACCACGGTCATCTGGGCACCGGAGTTCTCGTGCGCCTCGATGATGGTGTTGAGGTCCATGTTAAAGATGATGTTGGTGCCCATCATCACAACATAGGGCATGTCCGAGCGCTGGAACAGCGTCTTGTTGGAGATGATGTCGCGCAGCAGGAAACGCATGCCGCCCTTGGTGGTGCCATACGCGTTGCCGGGCACCATGAACAGGCCGCCTTTCTTGCGGTCCAGGCCCCAGTCCTTGCCCGAGCCCACGTGGTCGATCAGCGAGCGGTAGTTGCCCGGCATGACGACGCCGACGGTCTTGATGCCGGCATTCATCATGTTGGACAGCGGGAAGTCGATCAGGCGGTAGCGGCCCAAAAACGGAACGGACGCGATGGGGCGGTCCTTGAGCAGCACGCTGCCGTAGGTCGAAGAGTAGTTAGCGGTGATGTAACCGATGGCCTTGCGATTGATCATCGGATCATTCCCCCTTCCCGATAACGACGTCATTTCCAACGACGGCCGTATCCTTGGTGGTATCGACAGAGCCGAGCTTCACGCCCTCTTCGACCGTGGAGTTCTCGCCCAAAATAGCGCGGCAGATGTGCGCGCCGCTCTTAACGTGCGCACCCGGCAGCAGCACGGAGTCCTCGACCACGGCGCGCTCCTCGATGATGACATCGGTCGAAAGGATCGAGTGGCGAGCGGTGCCGTAGATCTTGCAGCCGTTGGAGACCAGGCAGTCGTCCAGGCGGCCGTCCGGGCCAATGTAGTGCGGCGGACGCGTAGTGATGTTGGACATGATGGGGAAGTTCTTGTCGAACAGATCGAACTCGGGGTTGTTGCCCAGCAGGTCCATCGAGGTCTCGTGGAAGCTGGCGATGGTGCCAACATCCTTCCAAAAGCCGTGGAACTCGTAGCTGTACAGGCGCTTGTTCTCACCGAGCAGCTTGGGGATGATGTCCTTGCCAAAGTCGTGGCTCGAGCGCTGGTCCAGAGCGTCCTCCTCGAGCGCCTCGATCAGCACGTCGGCCGAGAAGATGTAGATGCCCATGGACGCGAGGTTCGAATCGGGCTTCTCGGGCTTCTCGGTAAACTTGGTGATGCGGCCGTCTTCGGGGTCGGTGGTCAGGATGCCAAAGCGGCTGGCCTCCTCCCACGGCACGGGCATAACGCTCACCGTGAGGTCGGCGTTGTTCTCAATGTGCGTCTTGAGCATCTTGCGGTAGTCCATGCGATACAGGTGATCGCCCGAAAGAATCAGGACGTACTTGGGGTCGTTGGCCTTGATGTAGTCGAGGTTCTGCGTAATGGCGTCGGCCGTGCCCGCATACCAGGCGCCGCCGGTCTGCGTCTCGTACGGCGGCAGGATCGACACGCCGCCGTCGCGGCTGTCCAGATCCCACGCCTCGCCGGAGCCCACGTAGGCATGCAGCAGGTAGGGACGGTACTGCGTCAGAACGCCCACCGTGTCGATGCCCGAGTTGGAGCAGTTGGACAGCGAAAAGTCGATAATGCGGAACTTGCCACCAAAGCTAACCGCCGGCTTGGCGATCTTTTGGGTGAGTGCCCCCAATCGGCTGCCCTGTCCTCCTGCGAGGAGCATCGCGATGCATTCTTTCTTACTCATCGATTTCTCCTTCTGTCATCGATGTTCCTAAACCCATTTGCGACGGGCGCGGCGCTCGGTCGCGCCCGTCGAGTAATGCCGTGCGGCAAAGGGAGCTCGCGCGCCTTTACGCGTGCCAGATCTCGTCGCGGTACTCGCGAATGGTACGGTCGCTCGAGAACCAGCCGGAGGAGGCGGTGTTGAGCAAGGCCTTGCGGTTCCAGGTCTCCTGGTCGCCGTAGCTGCCCGTGAGGTTCTCCCATGCATCCACGTAGCTACGGAAGTCAGCCATGACCAGGTCGGGGTCGTTGTTGTTCATGAGCTCGTTGTAGATGCTCTCGAAGTTGCCCGAAAGACCCGCAAACGTGTTGTCCTTGAGCTCGTCCATCACGCGGCCCAGACGCTCGCGGTCGCCGTTGAGGGTATCCCACGCAAAGTAGCTGTTGGATGCCCAGAGCTGCTCGACCTCGGGAGCGGTCAGGCCAAAGATGGCCTCGTTCTCGCGGCCGGCCAGGTCGGCGATCTCGATGTTGGCGCCGTCGAGGGTGCCCAGCGTAATGGCGCCGTTCATCATGAGCTTCATGTTGGACGTGCCCGAGGCCTCCTTGCCGGCCGTGGAGATCTGCTCCGAGATCTCGGCGGCGGGGTAGATGAGCTGGGCGTTGCTCACGCGGAAGTTGGGGATAAAGCAGACCTTCATGACCTCGTTGACGCGGGCATCGTTGTTGATGACTTCGGCCACGGAGTTAATGAGGCGGATGGTCTCCTTGGCAAAGGTGTAGCTCGAGGCGGCCTTGCCGCTAAAGATGAAGGTCGTCGGCGTCACGTGGAAGTTGGGATCGGCGATGCGACGATTGTAGATGTCCATCACCTTCATGATGTTCATGAGCTGGCGCTTGTAGGCATGGAAGCGCTTCACCTGAACGTCGAAGACGGTGTTGGGGTCAATGACCAGACCGGTCTCTGCCTTAACGTAGGCGGCCAGACGCTCCTTGTTGGCGCGCTTGGAGGCACCCACGGCCTTGAGGAACTCGGCGTCGTTCTGGAACTCCTTGAGTTTCTCCAGCTCAAAGGCGTCCTTCAGCCAGCCATCGCCAATGGCCTCGGTCACGAGCTTGGCATAGGTGGGGTTGGCCTCGGCAAAGAAGCGACGGTGCGAGATGCCGTTGGTCTTGTTGTTGAACTTCTCGGGCGTCAGGGCATAGAAGTCTTTGAGCACGATGTTCTTGATGATGTCGGAGTGGATCTTTGCCACGCCGTTGACGCTATGGCTACAGATCACGGACAGGTTGGCCATGCGAATCTCGCCGTCCCACAGAATGGCGGTCTGGCGCAGACGCTCCTGCCAGCCCTCCTGCGTGGTGTCGAACGACTCGTGCCAACGACGGCTGATCTCGTCGATGATCTGGTACACGCGGGGGAGGAGCTTGGAGAACGTGCCGATGGGCCACTTCTCCAGAGCCTCGGGCAGGATGGTGTGGTTGGTGTAGCTCACGACCTGCGTCACGATGTTCCAGGCGCCGTCCCACTCGAGCTTCTTCTCGTCGATGAGGATGCGCATGAGCTCGGGGCCGCACATGGCGGGGTGCGTGTCGTTGGTGTGGATGGCCACAAACTGCGGCAGCAGCTCCCAGTTCTCGCCGTGCTCCTTCTCAAAGGTGTCGAGCAGGCTGTAGATGCCGGCCGAGACAAACAGGTACTCCTGCTTCAGGCGCAGCAGACGGCCGTGCTCGCCGGCGTCGTTGGGGTAGAGGATGGCGCTGATGGCCTCGGCCTCGGCGCGCTCGGCGTCGGCCAGGGCGTAGTCGCCGCGGTTGAAGGCCTCCAGATCGAAGTGCTCCTCGACCGGCTCGGCAGCCCAGACGCGCAGCTTGTTAACGGTCTCGCCGGCATAGCCCACAACGGGGATGTCGTAGGGGACGGCCAGGATGTCCTGCGTGTCTACCGTGCGGTAGAACGTGCGGCCGTTCTCCTCAAAGCCCTCGACGCGGCCGCCAAACTTAATGGTCACGGCCTTGTCCTGACGACGGACTTCCCAAGGATAGCCGTGGGTGAGCCACTCGTCGGTGGCCTCGACCTGGCTGCCGTTGACGATCTCCTGCTTAAACAGGCCGTAGCGGTAGCGCATGCCGTTGCCGTAGCCGGCAATGCCCTCGGCTGCCATGGAATCCAGGAAGCACGCGGCCAGACGACCCAGGCCACCGTTGCCCAGGGCCGGATCGGGCTCCTGGTTCTCGATGACGGACAGGTCAAAGCCCATGTCGTCGAGCGCCTCGGCGACCATGTCGCGCACGCCAAAGTTGAGCAGGTAGTTGTCGAGCAGGCGGCCGATCAAAAACTCGATCGAGAAGTAGTACACGCGCTTTTTGCCCTCGGCGGTGACGCGGGCGTCACTCTTGGTGGCAACGGTGCGCGCCTTCTCGACCACGAGCTTGGCCAGGGCGTTAAAGCGGTCGAGGTCGCTGGCGGCCTCGACGCTCTTACCGCTGATGCTCATGACGGCATCGCGATAGAGCTCGGTAAACTCCTGCTTGTTGTCGAAGATCTTATTCATACGTTCCTTTCCCCCGGGGATGTTTCTCCCGGAACGGTTATGACTTGTATCCTACGCCTCGTCGGGGCGGGTAATTACAGCTGTAACGGTTTTGTTACGCATCCTTGGCAGACGGCTTAACAGAAGCAGACTTGGCCTTGGTAGCGGCCTTTTTGGCAGCCGGTTTCTTGGCTGCGGCCTTAGCAGCGGGCTTTGCGGCAGCCCTGGTCTTGGCCTTGGTCGTCGTAGCCTTGGCCTTAGCCGGAGCCTTCTTAGCAGCCGCAGGCTTGGGCTTCACCGAAGACATACGCTTTTTGGGCGCAGCCTTGGGCTCCTCGACCACGGGCGGCTTATAGCTGCTGGGACCGCGGCGCTTAAGCACCACACCTGCCAGACCGGGTACCTTAATCTCGATGGAGTCCATCTGCCCGTTCCAGGGATAGGGTTCGCTCGAGCAGGTGTAGGGCTCCTTGCCGGCATAGCCGCTGCCGCCAAACTCAGGACGGTCGGAATCAAAGATGACCTCCCAGTCACCCTCGCGCGGCACGCCCACGCGGAAGCTCTCATAGCTCGCCGGGTCAAAGTTAATCAGGATCACCAGGTCGTCATCGACGTCCTCGCCCTGACGCACAAAGCTCACGATGGACTGCTTGGAGTTATCCGCATCGATCCAGGTAAAGCCGTCGTCGGTGTAGCCGCGCTCGTACAGGGCGGGCTCGGTGGTGTACAGGTGGTTGAGCGCCTTGATAAACGCCTGATGATGACGGTGGGTCTCGTACTCCTCGGTCAGGAACCACTGGATGGACTCGTAATAGCGCCACTCAATAAACTGGCCGATCTCGTTGCCCATAAAGTTGAGCTTGGCACCGGGGTGCGTCATCTGGTAGAAGGCCAGCGTGCGCAGGCCGGCAAACTGGCGCCACCAGTCGCCCGGCATGCGACCGATGAGCGAGCACTTGCCGTGAACGACCTCGTCGTGGCTCAGCGGGCAAATAAAGTTCTCGGTAAAGGCGTACATGATGGAGAACGTGAGCAGCCCGTGGTTACCGGGGCGCCACGGAAAATCGGTCTGCATGTAGTGCAGGGTATCGTTCATCCAGCCCATGTCCCACTTGTAGTGGAAGCCCAGGCCGCCGTCTTGCGGCGGGTAGGTCACGAGCGGCCACGCAGTGGACTCCTCGGCCATCATCATCACGTCGGGGTAGTGCGCCTCCACGGCGCAGTTGACCTGGCGGATAAACGCGCTGGCGTCCAAGTCCTCCTCGGTACCGTACTTATTGAACTTCTTTTGGCCGGGATCGTCGATGCCAAAGTTGAGGTACAGCATGCTGGACACGCCATCCATGCGGATGCCGTCAACGTGGAAGTTCTCGAGCCAGTACAGCACGTTGGAGACAAGGAAGGAGCGGACCTCGCCGCGGGCGAAGTCAAACTTGTGCGTGCCCCAGTTGGGGTGAATCTCGTGCTCAAACAGCATGTGGCCGTTAAAGGTGGCAAGGCCGTGGGAGTCGGCGCAAAAACCGCCGGGCACCCAGTCCATGATCACGCCGATGCCTGCCTCGTGGCATGCATCGATAAAGTGCATGAGCTGCTGCGGGTTGCCGTAGCGCGACGTGGCGGCGTAGTAGCCGGTCGTCTGGTAGCCCCAGGAGCCATCGAAGGGATGCTCCATAAGCGGCATGACCTCGATATGCGTGTAGCCCATGTCGCGCACGTAGTCCACGAGCTCCACCGACAGGTCGTCGTAGGTGTAGAACTCGCCGCGCTGTGCGGGGAAGGGATCCATGGGGCCAGGGTAGTTGCCGTACTCGTCGGGCTCGCCCTGCGGTGCATCGCCGTGGCGCTTCCACGAGCCAATATGCACCTCGTAGATATTGAGCGGCTGCGACATGTGGTTGTGGCCAGCGCGGCGCTTGAGCCATGCGGCATCGTTCCACTTGTAGCCGTCGAGTGTCCACAGCACGCTCGCGGTACCCGGAGGGCACTCGGCCTTAAAGGCATACGGATCGGCCTTGTAGAGCTTCTCACCCTCGTTGGTCTCGATTAAATATTTATAGAGCTGACCTTGTTCTGTGCCAGGAATAAAGCCTTCCCAAATAGCGCTCGTATGCACGGGCACCAGAGGGTTGGCTTCCTCATCCCAGTCGTTAAATTCGCCAATGACATGCACGCTCTTTACATCGGGCGCCCAAACGCAAAAGCGCCAGCCGCGCGTACGGTTCTGCGTGTCGGGGTGCGCGCCCATCTTTTCCCAGCTGCGCTCCCACGTGCCGATGCCAAATAGATAGACATCGTCCTTGGAGAGTTCCGGTGCGTGCGGGGCGGCTTTACGGGTAGCGGGCTTTTTAGTTGCTGGCTTTAGCTTTGTATCGCTCACGTTTGATCCCATCATGACGCGGCAGCGTGTTGCCTTGGTGACTAGATGCGAAAGGTCCAAGGCTGCACGAATCGAAGGGACGGCGATAGTTCTATGATTCGTTCCACCTCGCGTGCTCGGTGGAACTTTCGGCAGAAACTACGATAACACCTGTACGTTACTTTTATGAAGGAAAGTGGTTTTAGGGCGGCGTTTAATCGGTAAGCGCCATGTTTAGACCACTGGCAGAATTGCCTTGGTAAAACTCTTGACAGTTTTACCAATTAGGGTTTCAAGATTGTTAGTTTGACGTTTGGTAAAACGTTTTTAGCAAGATGTTTACCATTTGACATCGAAAGGTTCGTTTATGTCCCAGACCGCCGCCCCCAACGTTGCTTTTATTTTCGATTGCGACGGCACACTGGTTAATAGCACCCCCGTTTGGGCCTATGCCCAGCCCGAGTTATTGCACCGCCACGGAGTCGACGTGACGGTCGACGATTTTGCCCAGTTTGAGCATTTGTCGCTCGAGGACGAGTGCCAGGCCTACCACGACACCTGGGACATTGGCGCGAATGGCGAAGAGCTGTATCGCGAGCTGAGCGACATCCTGATCGATGGCTACTCCAGGGTGCCGCCGCGCGAGGGGCTTCTGGCATTTTTGGAGCAGGCGAAGGCGGCGGGCATTGTCATGTGCGTTGCCACGTCCACGCCGGCCGAGTTGGTTAAGTCTGCGCTTGCGGGCGCCGGGCTCGATGCCTACATGGAGTTTGTGACCACCACGGGCGAGGCGGGGCGCTCCAAGCAGTTCCCCGATGTGTATGAGCTGGCGCTGCGCCGCCTAGAGGAGCGTCACGGGCATAAGTTTGAGCGTGCATGGGTGTTTGAGGACGCCGTCTTTGGCCTTAAGAGTTCTGGGGTCGCCGGCTTTAAGCGTGTGGGTATTTATGACCCGCACGGCCGCATGAAGCGCGACGATGTGTGCGCCAACTGCGATATCTTTATCGACAGTTACGAGGACCTGGATCTGGCCCGCGTGCTCTCGTTTGAGGGATAGGCGAGGGCCGTGGCTTGCAAGGTATTAGTGGTCTGCGGCTCGCCCGTAGTGGTGAGCGCGGATCTGTTGCGTAGGCTAGCAGGGGAGTGCGATTACGTTGTTGCCGTGGACCGCGGCCTGGATGCCCTTCTGAGTGCGGGACTAAGCTGCGACGTGTATGTGGGGGATGCCGACACGGTGAGCGACGCGGGTCGCGCGCTGGTCGATGCCGCCACCGATTTTGAAGTTGAGCGCCACGACCCTTACAAGGACTATACCGACCTGGCGCTGGCGCTCGATGCCGTTCGCCGTCGCTGGCCGGGTGTCGAAGTGGTTGCGACTTGCGCTACGGGCGGCCGTCCGGACATGGCACTTTCCGTACTGGGCCTGCTTGCGGGCTACGATGACGCCCCAGTCTGGATTGCCGAGGACGAGACCACGGCCCGCATCCTGCACGAAGGCGAATCCTGGATCATCGAAGGCCACGAGGGCAGCACCTTCTCCATCATCGCCATAGCCCCCAACACCAAGGTAAGCGAACACGGCCTAGAGTGGGAACTAGATCACAGCCCCCTGGGCCTGTTAGCTGACACGGGCATCAGCAACATAGTAAGAACCACAGCCACCATAACCGTCCACCAAGGAGCCGCGATCGGATTCCTACTGCGGTAGGGATTTTTAGGACCTGTCCCAAAAATCCCGTAAGTCACCCCAACAACCCGAAAAAAAGTCCTTGCATCAAGCAAAACATTCCCCTATAGTACTACCTCGTCACGGGGGCGTAGCTCAGCTGGGAGAGCGCTTGACTGGCAGTCAAGAGGTCAGGGGTTCGATCCCCCTCGTCTCCACCATCGTGAATGCAAAGGCCTTCGGAATTCCGAAGGCCTTTTTTCATGCCAAAATACCTCGCGCCACAAACCCAATCCACTCCAACAAAAAGTTGCACAATTTATTTCCCATCTCTGTACATAGTTTGTTAGCCAAACGTGATTATCAGTGTAGATCGCCGTTCCATTTGGGCTTCAGGAACGCCCCTAATCACCGTTAGCATCCCAATAACCTGCATCAACGTGAACAACATCCCAAAACAACTCCCTTAAGCACGCCAAATGAACGATATGTTGTCCGTTGCAACCCAAATCAATTTCGCTATCAGCTTGTGCTAGGATACCTAACGATACATGAGTTCAACTGTGCTCGCGGCTCCAACGGGCCACATAGCGCAGGGTCGATCAGCATCCGGCCGTAACGGCGGTGTCAGAAACACCACGAGCTCCAATAAAGACGTCATGCGGCTCTTTTTATTTGCGTTGATTTATTTATGAGATGCAAATTTTGGTAGTTCGTATGACAAAACGTAGCAGTCCTGCAGCTGTTTGCGTGCGGTCCAGTTTTGTACCCGCTTGACTGGATCGCACGCAGTCAGCTAGGGACGCGGTCATTTTGCGATACACGTCCGCGACTCTAGCAACTGCGCTTATACATACCGTACACGGTGGGGCAGAGCCACGTGCTTGTCTAACTGGGCTCAGGGTTTGAATATGGAGCGCCTTCGCGCACAAGCGCCTTGGCGAAGCCATACCCAAACCCCGTGAGCCACACGTAAGACAGCAAAGGGGGTGGTGCTCGTGTGGTATGTGATCCAGGTCATTAACGGTCGCGAAGATGTAATGCGCGAGCGCATCGAGCGCATGGTGCCTACGAGCGCCATGCAGGAGATCTTTTATCCCCAATTTCAAACTGAGATTAAAGTACACGGCGAATGGGTCAATACGACCAAGCCGCTCTTTCCCGGTTATCTAATCTGCGACACGACAGATCCGCGCACCGTGCAACAGTATCTGCTGCGCATGGACGACTTTGCCCAGGTGCTTGCCCAAGATGGTCAGTTTGTGCCGCTGGCAAAAGAAGAGGTCCAGCTTATTGGCGGCTTTACGCATAGGGGAGACCGCGTAGTGCGCATGAGCGAGGCCCTAAAGGACGGCGACCAGGTCGTAGTGACGGCAGGTCCGCTGCTGGGCCACGAAGGCCTTATCAAAACCATCAACAGACGCAAGAGCACTGCTTATTTGGAGCTCGATCTGTGCGGCCGACGCGTGACTGCGCGCGTTGGCCTTGCCGTGCTTTCTGCCGAGCAGCGCGTAATGCGAAACCTTAAAAAGGCGATCGCCTAAGTGCGGATGGTCGCTACGCAATGCGGGGGGGGGCTGCTCCCCGACTCGGGGACGAAGTTTTGGAAGAGAAATTGTCGGATAAAAATCAATATGCAATGGATGTGCCCGCGGGGGCGGCGCTGATTGCTCAGGCCATGGGCCGGCGTGAAGGCGCCGGTCGTTACAAGGCTATGCAATCCATCATGGACTGGGACAACTCGCGCCTGGCCTACCGCGCCGTCAAGCG
>CALJDJ010000101.1 GCA_938023705.1 uncultured Collinsella sp.
GGACTTGCAGCGACGGACCTCGGGACGCTCTTACACCACGTCTGCGCGCGCCACCAAGAAGACCGGCAGCGATATGATCTCGCCCGCAACCCGACGGCTAAGGTTGCGCTCGGCTTTCCGTTGTATACGTTGGTTCGAACGAGAAACAAGCGGACTTGCCCTGCCGGCATGAGGCAGCGGCTGTTTCTTGGTGAGCTTCCCGGGGAATCTGTGCTGGAAACGGAGCATGGATTTTTGGTTACGTCTCCTCTGCTGACGGCATTCATCATGTCGCGCCATCTGACGGATCTTCAGCTTCTTTTGGTATTGGCGGAGATGTGCGGTTTGTTTGCGGTGTGCGCCCTGCCGGCGGCACTCGAGGCGGAGCTTTCGCGTGCAATTGATTCGGGCGCGATTTCGACAACGTTCGGTTGGGTGCGCTGCCCGTTCGAGGACGGCACCGCCTCAAATTTATGGCGTCGAGACGCTTTGGTTTTGGGCGGAGACCTCGACCGTTTTTGTTCAGATGTTTGCGGGATGCGTTACGGCAAGCGATTTATGGCGGTGTCGCGTTTCGTTCCGCTGGGCGCCGCATCGCCCTTTGAGGTCGAGGCGTATTTGTTGTTTGCACTGCCGCGAACACTAGGAGGCGAAGGTTTTTGCGGCATAGAGCTTAATGTTGAAGTGATGCTAAGCACAAGTGCTCGAGCGATTGTGGGAAAGTCCCGTGTATATATCGACCTACTTCTTTCTTCGCCGGACGGAGCGCGACAGGTGGCCATTGAATGTCAGGGAAAGGCCTCGCACGGGCGCGCAGGGGACGGCTTGCGTGACGCCGATCGCATGACGGCGCTTCAGGCCATGGGCTACGATGTACTTCTCCTGACACACAGACAGATATTCGATGAGGATAGATTCCATGCGATCGTTAAGGCCATATGCAGGATGCTCGATGCTGAATATCGTGATAAAAGTTCAGATGAGCAAAGGGCTGAGACATTACTCCGGTCCGAACTATTCGTTGACTGGACAAAATTGGGAGTAATCGACGGAAAGATGCCCGTTAGACACAAAACAGCTCGATCGTGGACGGCTGCGGTTCTAAGTGAGTAGGCTTTTGGCACTTTGGTGACCAGGCCGTTTTGTAACAAGGCATTTACCTGCGGCTTTATAAAGTGATATGGATGGCCTGCTCGGCAAGTTCAAAAAAGTCTACTCACTTAGTTTTTGACGAGAAGCCGATGCCGAAGGCGGTCCTGTTTCAGGGCGTTAACAAGTTCGTGAGGCACGAAAAAGGCCCGAACCAATACGGTCCGGGCCTCATCGAGCTAGAGGTTATGTCTCAAGCGGTTGGCTTAGCCAAAGTAGCGCTTGAGCAGGCCGGCGAAAGCCTTGCCGTGGCGGGCCTCGTCGCGAGCCATCTCGTGCACGGTGTCGTGGATGGCATCGAGGCCAGCGGCCTTGGCGCGCTTAGCGAGATCGGTCTTGCCAGCGGTGGCGCCGTTCTCGGCCTCAACGCGCATCTCGAGGTTCTTCTTGGTGGAGTCGGTCACGACCTCGCCCAGGAGCTCAGCGAACTTGGCGGCATGCTCGGCCTCCTCGTGGGCAGCCTTCTCCCAGTACAGGCCGATCTCGGGATAGCCCTCGCGATGGGCGACGCGAGCCATGGCCAGGTACATACCGACCTCGGAGCACTCGCCCTCAAAGTTGGCGCGCAGGTCGGCAACGATGTCCTCGGAGACGCCCTCCATCTTGGCGACGCCCACGACGTGCTCGGCAGCCCACTCGAGCTGACCCTCCTCCTGCTTCAGGAAGCGAGAGCCGGGAACGCCGCACTGGGGGCACTTGAAATCCTCGGGCAGCTGGTCGCCGTCGAACTCTTCCACATAACCGCAAACGGGGCAAACAAACTTCATGATTCGATCCTTTCGATCGATGGCGATGGTGCGCTCGTCCGGTCCCGTAAGGGCCCTCTCCGGACGTGCGTCTTGACGAGTTCTATTATCCATAAATGCGACCGAATGTGAAGCCTATTAGGAATGATTTTTAATAAAACAATTTTGAGATATGAAGATGTTGATTGATTAACGATTTGCAAGTCATATACGGACGCCGCTGAGTACAATCGGGCGAGCAAATGTTGACCTATCAACAAATGAAGGAGTTTCCTTTATGCATCTAGCCCGTCGTGCCTGGTGCCGAACATATCAGACGGTTTTTCGCATTGCATTGCCAATCCTGCCCTATACCGAGCCACGCATTTTAGAGCATGCCGAGGATGTGCCCGCGGTGCTTCAAAAGCGCTCGATCCAGAAGGTCCTTATCGTGACGGATCCCGGCATTGCTCGTCTGGGGCTCACGGCACCGCTCGAGACGGCGCTCGCATCCAGGGGGATTGGCGTTTCGGTCTATGCCGAAACGCGTGCAAACCCCACGGTCTCAAACGTGGAGGAAGCGGCGTCCCTGTACCGAGAGAGCGCCTGCCGGGCCATTATCGGCTTTGGCGGAGGATCAGCCATGGACTGCGCCAAGGGCGTGGGCGCACGCATTGCGCAGCCAAACAAGCCCATCAACAAGATGCGCGGCCTGCTGCGGATTCATCGTCGCCTGCCGCTGCTTATTGCGGTTCCCACTACCGCCGGTACGGGAAGCGAAGTCACGCTCGCGGCGGTTATCACCGATGACGAGACGCGCTACAAGTACCCCATTAACGACTTTGTGCTTATTCCGCGCTTTGCGGTGCACGACCCCGAGTTTACACGTGGCCTGCCCGCCTCCATTACGGGGCAGACGGGTATGGATGCCCTGACGCATGCCGTCGAGGCCTTTATCGGCCGTAGCACCACGCCCTACACGCGCAAGATGGCGCGCCAGGCGGTGCAGCTCATCCACGACAATTTGCTCGAGGCCTATGAGCATGGCGACGACATGCGTGCGCGTCGCAATATGCTTTCGGCGGCGTATAAGGCGGGCGTTGCGTTTACCCGCTCCTATGTGGGATACGTTCACGCCATCGCGCACAGTCTGGGCGGCCGATACGGAATTCCGCACGGTTTGGCCAACGCGATTATCCTGCCGCACATGCTTCGCGCTTATGGTGACGCCGCCGCCCCCAAGCTTGCCGATCTTGCTCGCATGGCGGGCATTGCGCCGGCTACCGCGCAGGACAGTCTTGCGGCCGAGGCCTTTATCGATTGGGTCGACCGCATGAATGCCGCCTTGGGCATTCCCAAATATGTGACGGGCATTCGCCGCTCCGATATTCCGCAAATGGCGGCCCATGCCGATGCCGAGGCCAATCCGCTATACCCCGTTCCGCTTTTAATGGACCGTTTGGAGCTCGAGCATATGTACGAGGTCGTTGCGGGTGGTATGTTTGAAGACGAGAACTAGGAGGGCCCATGAACACCGAGGAAATCGCGCGCATCGTTGCCGATCAGCGCGCCTATTTTAAGACGCACGCCACGTTTGATGTCAACGCTCGCCGTCGCGCGCTCGTGAGCTTGCGCGACGCAGTGCGGGCGCACGAAGCCGATATTGCCCATGCGCTCAAGACCGATCTGGGTAAGTCACATGACGAAGCCTATATGTGCGAGATCGGCACCTCGCTTTCCGAGATCCGTCATCAGATTGCGCACGTGGCTCGATGGAGTCGTCCGCGCCTGCGCCCGTGCGACCTCGCCAACGCCGTGAGTGTGTGCAAGACGCAAGCCGTGCCCTATGGCGTCGCGCTCATCATGGCCCCCTGGAACTACCCGTTTTTGCTAACGCTCGAGCCGCTCGCTGGCGCTCTTGCCGCAGGCAACACCGTGGTCATCAAGCCGAGTGCCTATGCTCCGGCATCGAGTGCGGTGCTCAAGCAGATCTGTGAAGAGGCATTTGATCCGTGCCTGGTGACGGTTGTCGAGGGCGGGCGCGCCGAGAACGAAGCGCTGCTCGACGAGTGCTGGGACAAGATCTTCTTTACCGGTAGCGTTCCGGTCGGCAAGTTCGTTATGGAGCGCGCAAGTAAAAACCTTACGCCCGTGACGCTTGAGCTGGGCGGGAAGAGTCCCTGCATCGTGGATGCGACGGCTAACTTGAAGGTCGCGGCGCGCCGTATCGCCTTTGGTAAATGGCTCAACGTGGGGCAGACTTGCGTGGCGCCCGACTACCTGCTGGTCGATACGCGCGTGCACGACGAGCTGCTGGGTCTCATCAAGGAAGAGGTCCGCCGTATGTTTGGCGAGCATCCGCTCGATAACGAGGATTACGGGCATATCGTCAACGCCAAGCATTTTGCGCGCGTGCGCGGGCTGATCGATCCCGATAAGGTCGTGCTTGGAGGTACCGCGCGCGAGACTTCGCTCAAGATTGAGCCGACGATTTTGGACGGCGTGGCGCCTGAGGACGCCGTAATGCAGGAGGAGATTTTCGGCCCCATCTTGCCGGTGCTGACGTTTGAGAGCTTGGATGAGGCCGAGGCGTTCATCACGAATCACCCGACGCCGCTGGCCCTGTATGTCTTTAGTCAGGATCGCGCGGTTCAGCAGCGCTTTGTGCGTTACGTGCCCTTTGGTGGTGGCTGTGTTAATGACACCATTATGCATTTGGCCACGAGCCATATGGGCTTTGGCGGCATGGGGGCGAGCGGTATGGGACAGTACCATGGGCGCGAGAGCTTCGATACGTTTAGCCACAAGAAGAGCATCGTGAACAAGGCAACGTGGCTGGACGTGCCATTCCGCTACGCTCCTTACGCAAGCTGGAAGCACAAGTTCGTGCGCATGTTTGTGCATTAGAATCAGATGGTGTAGCGACAAACGGTCGAAAAGGCACGGGTGGGGCGAATTTGTGTCCGCGCGAGTTCGTAGACTTCTCTGTAAGGTTAAACGCCGGTTTATCCGGCCGTTAGGGGAGTTGCTATGTACGAGCCTTCACGTGTTCTTCTGTCATTTCACATTGCAGGATTTCAATATGCCGACGGCGCTTTGGTCCTAGGCGATCTTAAAGCGGGCGATAAACTGACGCTGTGTGCCGAGCGCGATAATCCTCATGACCCCGAGGCAGTTGCGATCTACTATGGCAAGACCAAACTTGGCTACGTTCCAGGAAACGAGGTCGGCCCACTGTCCTTGATGATGTATTACGGCCACGAGGACGTATTTGAGGCCCGTGTGCAACAGGTTGCCTCCGAGCGCAGCCCGTGGCATCAGGTGCGCGTTGGGCTCTATGTGGTGGATGCTCGCTAGTCGGCAATGGAGGCTGCCATGTTTGACGACGACCTGTTCGATTTGACGGACGATCCGTTTGAGTGGGATATGCTGCTCGATGACGATGAGCTGGAGCAGGATCGCAAAAAGCAAAAGGATAAGAACACCCAGGATAAAGGTTCGAATAAAAAGGACAAGCGCCGCCGAGGTCTGTTCGGCGGGCTCTTTGGGTAACTGTCGCATCGCTGCGTCTGTATACTAGGCATGTGTTAGACGCGTTGCGAAATGAGGACAGAGACGATGATGTGGTTTACCGCCGACCTGCACCTGGGCGATACGAATATCTTGCACGATATGGATCGGCCGTTTGATTCGGTCGAGGAAATGAACCGCAAGGTCATCGATGCCGTCAATGAGTGCGTGGCGGCGGACGACCGTCTCTATATCTTGGGAGACTTTACCTATCGTTTGCCCCTGGCGGAGGCGATGCGCCTGCGCGAGCGTATCGAATGTCAGAACGTGACGCTCATCCGTGGTAACCATGACGGCGACTGGGAAGATCCCGACGTACCGCAGATTTGGGAAGACGTGCGCGATTACCTGGAGATTGCTCCCGGCTATGCCAAGGGCCATCGCCTGGTGTTGAGCCATTACCCCATGCTCAGCTGGAATGGCAAGGCGCGTGGCGCCATCATGCTGCACGGGCATATCCACAGCAGGGGAGACCGCACCAACGTGCGCAACCGCGATCGCGAACGCCCTATCTTTCGCTACGATGTCGGTCTCGATGCCAACGAGTACAAGCCCGTAAGCCGCGATCAGATTCTTAGCTTCTTTGGGTTATAGGGCGCCAGAGCCACCACAAAGGGGACAGGCACCTTTGTGGTGGCTCTGGCGCCGTTGCCATTATGGCGGCGGCGTCTTTTTTGTCCGTGCGGCGCGGTAGAGTGTAGGCGGTTGAAATTTGCGTCCATCGAGGAGCTGCCATGAACGAGATCAAGTGCCCGCATTGCGGCGAAGTTTTTAAGGTCGATGCGTCCGGTTATGCGGATATCGTCAAGCAGGTGCGCGATGCCGAGTTCTCGCGCGACCTGGATGAGCGCGTGAAGGCGGTCCAGCGCGAGGGCGAGCAGGCACTGGAGCTTGAGCGCTCGCGCTCGACGGCTGCTTTGCAAAAGGCGGAGTCTCAGCGCGACGCTCAGCTTGTCGAGCAGAAGAATGCTGCAGCTCAGCAGCTGGCGCAAGAGGTTGCCAAGCGCGACGCTGAGCTTGCCGAGCTGCGCGCCAAGCTCGAAGGCGCTGCCGCAGAGCGCGAGAGTGCAAGTCAGCGCGCGGCGGTTGAGGCCCGTTCCGATGCTCAAAAGGAGAATGCCGAGCTTCAGCGCGAGATCGACAATTTACGTGCGCAGTTGGAGCGCAAAGATGATGAAGCCAGGCTTGCCGAGGCGGCGGCACGCAATGCTGCTCAAAACGACCTGTCCGCGCGCGACGCTCAGATTGCCGAGCTGCAGGCCAGGCTCGCCGCGGCGGACAAGGCCCAGGAGATGGCGCTTGCCGCTGCCGCGGCAGAGTCGCAGCGTGAGCTCGATGCCGCTCGCAGCGAGGCCGAGCGCGCGCTTACTGACTATCGCGCGAAGGTGCAAGAGAAGTTTTCCGCCGCAAGGGCTCAGTCTGAGCAGGAGGCCGAGGGTCTGCGTGCGAAGCTGCGCGAGCAGGAGCTGATGGCAAAAATGAGCCTGTCTGAGGCGGTCACCGCGGCGGAGCGTGAGCGTGATGAGGCGCGTGCCAAACTGACGAGCGAGCTGGCAGTGCGCGATTCGCGCGAGGAACAGGCCAAGGCGGCACACGAGCTCGAGCTTGCGCAGGCCAAACGTGCGAGCGATGATCTGATTCGCTACAAGGATGAAGAGATCGAGCGCCTTAAGGATATGAAGGTTCGCCTGTCCACCAAGATGGTGGGCGAGTCGCTCGAGCAGCACTGCGAGACCGAGTTCAACCGTCTGCGCATGACGGCGTTTCCCAATGCGTACTTCGAGAAAGATAACGATGCGTCCGAGGGCACCAAGGGCGACTTTATCTTCCGCGAGTGCGACGCGAGCGGCAACGAGGTCATCTCAATTATGTTCGAGATGAAAAACGAGAACGACGAGACCGCGACCAAACATAAAAACGAGGACTTCTTTAAGAAACTCGATCACGATCGTCGCCAGAAAGGCTGTGAGTACGCGGTGCTCTGCACGCTGCTCGAGCCCGAGAGCGAGCTTTACAACGCGGGAATCGTGGACGTGAGCTATCGCTACGAGAAGATGTATGTGATCCGCCCGCAGTTTTTCATTCCCATGATTACGCTGCTGCGCAATGCCGCTATGGGTTCGCTGCGCTATAAGCAGGAGCTGGCGGAGTACAAACAGCAGAATATCGACGTCACGAACTTCGAAGCTAAGATGGAAAAGTTCAAGGACGGCTTCTCGCGCAACTATAATCTGGCGAGTAAGCAATTCGAGTCGGCGATCAAGGAAATCGATGCCGCCATCAAGCAGCTCGAGAAGACCAAGGACGATTTGCGCCGCAGCACCGAGAATCTGCGCCTGGCCCACAACAAGGCTGATGAGCTCACCATTCGCAAGCTCACTTGGGGAAACAAGACCATGAAGGCAGCGTTTGACGAGGCGCGCGAGGCTGCGCCGGAGACAAACGAGGAGCCAGCCGAGGCGGATTCGTATGAGGTCGAGGATGCCGAGTAAGGCATAGCGGATAGTGAAAAAGCGGGGCTGCTGGCGATGTTGCCAACAGCCCCGCTTCGTTTCGTCCCAATATGCTTGGCTAATCCTCGAGCAAATCCTCGATAAAACCGACGCGGTAGTTCTTGAAGATGACCTCGCCACCGTCTTGCGTGGCGTCCAGATCGACATCGCCCATGATGCCAAAGTCGTGGTCGCCATCCTCGTCGGCAAAGATCTGGTGCACGTGCCATACGTGCGCGGTCTTCTCGTCGGACTCGTCGATGGAAAACATCGCGGCGCTGCGGGCATCTCCGTCGGTGAGGATCTCCTCATGCTGCTCGTGGTAAGCGTCGAGCGCTTTTTGCCAGCGGATCTCGCTCATGCCCCAGTCGTCGTCGAGCTCGCCCAGGTCGCGAACGTGCTCGCGGGCGGCAAGGGTCACGCGGCGGAAGAGCGCGTTGCGCACCAACAGCGTGCAGCCGCGGCGGTCCGCCACGACCTCGTCGATGCCCTGCGGCGGCGTGGCGTCGAGGGCTGCCGGGTTGCCAGCGTTCTCCCACTCGTCTACCAAGCTCGAGTCGACCGAGCGCACCACAAAGCCCAGCCACGAGATAATGTCGCGCAGGCGCTCGTCGCGCTTCTCGATGGGCACGGTGCGGTCGAGTGAACGGTAAGCCTCTGCCAGGTAGCGCAGCAAAATGCCCTCGGAGCGGGCGATGCCGAGCTTTTGAATGTAGCCCTTAAAATCGCTCGCGCTTTCTAGCATATCGCGCAGGACGCTCTTGGGAGAGAGCTGATAGTCGTTTGCCCAGGGCACTTCCTGGCAGTACTTGTCGAAGGCGGCATCGAGCAAGTCCTCGAGCGGTTTTTCGTAGGTGACATCCTGGATGCGCTCCAGGCGTTCCTCATATTCGACGCCGTCAGCCTTCATTTCGGCCATCGCGCGGTCGCGCGCTGCGCGCTCCTGAGCGCGCAGCACCTGCTTGGGATCCTCGAGCGTTGCCTCGACCATTGAGATCAGGTCCATGGTATAGGTCTCGCTCTCGGGATCGAGCAGCTCCAACGCGGCAAGCAAAAACGGCGAGAGCGGCTGGTCGAGCGCAAAGTCCTCGGGCAGGTCGACCGTCAGCGCGTAGTCGATGTCCGGCGCGGCATCAGCCGGAGCGTCGGGTGCGGGCGGTACCTCGGTGCGCACGACGACGCCGGAGTCGATGAGCGTGGCGAAGATTTCGTCGGCGCGAACCTCGAGCTTAGCCTTTTCCTCGGGAGTCTGCAGGCTCGTCTCGATGAGGTCGTGTACGCGGGCGCGGGCGTCGCCGCCCTGCTCGACCACGCTAATCACCATGGAGTGTGTGATGCGAAGGCGCGGCTTGAGCGTTTCGGGCTGCGTCTCGATCAGGCGCTCAAAGGTCTGCTTGTTCCAGGTGACAAAGCCCTCGGGGGCCTTCTTCTTTTTAATCTTGCGGAGCTTCTTGGGGTCGTCGCCCGCCTTGGCCATGAGCTTGGCGTTCTCGATCTCGTGCTCGGGTGCCTCGGCAATCACCATGCCCTCGGTATCGAAGCCCGAGCGGCCGGCGCGACCGGCAATCTGATGAAACTCGCGGGCGCGCAGACGACGCATCTTGTAGCCGTCGAACTTGGTGAGCGCGGTGAGCACCACGGTATGGATGGGCACGTTGATACCGACGCCGAGCGTATCGGTACCGCAGATGACGGGCAACAGGCCCTGTTGTGCCAAGCGCTCGACCAGCAGACGATAGCGCGGCAACATGCCAGCATGGTGCACGCCGACGCCGCATCCGAGCAAGCGCTTAAGAATCTTGCCAAAGGCCGTCGAGAAGCTCGTGCCCTTGGCCGCCTCCTTGATGGCCTCGCGCTGCTCCTTGCTGGCAATGCCAAAGTTGGCGAGGGATTGCGCCGTCGCAAGTGCGGCGTCCTGGCTAAAGTGCACGATGTAGAGCGGGGCCTCGCCGCGGCGCATTGCGAGCTCGACGGTGCCCTCGAGCGAGGTCGTCACGTAGTCGTAGCTCAGCGGCACGGGGCGTGGGGCATCGACGACCAGATCGCACGCGGCGCCGGTGTGCTCCTCGAGTGAGGCGGCGATCGCGGTGACATCGCCGAGTGTGGCGCTCATGAGCATGAATTGTGTGTGAGGCAGGGTGAGCAGCGGCACCTGCCAGGCCCAACCGCGATCGGGGTCGGCAAAGTAGTGGAACTCGTCCATGGCGACGCAGCCAACATCGGCATCTTCGCCCTCGCGCAGTGCGTCGTTGGCAAGGATCTCTGCCGTGCAGCAGATGACGGGTGCCTTGGTGTTGATATGCGTGTCGCCGGTGATCATACCGACGTTATCGCGGCCGAGCACCTGTACCAGATCGAAGAACTTTTCGCTGACCAGGGCCTTGATAGGGGCCGTGTAATAGCAACGTTTGCCCTGCGCCATGCCCATAAAGAGCATGCCCAGCGCGACAAGCGACTTGCCCGATCCGGTCGGTGTTCCCAAAATGACATGGTCACCGGCGGCTAGATCCATGAGGGCCTCTTCTTGGTGATCCCACAGCTCAATGCCGCGATTGCTCGTCCATTCAAAGAAGCGTTCGAAGGCCTGATCGGGCGTGAGCCACGGTTCGGGCTCACTGCCGTCTTCGGGCTCCCACCAGGTGGGGGAGAGCGCGCCGAGCGAGCCGAACTCGGCCTCGGTTCCCGTGCCGCCCGAGAATGAGCTGGCGGCGCCGGCGCCGGAGACGGTGCTGGCGGCGGTATCTGTCGTGGTTTGTGACATGTGTGGTTGCTTTCTCTCGCGATTGTCCGCCAACTATTATGGCGTAGCGGCGGCGCGGGGTGCCAGCGCGCGAGAAAATGCAGGAAATGGGCGTTCTGCCCAGCCGTTTGGTGCAGTAGCCAGCTAAGTGAGTAGACTTTTTGCGATATCGCGAGCACATGGCTTTTGCGCAAGGGCTCTACCTGCGGTTTTAGTTTTCGCTATGCGGGTTGTGCTTGGCTATTGCTAAATAGTCTACTCACTTAGGTTTGAGGACCGTTCGCTGGCGCTTATTTGCGCTTGTTTGCCGATGCCGCGACCATCAGAAGCCCCTAGGACTCCTGCGGTAAGCGCTTCTTGCCCTTGCGGGCGCGGTTTCTAAAGTTCTCGACGGCCTCTTCCATACCCAGAGGTACATAGGTGAGCTCATCGAGGTTTTCGGGCAGGTAGCAGGCAAGGCTTTGCTCCTGCACGCGGCCCGCCGCGAGCTGTTCATCGCTGGGCTGCGCGCCGGGTGTGGCGCAAATGCCGTAGACGACGGCACCCATCTCGCGCGTGCGGCACTCGTACTCGGTCTCGGGATGCTCGGGATGGTCGCGGCGGACGTCGTCACTTACCCAAAGCGTGTCGTAGCCGGCCGCGGCAAACTGCCCCAGGGCGTAGTCGCGCAGTGGCTTACTGTCGGTGCGCAGCGTGACGGCAGCGCCGGCTGCAAAGAGCGGACGGTAGAGCATCAGGTGGTCGACATGGACGAGTCGTTTTTTGGCGTACTTGGCCTTGGGCTGCGGCGTGGGAAAGTTGATGGTGATGGCATCGAGCTCGCCTGCGGCAAATAGCTGCGGTAGCGATGCGGCACCTCGGGGCAGGACGAGTGCGTTGGACAGCCCCTGCTCGCAGATTTTCTGTGCGGCATAGGCGATGCAGATGGGCTCCTGGTCCATGCCGATAAAGAGCGTGTTTGGCTCGTGGGCCGCGCGCTCTACAAGGTACGTTCCCTTGCCACAGCCAAGGTCCAGGTGAAGGTGTTTGAAGGGCTTGCTGCCTGCGGGCGCACAGGCCTCGCGCCAATCTCCGGCATAGGCCTCGGGGTTCGTCTCAATCGCATCGGCGTAGCGCTCCAGGCGCTCCTCGAGCACAAAGTTCTTAGGCGTGCGAACGTGGACGGCTCCCATGAGGCTCCTTGATCATGAGTATGGAACGCATGGCAGCACGTTCCATCAATGGGTTGAAAAGGGTGGGGCATAGCTTGCCCGAAAGTTGCGGTGCGGCTCGGCGGCAAGTCGCCGATGCCTACAGGCGCTTGAGAATCACGTAACGGTTGAGCTCGCCGCTGCGACCGTCGGCATGGAAGCGCTCAAGCTCGCGCACGGGGACCTCGCCGCTCTTGTAGAATGTGCGCACGCCGCGCACCAGGTCGGTGATCTGCTGATCGTCAAAGTGATGGCAATAGCGGTAGGCGTGGCGGTCGTTTTGCCAGCCAATGAGGTGGTCACCGGCTTCAAACTGCGCGGAATCGTAACCCTCAAACGGCGGGGTGAGCTCGGCGCGGGCCTCGGCGCGAACGGCTTTGCGCGCCATGCGCTCGTCGTTCATAAACTCCCAAAAGCTGATGGCGATGATGCCGCCTGGGCGCGTCTGGCGCACCAGAGCGTCGAGCACGCGTACGCGGTACTCGCACGACGGCACGTGGTGCATAAATCCAAAGCAGACCGAGATGTCGGCGAGTGGGGCGTCGAAAAGCACGTCGGGTGTCTCGGCGGGGTTGAGCTTCATAAGGGCATCGAGCACGTCGAGTTCCTGGAAGTGCAGGTTGGGAATGCGCAGGGCGTGACCGTGCGCATCGATAGCCAAATCCTGACACGAGTCAACACCATAGAACTCAAACGGGCAGCTGGCGTCTGCCGAGGGGTTTGCGCCATCGACGCCCTTGGCGGCAAGTGCGCCGCCGGCGGCAAAGTTCTCGAATCGCATATTGCCGCAGGCAAGATCGAAGACGCGGACGGGATGCTCGATCGTGGCGACTTCGAGCTGCCCGAGCGCGATGTCCATGGTGCGCACCCAGCCGGGCCACGGGGCCTGCCGCGTATCGGAAAAGGAGGCGGAGTGTTCGCGATAGAACGTGTTGTTGAGCTGGATGAGCGATGAGGCGAAATCGCGGTTCACGGCGCGGAACTCCCTCCGTTGGCGGTGCGGAATAAATGGTACGACCATACTACCGTTAACGCCGCAACGGGGACAACCAAGCTGCGGGTCATTGCTTTGTTTGGACACATTTCCGCAGCTCATATATGCCCGCAACCGCCGGTTGTCAAAAATCTCACTAAAATAGGTGGCATGTTTTTGGCGGTGGCGGATACATTTTTAACTGTGCAAGGCGCCTTAAGAACAAAAACGGTCCGGCGGCACGGCTGGCATCACATAGGAGGAACCATGAATGTAGAAACTGCGCAGCGGCTCGCCGACCTTCGCCGCAGCAAGGGTTTTAGCCAAGAAGGGCTGGCGCGAAAGCTGGGGCTGTCGCGCCAGGCGGTCAGTAAATGGGAGCGCGCGGAGAGCTCGCCCGATACCGAGAACCTGATCTCGCTCGCCAAACTCTATGGCGTGAGCCTGGACGAGCTGCTCAATCCGAGCGATGAGATCGAGGACGATATCGAGTTTGAGAACGAGGACCGTGCCCGTCAGCGCGAGGCCGAGGCGGCAGAGCGCGCCCGTACCCATGAGGCGGCGGCACGCGCAACCGAGGCGGCAACACAGGCGAGTGACGCCGCCGCCAAGGCGGCGCAAGCGGCAAGCTGGAGTGCACAGGCCGCCAATGCCGCTACGGCGCAGGTGACGAGTGGCGGCGCAGTTGGCTCGACTCCGGTGAAGGGCCCGTTCCAGTCGTTCCCGTATTGGGCCGTGTGCTGGCTACTGTTCTTTTTGCTGATGTTCCTGTTTGGTGCCGGCCCCTTTGCCGCACTGATCTTCTTTACAATCCCCATCTATCACTGGGTGGCGCGTGCGCTCGATGGCGATTGGGCGCGTGGGGATATCCAGGTTGGTTCGGCGTCGGTGGCAGCTAGGGCTCAGAATGTTTCCGCTGCGGTTGACGCTGACGTGGCCACCGCGGCCACCGCTGAGCCGATTTCCAAAGAGGGTGATGAATGATGAAGCTTTCGCATGAATCCAAGGTGCGCTTGGGCGTTGGCGTCGGAGCGTTTGTGCTCATCATCGGGCTTGTCTTTGGCATTTCGCGGACATTGATTCATTTTGATGGTCCGTGGGATCTCGACGATGTTGTATCCGGCTTGTCCAGTATGGACGATGTGGTTGACGACGACGATTTTATGAACGATGGCGGTAAATATTCCGCTCAGCCTCAGCAGCTTTCGAGTGCGACCTTTGATGCCGATCAATTTCGCTACCTCGATTTCGATATCGCCGCGGCTACGGTGGACGTCAAGGTTGTTGATGACAACAAGGTCCGTGTTATCGAGCGGGGACGCGTTGCCAAGGGCGTGGATGCCTCCAAGGCCGCGACGCAAAACATCGCATCCGTTGAGGACTCGACGCTCAAGGTTTCCCGATCTGGAAGTGATGACGGTAAGGCAATTGACCGCTCGGTTACGGTTGAGCTGCCACGCCGTGTTGCCGAACATCTGAAGGGGATCAACGCACACGTGGGCTCGGGTGATCTGCAGATTGCCGGTGTCATCTGTGATGGTCTTGACCTTTTCCTGGGTGCGGGAGATGTAGAGTTTACGGGCAGCGTGACTGATGCGCTCAGTGCTGAGGTCGGTTCGGGCGATGTGACGTTCGAGCTCTACCAGGCCCCCGCGAAGTCGATGGACGTAAGCGTGGACTCGGGCGATGTGGAGATAACGGTTCCGAACTCTACGGGCTTTACGGCGAGCCTCACCGTGGGCAGCGGCGACTTCGAGAGCGGTTTCCTTCCGCTTGGCTACGATGGCGAGACCATATTGAATCTTGAATTCGACAACGGTGATAAGTCTGCCACGTATCGTTTTGAGGTTGGTTCGGGTGACATGTCGTTTGATCCGGAGTGACATGCGGTTTTCGGAGATTGGTGCATATAGGCATGCTCTTTGATGGAGGCGCCGGGGCCGTGGTCGGCTTCGGCGCCTTTGCCTTTACAATGGGGGCATGGAACAGATTATCTTGAACATACTCGAGGCTCTGCGTCGCGGCGAGACTGTGGACGACAAAGCGCTCGTCAAATTGATACATGCCGAGGCGCGCCGCGAGGGTGCCGACAAACGCGATTTGGCTAAGCGCCGTCTGCTGCCGTTCTACCAGCGGGTTAAACGTGAGGAGCCGGCTCGGTGGGCTGCGTGGAATGTCGATTCCGATCTGGAACGTCAACTGCTGCAGGTGCTGCGTATGAAGCCGCGCCGAACGGCCTCGGGCGTGGCGACCATTACCGTCATCACCAAGCCCTGGCCATGCTCGGGCGATTGCCTGTTTTGCCCCAACGATCTGCGCATGCCCAAAAGCTATCTGCATGCCGAGCCGGCGTGCGCCCGTGCGGAGCAAAATTGCTTTGACCCGTATCTGCAGGTGAGTGCCCGTTTGACGGCGCTTTCGCAAATGGGGCATGCGACCGATAAGATTGAGCTCATTGTGCTCGGCGGTACCTGGAGCGACTATCCGCAAGGGTATCAGACGTGGTTTATGTCGGAGCTCTTCCGCGCGCTCAATGACGATGCCGTGGCTGGTGTGGCGGCTAACCCCATGTTGGCGCGTCCGGGCATCAGCCGTGCCGAGGCGGGGCGTCTGCTCGATGACGCTCCCGCCGATGCGCTGCCGCCGGTGGTGGCGGAGCGTCGCGAGCGCTATCGGGCTGCCGGCATTGTGACTGATGAGGCCGAGCTTGCGAGCGGCGTTGCCGACGAGCAGGGGCGTGTGGATGCTGCCGTGGGCGGCTATAACCGTGCGGTGCGTCGTCTGTACGGCCCCGGTACGCCGTGGGGCGAGGTCACCGAGTGGCAGACGGCAACGATGGAGGAGCTCGAGCGTCAGCAGCGCATTAACGAGACGGCGAAGCATCGCGTGGTGGGACTCGTTATCGAGACGCGCCCCGATGCTGTAACGCCGCAGGCTCTCACGCTCATCCGTCGTTTGGGCTGCACCAAGATTCAGATGGGCATCCAGAGCCTCGACCAGCATCTGCTCGACATTAACGAGCGTCGCATTTCGGTGGCGCAGATTGAGCGGGCGTTTTCGCTTGCGCGCCTGTTTGGCTTTAAGATCCATGCGCATTTTATGCTCAACTTGCTGGGCGCCACACCCGAGGGGGACAAGCGCGACTACGAGCGCTTTATGACCGAGGGGGCCTTTATGCCCGACGAGGTCAAAGTCTACCCGTGTGCGCTCATCGAGGGCTCGCGCCTGGTGGGCTGCTACGAGCGCGGCGAGTGGCGCCCCTATACCGAGGAAGAACTGCTCGATGTGCTGGCCGATGACATCGTGGTGACGCCGGCATTCTGCCGCATCAGCCGCATGATTCGCGACTTTAGTTCCGATGACATCATGGTGGGCAACAAGAAGCCCAACCTGCGTCAGCTCGTCGAGAACCGCCTGGCTGCTCGGGGTGACGGTGCGACGGTGCGTGAGATTCGCTATCGCGAGATCAGCACGGCGGGTGCCGACTTGGATGAGCTATCTCTTGATGAGGAAGTAGCGTACGAGACGCCGGTGACTTACGAGCGCTTTTTGCAGTGGGTGACGCCGCGGGGCAAGATCGCGGGCTTTTTGCGGTTGTCGCTGCCCGATCGCGCTTTTGTTGCCGCACATGCGGACGAGCTGCCGACGATGCCGGACGAGGCGATGATTCGTGAGGTGCACGTGTATGGCATGGCGGCGCGCGTGGGCGATCAGGGCCAGGCAGCGCAGCACCATGGATTGGGACGTTTGCTCGTGGAGCGTGCGTGCCAGATAGCTCGGGACGCTGGCTATACGTACATCAACGTGATCAGCGCGATCGGTACGCGCGAGTACTATCGCCATCTTGGATTTTATGACCATGGCCTTTATCTGCAAAAGGAGCTCTAGATGAACAAGCCGAGTGTTTCTGCCGGCGTCGTTGCCGGCGTTGCTCTGGGAGCCGCGGCGCTTGGTGCGGCCGCTGTCGCTGTTCGTGCTGCCTGTCTGCAGGTCGCGAGGACCCGCAATGGGCTGGCACGTGTGAAGCGCGTGCACGATGAGGGCGGCGACGAAGTTCGCGTATTGGTGCAAGGCGGCGTCTACCAAAGCGCGAGTTACGTTGGCGAGCGCTGGGCGGAGCCCGTCTTTGCGTACTATCGCGCGTTTGACGACGTGTTTGAGGCCGAGGATGCGATGCGCGACGCTTATGGTCACGGTATCAACCGTATGCTTATGCTAGGTGGCGGCGGGTTTGCCTATCCCAAATTTGCGCTGATGTCGCACAAGGTCCTGCGCATGGACGTCATCGAGTATGACGGAGAGATAACGCGCTTGGCGCGCCGTTGGTTCTATCTGGATGAACTGGAGCACGCGGTGGGCGATCGCCTGCGGGTGATTACCGCTGAGGCTCGCTCGTATCTGGGTGTGACGAGCGTGGGCCATCGTCGCTATGACGTGGTCGTGAGCGATTGCTTTGGCGGTGCCGAGCCCGTGCGCGAGCTGGCGACCGTTGAGGCGCTGCGCCTGGTGCGGGGCAGCCTGAACCCCGGGGGTATCTACGTGGCCAATATCGTGAGCGCAAACGAGGGGAGCGATGTGACGTTCCTTCGCGACTGCGCTGCCACGGCACTCGAGGTATTCGTCCACGCCTGGGTGGTCCCATGTGGCGATGCGAAGTTCAGCGGCGAGGAAAACTACCTGCTCATCGCCAGCGACGGCGACTACGCCTTTGCCGAAGCCGTGCCCTTCGACACCGACTTCCTCGGCACCGTCCTTCACGACAAGTAAGTCTCCCCGTCCCAAAAAAGACTGGTCTTAGGCGTGGTCGCGCCAGCCGTGAACGCGCTGCTTCATGCCCTCTATGTCGAGCACGCCTTCCGCAAAGCCCTTGCGCACGAGCTCTTCGGGAACAAACTCGTCGTAGCGGTCAAAGTAAGGCACCTCGCCAGGATAGACGAGCTCGATGGGATCGAAGTCCTTCTCGGCCTCGTCGGCGAGCACCTCAAAGAACGTCTCCTCGTCGGCCTTCATCTTAAACTGCATAAAGTACGGGCGTGACGGATCGAGCCCGCGAAGGCCCAGCTCCGCGGCACATTTAATCTTGAGCATGCGCTCGAGCGCCAAAAAGGCGTAGCTGCCCAGCCAGGGGAAGAGCACCCAGGTATCGCCGCCCAGGTTAATGAGCGGCTTGGTTCCCGCCCCCGAAATCTCGGCCGTATGACGAGCCTGCGCCAAGCGGGCCCGTGCGTTACCCATAAGGTACGGATATGTCGCGTGCTCGTTGAGCACCTTGTGCATGCGCTCGAGCACATGCGTGTTAATGTCTCCGGGGCAGTCGCCAAAGTAGGCCGGCACCCGGCCCTTGACCTGCGTGGCAAAGACAGTGTGACGCTTCCAGTCCACTTCCTCGACAATCCAGCAGTGTCCGGCGATGGCGATGCGCTCACCGGGCGGGGGCGGATTAACGATCGTGCCCAGCTCAGCCGATTCGCTCCGGACGGTAAACTCCTCGTTTTCCTGGAACACGGCGTAGAACTTAAAGTTGTTGATGATGCGCTCGCCCGCGAGACCCACGATGAGCCCGCCACCTTCGGTGACCTGGATGTGGTCGATCTTGATGAGGTGGCGCAGCAGTACGCGATAGTCATCGGCCGAGACACGGTGGAAATAGCTGAGCGTGAGCACGCGTTGGGCAAGTTCGGCCGGCGTGAGCTCGCCGGTGCTGGCGAGGGTCGACATAGTCTGGTGATAGAGCAGGCTGTAGGGGAGTCGATCGAGCTCGGGTGGCTCGACCCACTTTTCCTCGCGATAGAGTTGTACGAGCGCGATACCCTGCAGGAGCTTCCAGGGAATGGTTTCGGGCATCATCGTGCGCGGCTCGGGCTCTTCCTCGCGCGTGACAAACCACATCTCGGGCGGAAGGTCGCGACGGCCTGTGCGCCCCATGCGCTGCAAAAAGGAGCTGACGGTAAACGGCGCATCGATCTGAAATGCACGCTCCAGGCGGCCGATATCGATACCGAGCTCCAACGTAGAGGTGGTGACGGTTGTCTGCGCCTGCTCCTCATCGCGCATGAGTTCCTCGGCCGTCTCGCGCAGCGATGCCGAAAGATTGCCGTGATGGATGAGAAAGCGGTCGGGCTCGTGCCGGCTCTCGCAGTAGCTGCGCAGCATGGAGCACACGGCCTCTGCCTCCTCGCGCGAGTTGGCAAAGACCAGGCACTTGCGGCCGCGCGTATGCTCAAAGATATAGCCCATACCGGGGTCGGCGTTGTCGGGCGCTGTGTCGGTGGGGTTGAGAAGCGCCTGCTCGGTCGCTCGTGGGATGTCGACTTCGCCCTCGGGGGCCGAGGAAGTGCGGCGGTTCCCGGAGGTAGCCTTATCCTGTGCCCGTTCGCGACGTTGACGGCGCTCCTCCTGTGTGAGCTGTCCGCTGTGGCGCGTGTCTTGGGTGTCGGCCGGCAGCGCTGTGGGTGCCGCCGCCTCGATGCGCTCGCATGCGAGCACTTCGGCTTCCTGCGGACCTGTGCCCATGAATTCCCGCTGCTGAGCCTGGGGGCCCGAGTTGTAGAAGTGCTCCATGGAGATGCGCCACACGCGGCGCGGTTCCTCAAAGCGGGGGATAACGCAGTCGCGCCCCGTTCCCTGCGAGAGAAAGGCGCCCGTGCGCTCGGGGTCGCCGATGGTGGCCGAAAGGCCAATGCGGCGGGGCTGCACGCCTGCCATGCGCGAGAGGCGCTCGATAAGACAGAGCGTCTGCCCGCCGCGGTCGCCGCGCATGAGCGAATGGACTTCGTCGATAACCACATAGCGCAGGTCGCAAAACATGCGCGGGATCGCCATGTGCTTATGGATCAGGAGCGCCTCGAGCGACTCGGGCGTAATCTGTAGGATACCGCTCGGTTTTTTGATGAGTTTGGCCTTGTGTGATTGCGAGACATCGCCATGCCAGTGCCAGACGGGGATATCGGCTTCTTCGCACAGGTCGTTGAGGCGGACGAATTGGTCGTTGATGAGTGCTTTGAGGGGGCCAATGTAGAGGGCGCCCACGCTTGCGGGCGGGTTCTCCCAAAACTCGGTCAGGATGGGAAAGAAGGCTGCCTCGGTTTTGCCGGAAGCCGTGGATGCCGTCAGGAGCACATTGTCCTGTGTGTTGAAGATGGAATCTGCCGCCGCAACCTGGATAGAGCGCAAGCTCTCCCAATCGTGGGAGTAGATGAAGTCTTGGATAAACGGGGCGTAGCGGTCAAAGGCGTTCACGGGGCCTCCTTTCAACAACGAATCTCTCAACGCGGCTGGCAACGGCTTGCTGCATTACTGCTTCAACGTTTGCCCAGATAAAACCTGCCAAAATAAACCTGTCCCTTTTTGGTAGGTTAGATGGTGAACTCGGCGAAGTTGCGGTCGCCGCCTGCGGTGCCGGTGTCGCCTGTTGCGGCTGCCGGCGCCAGCGCGTCGCCGCCGACGCTTTGCAGCAGCTCGGCCACATTTGCATCGGGGTTCTGACACAGGATATCGAGCAGCTCGATAAAGTCACGGATAACCTCACGCGGCGTCAAGTGCGTATCGGCTCCCACGCGGCCGAACTCAATCTTGAGAAAGTCCACCAAGTCGTTTTCGGCAAGCGTGGGCGTCCAGCCAAAGTAGCCGGCATGGATCTGCATGAGTTTTTCGATGAGCACCAGTAGCTCCTCGTAGGTGAGTGGCTGCAGGCGGATGATGGGCGCGAGCATGTCCTTAAGGTCTTCGCGCGCAAAGCGGCCCTGAGCGAGTCGGCTGCGCAGGGCCTCGTAGGAGAACACGCCGCGGCGGCGGTCTTCGATGGAGGTTGGCGTGCCGCCCATGATCATGCCCAGGTACTGCGCCTTGCCCTGGAGCGTGTCGTTGTACATAGTCAGGATCTTCTCGTAGTTGTATTGGCGCGTGATGGCGTTGGGAATCTTATACAGATTCACGAGCTCGTCGATGAGCACCAGCATGCCCTTGTAGCCACTGCAGACCAAAAAGCGCGCAATGAGCTTAACGTAGTCGTACCAGTCGTCATCGCTGATGATGGTCGAGGAGCCCAGCTCGGCGCGTGCCTCGCTCTTGGTGCGGTATTCGCCGCGAATCCATTTGGTCACGCGGCTCATGGTCTCTTCGTCGCCCCCGGATGCGGCCATGCGATAGCGGCGGAGCATGCGGGTGAAGTCGAAGCCGTGGACCATTTCCTCGAGCGGGGCCAGTTGGGCATTGACGACCGACTCGTCGACGTCGGCGCACGAGGCGACCCAGCGATCAAGAATAAGGTTGAGCGCACCGCCCTCGGGGCGCGTCTTGGTCGATATATTGCGTATGAGCTCGCGGTAGGTGGCAAGGCCCTGCCCCTGCCCGCCCTGCAGACGGCGCTCGGGGGATAAGTCTGCATCGGCGACGACGAATCCCTCGCCCATGGCATGCGTTCGGATGGTTTGGAGCAAAAAGCTCTTGCCGGCGCCGTAGCGACCGACCAGGAAGCGGAAGCTCGCCCCACCGTCGGCGATGAGACTCAGATCGGTGAGCAGGGCGCGGATCTCGACCTCGCGCCCTACGGTAATGTAGGGAAGGCCGATGCGCGGGACCACGCCGCCCTTGAGCGAGTTGAGAATGACGGCAGCGACGCGCTTGGGCACGCGGGGTGCTGCGGATGCGGTATCACTCATGGTCTAGGTATCCTCTCACGTCTGCTTCGTAGTCCTCAATAATCTGCGGCCCTGCCGCGCTAAATTCAATTACGGTGTCGCCCACCAGGTCAAAGAGCGCCTCGTTGATGGTATCGACGAGCATGTCCTCGCTCTGCTCCGATTGCACTACCGCCGATTCCGCCTGTACTGCGTTGTGCTCGAGCAGCGCGCGGAGATAGGCGTCTGCGGCGGGCACGAGTTCGTTTGTGGCGTCAGCGGGCGTAGCAGCTGCGAACGCGGGCGTCGGCGCGAGAAGCGGTGCCACGACACCAAACTGTTCGGTGGATATGGTCGGCTCGTCGGACTCGTCCTGCCCTGCGGCC
>CALJDJ010000102.1 GCA_938023705.1 uncultured Collinsella sp.
AAACCCATTTTCAGCCGGCAGGATAATCAGGTTGGCGCTGTTTCCGGCGGCAATGGGCGTTGTTGCTCAAATCAGGGAACTATCCCGCAGTTTGGTGATCTGATCTCTTAGGTTCACCACCGGGAGCGCCAGATGGGCAAGTCCAAGCACAAGATCAGCAACTGGAAACAGTACAACCAAGCCTTGGTGCAACGTGGTTCGTTGACCGTCTGGATGGATGAGCAAGCCATCCAGCAGTGGCATTGCCAAACCCATCATGGCCGCCGAGGGCGAGGCTTCCATTACAGCGACTCCGCCATTGAAACCGCGCTGATGCTCAAGGCGGTATTCAAGCTACCGCTGCGTGCCCTGGAAGGCTTCATCAACTCGCTGTTCAAGCTGATGAAGGTGCCCTTACAGTCGCCGGACTACAGCTGTATCAGCAAGCGCGCCAAGACGGTCGAAATCAAGTACCGCCTACCGAGCCATGGCCCAGTGGCTCACCTGGTCATCGATGCCACCGGACTCAAGGTCTATGGCGAAGGCGAATGGAAAATTCGCAAGCACGGCAAGGAGAAACGCCGCGTCTGGCGCAAGCTTCACCTGGCCGTAGATGCGGCGACCCATGCCATCGTTGCAGCCGAAGTCAGCCTGGAAACGGTGGGCGATAACGAGGTGTTGCCCACGCTGCTCAACCCCTTGCGCCGCAAGATAGAACAAGTCAGCGCCGATGGTGCCTATGACACCAGAGCCTGTTATGCCCTACTGCAAAAGAAGGGCGCCAAGGCCACCATACCGCCGAGAAAAAATGCGGCATTCTGGAAGACAGGCCATCCACGCAACGAGGCGGTTGCCGCGCTCAAGGCAGGAGAACTGGAGCAATGGAAAAAGGACTCTGGCTATCATCAGCGCTCGATAGCTGAGACCGCCATGTATCGCTTCAAGCAGCTCATCGGTCCGAAACTGAGTCTGCGGAGCTACAACGCCCAGGTGGGTGAGATCCTGGCCGGGGTGAAAGTCATGAACAAGGTCATAGGGCTTGGTATGCCTATTCGGCAGGCTGTCAACTAAGCCCGCCCGGCGGGTTGGGGAGCGACCATCCAACTTTGGATTTGATCAACAAGGCCGCTTATCGACCGTTCCTAGACGTTGACGCCAACGTGAAAAAATCTTCCTCGCGGCATCCTCGTGCTTAAACATGAGCGCAATCGCTGGAGGATACGAGGGCCCCCAATGAGTAAAAGCAGTTCCATTCCAACCAGCTTGATCCCAAAGATGAACATCTATAACTGAGCGAACACCCAGATCGCGATGATCACTTGTTAGGGGCGGGGAACTTCGTTTTCCTACCGTCGAGCATCTTTCCTGATCCTCAACCGTGTTTAATAAGCGGCGGATGATTACGGGACGAGACGACTCAAGAGTGAACTCCGATATCGCCATCTGCGTCCAATCACTGAGCTTCGATAGCCCTTCTTTGAATACGCGTTGCCGACTATTGCCGACAATTACGACCATGCTAATGCGATCAAGCACCGCCTCACTGCTGAAGAGATGTTCGATCGTTTTTTGCATATCCTCCACGTAGCAAGTGGCAGCAAAAATCTCAGCAGCCAATCCAATCAGCATTTTCTGGATGTCGGCCTGCCGGGCAAATGTAGCTGGTTTGAACCCAGTCGGCCAGCGAACTATCGCCGTCATTTCATCAGTATTGATCGTGTAGTCAGGTGCCAGCACTTCAGAACTATCTTGAAGTGATATAGTGAAGTTCTCTGTATGCGCTACGGCGCCGCTTTCGATTGCGGTTGCAAAAAATGCTTCAACGGATCCTATTACTGCTTCTGCGGCAAGAACTAAGGCATCGGAGCACGGGTGAAAGACTGCCACACGAATGCCCTGAACTCTTGAGACAAGGCACTGCGAGTCTGACTCGTTAAAGATGACAGGACCATGCTGGTTGCTAGATACCGGTTGGCTAGCAAGCAAAGTAAATAACTCGGCCACCTTCTCTGGCGTCTCTTCTTGCGGTATTGATCCCTCCCGACGAAGTTCGGCTTCATGGCCGAGCGCGTAAATCAGCGAGTTTCGACTCTGTTGCAGACCGAGTCCACCAAGAACGTCAGGTAATCGCACAACGTGTTGAAGTTCTTCCGCTGTGAAATTTAGGATTTGGCTCGCCAGAATAAGATCTAACTCCGTAAGTCGCTTCGCGATACGATCTTTTGATGAGTCGTCGAGCGGAAGCATCGCCGTACAACCTCGAACTAACCGAACAGCTTCGAGAGCGTCTGGAAGATGCCGAAGTTCGACAGCAATCCAAGCGAGGGCCATAACCATGGGTACGATCGAAGCCGAAAGTTCACTGTCCTCCTCGGCTTCGATGAACATCGAAGCCATTGCAAAAATGCATGTAGCCCGCGCAGCCCAGAGCAATCCGGCACTACGATAAGCAAACGTGAGCAGTTGCAGTGCTTCGATCAGAGAATCGGCATATTCTTTTTTAGTGAGTTGACGCGCGGCTTTGCCCAACAAACGAATGATTTCGAAGTTATCTTCGAAATCGAGTTGTTGCGCTCGCTTGAGAAGCACTAACGCCCCCTGAGCCTCACCGGTACGCTCAGAAACAAACGCTGCTACCTCGTCAACCAGTTGGACATAACTACTGTCCTTACCGGCGACGAGCCCGAACACCTCAATCATTTTAGTCAAACGCTCAGCAGAAAACTCACCGAGACCTCTCGCACGCTTGACGACATCCGAGAACTGCGGCCATAGCGAACTCAGTTTTTCAGTATCTTGTTTAAGTATCGCCTGATTGACTTCTATGACGAGTAACGACGACAGGGCCTCCAAGGCATTATTTGGACGTTCTTTATTCTCAGCAATTACCTTTAACCTCTCGGTCAATCTAGATGCTCGCTCTTCAAGCCTAGCCTCTTCGACCGTCAAATGCTGATGAATGACCGAGTTGAATAGCAATTGTACTAGATTACAAAGAAACTCAAGGTTTATGGCGTGATCCGTGTCGCTCACCAGATTCGCAAACTCGTCATACCTTCCGTTCAAATACGCGATGTCATCGAACCACCAAAAGGCGGTCCAGATGGACTCGTAGTGCGCTTCCAACTTCTGGCGATAAGTTCCATCTTGTTCAGCGAGTCGAATTGCACGAGCAAACCGACCATCTGTCTCGATTCGTGGGAGCTCTAGATTACGCGACAACTTAGCTGCCACCAGAGATTCCGTAACTCGTTGCATTTTCATCCCAGAAAATGCCTCCGGATTGCCGAGCGTTTTCTCGATGTCTTCAAGTTGCTGTGAGCGGGAGTAATCTGTGGGCCCCATACGCCTTGAGCCTGCAACCTCCTGCCCTACACCAAGGTAATTAAAGGCTAGGTCCTTACGATCATTACTGACGACCTGATCAACAATCCAACTCCGGTCAAGAATAGTGATGGTCACACCGTACTGTTTCGAAAGTTCATCCTCGACGCGGGCGCGATCCTTCGCCCGAGCGAACTGCGCTGTTACACAATAAACTTTCTGATAGCCACGCTGCGTAGCCACAATGCCTGCAACGTCATTGCGAACTTTCTCCGCCCACTTTCTCTTAGCACTGAAAGCGAATGCCCAACGCTCCTGTGCAGCATTTGCGTCCCCCATATACGTGAGAGTAGCAATCTCGTCGGCAATCGGAATAGTTTCTGAATCAGCTTTGCTGTCCCCTCCTCCCTCCGGACCGGTAGCAGGCTTCAAGTTTGGGCAGATCGTGCGTTCGCACAACTTGCGACAAAATATCTCGAAATCATGGGTCTGGTTACGCGATGTAATACTATCGAGGTGGTACTCAAGTGCCGAGGCATCGAGTTGATATGCTGTGCGATCGCTGGTATCCGAGTAAAATTCAGGACGCAGTTCACGCATGAATTTTGATGGCGATACCCCTTTTACTTGTTCTCTTTCAGCCATTCATTGCCTCTTAAATACGAGTTCCGCCATCGTATACATGCGAAGAAAATGTTCGAATGTCACCATGCACTTCTGCGCCAAGCCTAGACCTCCAGCGCCCCTAAACTAATGTTTCCAGCTCGCTGTAAGCCAAGCGCGACAAGCACCGTCCTGCCTTCGCTAGGTTCACCTGCAAGGCTATGCTACCTGTTCTCTGGATTTTACCCCGATTCATGGTATTCCCTGAATTTAAGTAGAGAAGGCTGAGGCCTGATACGTCTCTAATAAAGCAGCCTCGGCTCCAGTGAGGCCCAGTTTCGACCAATAGCAGCGAAGTGCGAAGGATCACCTGCTGCCCAGAATATGGAAAAAACGTCGACCAAAAGATTGAAGTTTACGCTTCCGCGTCGACTTTGAAAATTATCGCAGAGCTTCAATCTAAGAATTTGATTAGAAAAAGTTGATATGTCACAGAAACGCAGGTAAAAAACTTATCTCGGCTGAGACAATCAAATAATTTTGTAGGAGTAAGGGCAATATGGGGACTCCAGAAAACTACCACCTTAAGGGCTATGTAGACCACTCACTACCA
>CALJDJ010000103.1 GCA_938023705.1 uncultured Collinsella sp.
TCTCCTTACCGGCAGCCGCGAACTGAGCGACCTGACCGATGTTGGAAGCCTTGGAGGCCTGACCGCCGGTGTTGGAGTAGACCTCGGTATCGAAGACGAAGACGTTGACGTTGTGGCCGGAAGCCAGGACGTGATCCAGGCCACCGAAGCCGATGTCGTAGGCCCAGCCGTCGCCGCCGAAGATCCAGAAGGACTTCTTGGTGAGGTAAGCCTTGTCGGCGAGGATCGCCTTGGAAGCGTCGCAGCCGCACTTCTCGAGCTCGGCAACGTAGGCAGCGGCAGCGGTCTTGGAAGCCTCGGCGTCGTTGACGGAGTCGATCCAAGCCTGGCCGGCGGCCTTGAGCTCGTCGGACGGACCATCGGCAGCGATGATGTCCTGGGTAGCGGCGATCAGCTTGTGCTGAACGGCCTCATAGCCAACGGCCATGCCCAGACCGTGCTCGGCATTGTCCTCGAACAGGGAGTTGTTCCACGCCGGGCCGTGACCGTCCTTGTCCTTGCAGTAAGGAGCGGTGGCAGCGGGGTTGCCCCAAATGGAGGAGCAGCCGGTGGCGTTGGAAATGAACATGCGGTCGCCGGCGACCTGGGTCACCAGACGTGCATAGGCGGTCTCGGCGCAGCCGGCGCAGGAGCCGGAGAACTCCAGGTAAGGCTGCTTAAACTGGCTGCCCTTGACGTTGGCCGCGATGAGCTCCTTCTTCTCGGAGACGTTCTCGACCATGTAGTCCCAAACGGGCTGCTGGTCCATCTCCTGCTCGGTGGGAACCATCTCGAGGGCGCCCTTGGGGCAGACCTTGACGCAGTTGGTGCAGCCCATGCAGTCGAGCGGGGACACGGCCATGGTGAACTTCATGCCCTTGGCCTTGGGGCCCATAGCGTCGAGCGTGCGGGTAGCCTCGGGCGCGGCGGCAGCCTCGTCCTCGGTCATCGCGAACGGACGGATGGTGGCATGCGGGCACACATAGGCGCACTGGTTGCACTGGATGCACTTGGTCTCGTCCCAGTGGGGAACGACCACGGCGACGCCGCGCTTCTCGTATGCGGAGGCGCCCAGCTCAAACTGGCCGTCGGCGCAATCGACAAAGGCGGAAACGGGCAGGCTGTCGCCATCCATGCGATCGATGGGCTCGAGCAGGTTCTTGACCTGCTGAGCGATGGCGGACTTGGTCTCCTCGGAGAGCTCGACGGGAGCGGCATCCTCGGCGGTAGCCCAGTCGGCCGGAACCTCGAACTTACGGAAGGCGGTAGCGCCAGCATCGATGGCCTTATGGTTGGCGTCGACGATGGCCTGGCCCTTCTTCATGTAGGACTTGGTAGCCGCGTCCTTCATGTACTGCAGGGCGTCCTCGGCGGGCAGGACCTTGGCCAGCGCGAAGAAGGCGGACTGGAGCACCGTGTTGGTGCGCTTGCCCATACCGACCTTGGCCGCCAGGTCGATAGCGTCGATCAGGTAGACGTTGACGTTGTTGTTCGCGATGTAGCGCTTGGCCACGGCGGGCATGTGCTCGGCGAACTCCTCGTCGCTCCACTGGCAGTTGACCAGGAAGGTTCCACCCGGCTTGACGTCGCGGACCATCTTGAAGCCCTTGACGATGTAGCTGGGGTTATGGCAGGCGACAAAGTCGGCCTTGGTCACGTAGTACGGCGAACGGATCGGGGAATCACCAAAGCGCAGGTGCGAGACGGTGACGCCGCCGGTCTTCTTGGAGTCGTACTGGAAGTAGGCCTGGACGTACTTGTCGGTGTGGTCGCCGATGATCTTGATCGAGTTCTTGTTGGCGCCGACGGTACCGTCGCCACCCAGACCCCAGAACTTGCACTCGATGGTGCCGGGGGCTGCGGTGTTGGGCGCATCCTCGGCCTCAGGCAGGCTCAGGTTGGTCACGTCGTCGACAATGCCGATGGTGAACTCGCGCTTGGGCTCGTCCTTCTTGAGCTCCTCAAAGACAGCAAATGCGGACGCGGGAGGCGTGTCCTTGCTGCCCAGGCCGTAACGGCCGCCGACGACCTTGATGCCCGTCTTGCCGGCCTCGTAGAGAGCGGAGACGACGTCCTGGTAGAGCGGCTCGCCGATGGAACCCGGCTCCTTGGTACGGTCCATGACGGCGATCTTCTGGACGGTCTCGGGGAGAACGTCGACGAAGTGCTTGATGGAGAACGGACGGAACAGGCGAACCTTGACCAGGCCAACCTTCTCGCCGTGAGCGTTGAGGTAGTCGATGACTTCCTCGAGCACGTCGCAGAAGGAGCCCATGCACACGACGACGCGGTCAGCATCGGGAGCGCCGTAGTAGTTGAACAGGCCGTAATCGGTGCCGAGCTTCTCGTTGATCTTCTTCATGTAACCCTCGACGACGGCGGGGAGCTCGTCGTAGACCTTGTTGCAGGCCTCACGGTTCTGGAAGAAGATATCGCCGTTCTCGTGGCTACCGCGGGTGTGCGGGTGCTCAGGGTTGAGCGCGTGGTCGCGGAAAGCCTGGACGGCGTCCATGTCGCACATCTCGGCCAGATCCTTGTAGTCCCACATGGCGACCTTCTGGATCTCGTGGCTGGTGCGGAAGCCGTCAAAGAAGTTAAGGAACGGGGTCTTACCCTCGATGGCGGCAAGGTGAGCCACCGGCGAGAGGTCCATGACCTCCTGGACGTTGCCCTCGGCGAGCATGGCGAAGCCGGTCTGACGACAGGCCATGACGTCGGAGTGATCGCCAAAAATGTTCAGGGCGTGGGAAGCGACGCAACGCGCGGAGACGTGGAAGACGCCCGGGAGCTGCTCGCCCGCGATCTTGTACATGTTCGGGATCATCAGGAGCAGACCCTGAGAAGCCGTGTAGGTGGTGGTCAGAGCACCGGCACCCAGCGAACCGTGAACGGTACCGGCTGCACCTGCCTCGGACTCCATCTCGACGACCTTGACCGGGGTGCCGAAGATGTTCTTGCGACCCTGGGCCGCCCACTGGTCGACATGGTCGGCCATCGGGCTGGACGGCGTAATGGGATAGATTCCCGCTACCTCGGTGTACGCATACGAAACATATGCGGCCGCCTCGTTGCCGTCCATAGACTTAAACTTACGCGCCATATACCCCTCTCCTCTCATATAGGTATACAGGCCCCGGCGATCGCCGGGATGTTGGCGTGATGGGATTTTCGCTGTTGCTTCCATCATCTGGCAGGCAGACTGAGCAGCAGGTACATGGCGTGGAGAGAAGGCATGCCGAGGCGAGGGGCAGCTGATGCACCCCACAGACTCGACCGCCCGTCTTGCACATGACCGAGCGCCGCAAAGGCCGCATGCCGGATGCTTCCGGGCACGCCCCGGCGATGGGAAGCGCCCGCAACGGAAATCCGCATGCGGGTTTATTGTACCCCGCCTTCAAGTGTAATTTCGGCAAATATAGGCAGGCGGTAAAGGTTTACCTTGGGTGACTGCCAAGGGCAAAAATGGTCCCTTGGGGACGGAGGGACCATTTGGCGGGACTGGCTAGAGGGCACCGAAGAGGATGGCGTAGGTAGTGGATTCGCCGAGCTTGAGCTCGTCGCCGGGATTGAGTTGGGCGGAACGACCGGGCTCGACCTGAATGCAGACACGCGTGGCCCCGTTTACCACCACGGTTCCGTTGGTGGACGACAAGTCCTCGACGTGCCAGATATTTTGAGCATCGCACCAGATATGGGCATGGCGGGCCGAGACATCGTCGCCGACGTCGGTAATATCGCCCTCACCAGTGGCCAGCGCGCCAATCTCAACACCCTGCTCACTCGGCTGAATCCAGCGCGGGGCACTCACGACAAAACTGTTTTGTATGCGCAGCAAGCCCAAAGGGTGCGCCGGGGCGGGTTCACGTTCGCCCGCGGTCATCGACATGCCAAGCGAACGCGGCGTGGATGTGCCTCCGCCACAGGTCGCGTGCGCGTAGTCGATGGCATAGTTCACCGAGGACCGCACATCCGCCGAACAACCGACGGCGACAAACAGCACCAGCACGGCCTCGGCGCGCTCGGCGGGCATGAGTTCCGCCGCCTGGGACAGGCGATCGAGCGCGTTGCGATAGAGATTCGTGTCCTGGTGGCACTCTTCGAGCGCACGTACCATCGGTTCACCTGCAGGACCGCAGACCATATTGATTACAGCCGTGGAGTCCATGGGATTGCGCTGGCGCAGGGCCAGTTGCGACATAATACGCGCAGCCGAGGTACCGTATTCGGCAAAGTAGCGCTGCTGAAGCGTGCCGACCGGCGCGCGAACGATAAAGCGGGAAACCCAAGAGCGATCGGCGGCTCGGCTCTGCGGGCTGCGGCCATCGGCGAGCGGACGGGACGAAAGCACCAAGCCACACAGCTCGATATGGCTCAGATGCGCCGCGCGCTTAAAGATGTCAAACATGGCCCCGCATGGGGTGAGCTCAACTTGAGATGCCATGACCTAGGCCTCCTTGGTCGTAGAAATAGAATCGGACGATACTTCGACAGGTCCGCCAAAAGTGCGGGCAGCTGCGGCGCCACCAGCAAGCGGAGTCGCCATCTGGGCTTTTGTGCGTCGCGGTGCCGAAACGGGAAGTTCAAAGGCAAAGCCCATCGCAAGCAAAAACCACGTAAGCGTATAGGTTGCAACCAGAGCGGCAACAAGGCCGCCCATCACGGCGCGTTGGGAAAATACGCTACATGCAGCCACAACCAGCACCGGAACCTCGCAGGCAGAAAGCGCAAGCACACCCTGCAGGAACCCCGAGCGCCGATCGCGCGCAAGTGCCCCCGCGGCAACGCCGGCTATGCCTGGCAGCGCCAACGCCAGTGCGGCAATAATACCCGGTAGCGACCCAGACCACACGAGCGATCCCAAAGTCGCCGTCACGCGAGCGCCCGACGCCAGCAGCGCGGCCGAAACCACGACCACAGCCCAAACCACGCCGCAGACGACCGCCGCGCCGACCATCAGCGCGCGACGAACCGCGCGGCCGGACGCATCCATGGGGCACGGCGTGAGCGGCTCGCCACGGAGCGAACGACCGACATTTTGCGCATAGTGGTCACAAAACGCCGAGAGCGCCGCCTCGACCGCCGCCGGCTCGGGACGATCTTTTTGAGAGCTGGACAGACAGGCCATCACCACGTCGAACAGCTGGGCATCGACAAACGCCAGCGCATCGCGTAGCTCCTCGGAATCCGGCTCAAGCCCCAGCTGCTGGGCCTGCTCGGCCGCGGCGAGCGCCACATCGGGCTCACGACGAAGCAACTGAGTCAAATCGCAACCGGGCGCATGGGCACCAATGGGATAGTCGGGCTGCGTGTCCATCTTGAGACGGTAGGGGCTGGCGATGTCGCGCGTCTTTTTGCGCGAACCCGAGGTGCCCGAAGTGCTCGGCGCGGCTTCGTATGGCGCGGCGCCGGCAATGAGCTCGTAAACCGTGCTTGCCGCGGCATAGACGTCGATCGCCGGCGACATACGCAAAGCGCGCAGGTCGGGAATATCGTCGGTGAGCATCTCGGGCGGGGCATAGGCAACCGTCGCGCGACGCAGCGTGGCATAGCGCTCCGTAAACGACGCCTTGCCGCCGGCACCGGCAACGGCCGACGCAGGCTCAAGCGCCAGAGACGAGCCAAAGTCGATCAGGCACAGGTCAAAGGTGCCCTCGGCAAGCTGCCGGTCAAGCGGTAGACGCGCCGTACGCACCATAATATTAGCGGGCGAGATATCGCGATGGACAAAGCCCTCACCCACCAGGCTCATACGGCAGAGCAGATCGAACAGGTCGCGACCCAGACGCGCCGCCACAAGCGGCGATAGGCGGCCGGCATCGTCCACGGCAAAGCGCGAGCGCAAGCGGGCGAGCGTCTCGCCCTCGACCCATTCCATGACAATTGCAGGCACACCGTCGACCTCGCCCCAGCCATAGAGGCGGGGAAAGCCCTTAAGGCCCGAAAGGGCGCGATGGCATTCGTATTCCTCGCGAAACGCCGCCTTGAACTTGGCGACCAGCGCCTCGTGAGTTGCATCGTCGTCAAACTCATCGCGCGTCGGCAAGATGAGCTGCTTGAGCGCCACGGCCTCGCCTTGGGCGTTGACGGCACGCGTCACGCGGCCGATACCGCCACGGCGTATGGTGGCATCGTCGGCAAACAGCATCGTAAAACGACGCAGATAGGCAGGCAGTTCGTCCTGACCGAGCGCAATGGCCGGCTCAAACCCGTCGACACGCGCCAGGCGCAGGCCGACCATCGGATCGCGACCGAGCGATTGTGGTGTGGTGGATGCAAGATCGGTCATCATAGGGCAAGCGCCGCCACGTTATTGTTGAAGTTACCGAGCGCGACGTCATCATCGCCGTAATGGCCGACCCATTGACATAGGTTGGTGTAACAGCCCCACAGATTGGCGTACTGCTGATACCACTTTGACCGGGGCGAGAATGTCTGACGACCGAACTCGGCTCGAATGACAAACATCTCCCCGACCAGGCTGTCGCACGGCCTGGGATCTCCCGTAGAGTTATAGGTCGAGACCACGTCATTGGCACGAGAAACATAGCCGTCGAGCATGTTGTACTTGGTCACAAGCCAACTGTGAATGCTCTCTTCCTCAGCAGCGGAAAGGCCACCGGAGTTTGCATCGTTGTCAGTGTTGCCGCCCGTCGAGCCGCCGTTTCCAGACCCTCCGGCAGAGGAACCCGATCCTGAGCCGCCGCCCGAACTCGACGAATCCGAGCCGGAGCCAGAAGTATCCGAGCTACCGGGCTTTCCGGACTGCTGGGCGTCCTGCTCCTTCTGCTGCTCGACCTTATTCACCGTTGCCGCCACGCTATTGTTGGACAACCGATCGATGATCTTGGTGTTGGTGAGCACGATGGTTTTGCCATTGGCAAGCGTGACTTCGTTGTCCGGGGCCTCGGCGCCGTCCGCATCGTCGGTGCCAAACACAATATGCGCGACCACACTTACCCAAGCATATCCAGTCGTGGTGCCCAGGTCACTTTTGACCTCATGCCCCACGCGCGGTTCGCGTGCGGCATGTGCCTGCATCATGGACGGCACGGTCATGCCATAGGCAGAAACGCCAGCTATGACCAGCACCAGCGAGCAAGACAGCAGTGCGTACGCCCGCGGCGCCAAGCCCAGTCGGCGTCGCATGCGCACCGCGGCGCCGCGCTTTGTCTGAGTGCCACCGGGCCGCATGCGTTCTCCTCCAACAAAAACACGCCGCTCGGGAGCGGCGCATTCATTCGAATCCATATTTGAGTGTATCAGCGAACCCAAAAGGTTGCGAAACGAATGGGCAAATTAAGGATGCGAATGAAAGCATCCATGCGATAAGCGGATACAAAGCATCTTTGTTGCACAACAAACTTACAGTCGCACGGGGAAATTATGGCTACCCCGTGCGTCGCGAGGATAACATACGGCAGGAGCAGGCTCGCCACCTAAATCGTGCGACGGGCCTCGATGGCGCGCCCAAGCGTAAGCTCGTCGGCATACTCCAGGTCGCCGCCCACGGGAAGGCCGCTTGCCAGACGCGACACCTCGACGCCCAGCGGCTTGATAGTGCGGGCCAGGTAGCTCGCCGTGGTCTCGCCCTCAATATTGGGGTTGGTGGCGATGATGACCTCGTGGATGTCCTCGTGGCCCAAGCGTGCCAGCAGCTCACGAATGTGCAACTGCTCGGGACCAATCTTGTCCATGGGACTGATCACGCCGCCCAATACGTGGTAGAGACCGTGGTAGCTGCCCGTGCGCTCAATCGCCTGGACATCGCGCGGCTCGCCCACCACGCAAATGCGAGTGGTATCGCGCATCGAATCCTGGCAGATGGAGCACTCGTCGGCCGTGGCGTAGTTAAAGCAGCGGCTGCAAAAATGAACCTCCTGCTTAACCTCCAGGATGGCCTCGGCCAAGCGGCGCGCCTCCTCGGCATCGGCCTCGAGCAGGTAATAGGCGATGCGCTGGGCCGACTTGGGACCAATGCCCGGCAGACGGCCCAGCTCATCGAGCAATTTTTGCAGACTATGGTTGGCACTCATATATATGCGTGTCTTAGAACGGCATGCCCGGGATGTTGAGGCCGCCGGTGATGGCGCCCATCTGCTTGTTGGCGAGCTCGTTGACGCCGCGAACGGCCTCGTTGACGGCAGCCATGATCATATCCTGCAGCATATCGACGTCCTCGGGATCGAGGGCATCGGGGTCGATGGTGAGGTTGACGAGCTCCATCTCGCCGTTAACGGTCACCTTGACCATGCCGCCGCCGGCAGAGGCGTCGACGGTCTGGGACTTAAGGTTTTCCTGCGCGGCGGCAAGCTGCTCCTGCATCTTGCGAGCCTGCTTCATCATTTGCTGCATGTTCATACCGGCCATGATGGCTCCTTTACGTGCGGCCGCACGCCGAGCTGCAAGGGCAGCCGGAGCACGGCGGGACTTTCAAACTCAAAAATCGTACCACGGCGCGGGGCCAGCGAGCGGGGCGGACGTGTTCCCTCAGTCGATATACATGTCCTGGAGTGCAAGCCGCACCCAAAGATTATGCGAAGTTGAATAATTCGCATCTGCATATTATTGAAAGCTAAATCTTGTAGAGCCGGAATCCGACATTTTCTGCGTACCACTAAATGGCTAAATGCCGAACCGCTGCTCGAGGCGGCGCTCATGATGGCAGGGTATAATTTGATTGTCACAGACAGCAATTTGGAGGTGCCCCCATGAATGCCCCCGACGCGCTCCAAAACATCCGCTCAAAACACCCCGTTGCATATGTGGTTCTCTATCTCTTTGTCGGCTGGGCATTACTGGTTGTCATCACCCATGCTATAGCCTTTGGAGCAGAACTGCTGATAGCCAGCTCGGACCAGCCCGTCGTCAAATGGGAGACGACCGATGAATGCACCGACGGAACCCGAACCATTTACTACAACAGCCCGTCCCTCTACCAAGAGTTCAAGGTCAAGATAAAGGACTCCAAGATTGTCGATGCCGAACTGGGCTCTTTATTTACAATCGGAGCAACCGTCAACGCCGAGCAAGTCGAGTACACGGACAGCCATGCGACGTATCGTATCGACCTCAGCATCCTAGGCCGACCGTCACGCGCCTGTCTGCTCGAATGCGATATACGCGGCACCACGTTGCACATGTCCGAAATACAGATGCGCCCGGGCAAGGGGTTCTCTTCTTGAGCAGTATACCCGCCTGCGCAGCTACTCCACCGGCTTGAAGATGGTGGACTGGCCGAAGACGCTGCGGATGAGGGCTTTGGCCTCGTCCTCGGTCTGCGGGATGCTCGGGGCTGCACCCTGATGGCCGAAGGGGCTGCCGGCGCCGGGGTTGGACTCCCAGGGAGCTGCAGGAGCGTCCTCCTCTTTGGGGGCAGTTGCAGCGGACTTGGGCGCGGACGCCGCACCCGGCACGTCGAACGGAGGCAGATCGTCCCCACCAGCATCGGCAACAAAACCGCCAACCATGGCATCGTCGTAGGGAACCTGCTCGGATTCCCATGGCGCAGACGGCGCGGCGGGCTGAGCCTTGGGAGCGGACGCGCGCTCGGGAGCGCGGGGCGCAGGCTCGGTCGGGAGCATGCCCGTGGCAGGAGCGCCGGCGGGATTGTCCGAGCGCAGCCAGGGGGCCTTGCCCAGGTCGGATGACTTGGGCGCGGGCGAGGCGGGCTTGGGCGCGGGTGTCGGAGCAGCCGGTTTGGCCGTGACGGGTTTAGGCGCCGACGGGGTCGGTGCCGCTACCGGTGCTGCTTTTGGCTGCGTTGCGCTGGCGCTCGAGGATGCAGGGGCCGCCGAGGACACGGGTTGCGGGTCCGCAGATGCCGCAGCCCGTGCAGATGGAGAATGCTCCTCATGTTGAGGAGCCGGCGTGCCACCCCCATCCAGGACATAGTCGACGGTACGACGACCGAAGACCGCGCAGACCGTCGGCAGAACCACCGACTGCGTATCGGCGCGACCGAGCATCTTAATGGCAAAAGTCGAGCCCGCGGGGAACGAGACCGTGAGCTTGGAGCCGTCGTCGGCCGTGGCGCGGGCGTTGAGCAAAAGCCCTGCGTAGGAAGCCTGACGCGCCTTGACACGCTCGACAACCTCGGCCCATTTGCGCTGCAGCTCTCCGGCATCCTCGACCGCGGGCGTCTCGGCAGCACCGGCGGCGGCAACCTGGGCGGCATTGTTGGACTGGGGCTTAGGTGCCGGAGCGGTGGCAGGCGCGGGGGCCGCAACGGGCTGAGGCGCAGGCGCTGCAGGCTTGGAGACTGACACGGACGCAGAACGGGGCGCAGGCTGGGCAGTCGGAACAGCAGCTCCGCGGTCCCAAGGCATGCCACCCTGGCGCGCGGACGTAGCAGCAGGGGCAGCGGATGCCGCCGGAGCGGCAGCACGGGCGCCCGAAATGAGCGTCGGCTGTTGGGCAGCAGCGGGTACGGATGCTGCAGGCGCGGCGGCCTGAGCAGCAGCCACGCTCGCCGGCACGGCGCCGTTGGCAACCATGGCCTCCAGACGTGCCACGCGCTCGGCCAATGCCTCAATCGTTAAATCAGCCTCGGGACGTGCCAGACGCGTGCAGGCAATCTCGAGCACCAGGCGTACGTCGCTCGCGCCCCTCATCTCCAGCGCAGCATCGTCGAGCACCGTCAGCACGCGGGCCAGGCGGTCGGCCGGATGCCCGCCAAAGGCAGCAGCCTCAGCAGCAAGCGTCTCGGCCTGCTCGGAGCCGCCCTCAAACAGCTCGGCACGAGCACCGGCAACGCATGCCACGTACACGTCGCGCACGTGCGCCACCAGGTCGCGCGTCAGCTCAAGCAGGTCATTGCCTTCCTCGACCTGCGCGCGAATAAGCCCATACAGATCGGCGACATCACGATTGGCAATGGCACGGGAAAACTCGCCCAGAATCTGGTCCGAAACCTCGCCTAAAAGCGAGCGGGCGTCGTCCGCATGCACAGAACCGTTGCCAAAGACGCTCAGCTGCTCCAGCGTGGACAACGCGTCGCGCATACCGCCCTTGGCATGGCGCGCCACGATAGCCAGCGCCTCATCGTCGTAATCGAAGCCCTCCTGCTCGCACACGTATGCCAGGCGACGCTCGATATCCTCGTTGCCGATGCGATGGAAATCGAAACGCTGGCAGCGCGAGAGGATGGTCTCCAGAATCTTTTGCGGGTCGGTGGTGCACAGCACAAAGATCACGTGTGCCGGCGGCTCCTCGAGCGTCTTGAGCAGCGCGTTGAACGCCGCCGTCGTGAGCATGTGGACCTCGTCGATGATATAGATCTTGTACTTGCCGCGCACCGGGGCAAAGTTGACGGAGTTGATGATTTCCTCGCGCACATTGTCCACGCCCGTGCGGGAGGCGGCATCGAGCTCGTAGACATCGGGGTGGTTACCCTCGGCAATGAGCTCGCACTCCTCGCAAGTACCGTCGGGCATGCAGCCGCTTGCACCCTCGGCGCGCGCCGCCTCGGCATTGCGGCACAGCAGCGCCTTGGCCAGAATGCGCGCCATGGTGGTCTTGCCCGTGCCGCGCGGTCCGCAGAACAGGTAGGCGTGGGACAGGCGCCCCTCGGTGATGGCGTGCTCGAGCGTCGAGACGATATGCTGCTGGCCCACCACGGAGTCGAAGGTGAGCGGGCGATACTTTCGGTACAACGATTCCATGGGTGCTCCCCCGGGTATACTGAGTCTTGTTGCCGCGACGGCCATGCGGTCGCACGGCATACTGCATTCATAATAACCCGTACGGCGAGCCCGCCGCGATAGGAGTCCAAAGAGCATGGCAGACGCAGAGAGTAACCTCGTTCCCTCCGAAGCAGCCGACCAGATCGAGGTCGCGCTCGAGGAGCAGGCAGCAGCCGATGACGGCATCCTGTACCTCAACGAGTACCAGTACGAAAACGACCTCGTCACCGACTTCGCCCGTCTGGTCGCCTCGCCCAGGCGTCGCGGCTCGCTGTATGTCGCCGCGGCAATTGCCGCGCTCATCGGCATCGGCATGCTGGTGGCCGGCGGCAACTGGATCAAGTTTGGCGTCGTCCTGATCGTGTTCGGCACCTTTTTGGCCTGGTGGAGCAAAAACCTGCACCACACGCTCGCCCGCGACTTTATCGACGCCGTTGAGGCCGACGAGTCCATGGGTGGCCGCTATCGCCGCGTCGCCGCCAACGAGGACGGCCTGATGGTTTGGGGCACGAGCGGCAAGTCGCAGTTCTTCCCGTTTGAAAAGCTCGACCACGTGCTCGACGGCGAGCGCATCTTTGTGGCCATGTTCGCCGACCAGGGCGTGACGATCCCTAAGGACACCTTTGTTCGCGGCGATGCCGAGCAGTTTGGCCCCTTCCTGAAGGCGCGCATCAACAAAAAGCTCCGCATCGAGACCAAAAAGAAGAAAATGAAGACCGAGAGGGCCGCAGCCGAGGCCAAGCAGGGCGACAAGGCCGACAAGCCTCAGGACAACAAGGGCAAGCAGCGCAAGCAGAAGAAGAGCAAGAAGAAGCGGTAGGGTCGGCCGACACCGAAGGCGCCCGTCCCGCGTCATTCCGGGACAAAGCGCGCGGAACCGAGCGCGAGCACCGCCGATGGACCCATCTCGCCGAGCTCTCGAGCTATTTCACATCAAACCTAAAGAGCCTTCGCTCCGGCAGATCGGTCATCTTCATCGTATAAGTCCCAGGAAACGCCTTCTCAAAACGGACGGTTTCGTAATCTTCAAAGTAGTCGTTGGTATTTTGCATCATAAACGGGACAAGCAACTCGTTCTCTGCCCCCACCTGCACGGCAAATGCTGGAGACCCGCCTAAAACCGGCATCGCCTGACAAATTAAATCCGTATTGACCACAAAGTCGTAATTTGGAGAAGACTCTGGCACAAGATGCCAAAGGTACGTTTTGATTCCACCGTCTTCGTTATCCCTGTTCCGCACGCGCATTTTAACCGCAATGACGCACTTACAATTAGCGTCCTTCAGGCTCGTCTCAACATTCACGTCTCCGTATTTTGAATAGTCGTCATGAGACCGTCTAAGATATTCCCGTGGCGTCATCAACGCCGCATCATCCACGCAGAATGAATATCCCGAAGTTGGGCTGTCCTTCGAACCAAAGTATGCACCGTCCATCGAAAGCCATTTCCCCGCAGGATAATACTTCTCAGGAATCACCGTTCTATTGGCGTTAACAGCGCTTATCCTTGCACCAACCGCACCAATTACAGCGCAACCGCAGAGCGCGAGCGCGGATCTCCTCGTCAAAAGAGCCGATTCCATCTCACTCACAGCCTTTCCCGCACTTCGGCGATGGCGCCATCGCGCATGCAATAAACCCTATCGGCAAGTTCCGCGAGCACTTCCCCGTCATGGCTAGA
>CALJDJ010000104.1 GCA_938023705.1 uncultured Collinsella sp.
AAAGGGCGGAGGCGGGGCATTCCCCGCCTCTTACACCACATCTCTGCGCGCTACCCAAGCTCGCAGTAGCGGTCGACGTTGCTGGCAAACACCATCTCCACAGCACCCTTCTGCACGGGCTCCGCCGGAGTTTTACCCCACAGCAAATACTCGCCCAAGGTCTTGGCACCACGGTAGGCCAAGCTCACCGGGTCCTTATAGACGATATTGGTAAAAATGCCACGGCGTAAGGCCAGGGCGCTCTCGGGGAACAGGTCGTTGCCGATCACCATGACCTTGCCGGCCTTGCCGCTCGAAACAAGCGCGTCAGCGACCACCTCGGAACCAACGGCAAAAACGCTACAGATGAGCTCGGGAGCATCCGGCGCACTCAAGCGCTGCTCAAGCTCGCGCTCGAGCTGTTTGACTTGCGCATGGGCACCGGCAAGGTCCTCAACCCGCCATGGAATATCGTGCTCGCGCAGGTAATTATGAAAGGCGCGGGCGGTCAGATAGTGCGAGTCGGTATAAGGGTCGCCCGCCAACAGGAGCACGCGGGCGTCAGCCCCAGAAGCGTGGACCAGGTTAGCCGCCTGCTCTGCCATAAGACTGCCCGCCGCGGAATAGTCCGCCAGACTGGCACCCAGGCGATCGAGGTGCGGTCGGTCGCCGTCGACGAGCTCGATCGCCACACCCGCCTCGGCAATCTGCCTCAAGAGTTCGGTTGCACGGTCATCGCCCGGAACATAGGCAAGCAGACCGTCAATCTTCTCGCCTACCTGCAGACGCTCATCAATCTGCTCGAGCGCATCGGCGTAGCCGCCCACGCCAAATTCTACGCGCTCAACCGTAATGCCCTGATCGATGACCTCCTGCTCAAAGCGGTTGCAGCCTTCCCAAAGGTAACGGAAAAAGTACGCCCCCTCGCGCGATGCGCGGGGCAGGCAAAACACCAGGTTGATATCCTTGCGCCGCAGGCTTGAGGCACTTGTGTTGCGATGGTAGCCCATGGCCTCGGCCTTGGCATTCACCTTGGCACGCACGGATTCGCTCACGCCGGCCTTGCCCGTCAGGGCCTTATGCACGGTATTGATGGAAACGCCAAGCTCGGCGGCTATGTCCTTCATGGTTACGCGAGCGCTCATGGGGTTACTCCGTTATAGATAAGTTGCCAATTAACAGTACAGGTAACGATACCCCAAAATCACTCTTCAACTCGCCGCGCTCTCCCCCAAATGTGCAAAGCGCCCCGCGAACGGATGCTCGCGGGGCGCTTGGATGACGGACCTTACTTGATACCGCGGCCCAAGTCTTCGGCAATTTTGTCCACGCCCTTAAGTGCGGCGCAGGTTTTTTTGTTGGAACAATGTCCCGTGCAAACGCCGCCCTGAGCGCAGTCGGCGCAGGTGCCCTTGCGATAAATGCGCACGCACACGGCGACAAACGCAATGCCGATAACAGCCAGTACAACAATATCGATAGGTGCCATAGCAAGCCTCCTCTAGTTAACCACCACTTACTTTACCCCATTCTCCACCTGCCAAAAAGGGACAGGTTTATTTTGGTAGGTTTTATCTGCGGAAACGCCACATCTCCCTCACCAAAAAGCCCGAGTGTCGCTGGGACACCCGGGCTCGTGGAAAGGGGCTGATCCTTATTCGGACTTAAGCGGAAACTGCAGCGGAAGCGGTGTTGGTCTCGTCCTCGTCGGTCCAAGCGTGCTTGGGCATGGGACGGAAGATCTGGAAGAGCATCGCAACCAGCAGAACGATGGCTACAACCGTCCAAATACCAAACTGGCCAAGGACAAGCAGGTTGTAGAACTGGTTGATGAACAGGGCGATCACCCAAGCGAAGGCGCACTCGTAGCCGATGGCAATCGCGGTCCACTTGCCGGAGTCCATCTGGTTGCGGATAGTGCCCATGGCGGCAAAGCACGGGGCGCACAGCAGGTTGAATGCGCCAAAGGCAACGCAAGCGCCCATAGTCGGGAACATGCCGGCAAACGCGGTCCACAGGCTCGGGTCGGTCTCGGCGGCGTCGGCAACGGACAGCAGCGAGCCGGCGGTGGCGACGACGTTCTCCTTGGCGACAAGTCCAGAGACAGTCAGCGCAGTTGCCTGCCAGGTGCTAAAGCCGAGCGGGGCGAAAATCCAGGCGACCAGGTTGCCCAGCATGGCGAGCACGGAGTAGTCCATAAACTCCTCGGGGATGCCGTCCATCGCAGGCAGGAAGCCAAAGGAACCGTTGTAGCTACCAAAGTTGGAGAGGAACCAAACCACGACGGTAGAGGCGAAGATGACCGTGCCGGCCTTCTTGATAAAGGCCCAGCAGCGCTCCCACACGTGCAGCGCCCAAGAGCGGATCGCCGGGAAGTGGTAGGCGGGAAGCTCCATAACGAACGGCGTCGGGCGACCGGCGAAGAGCTTGGTCTTCTTGAGCATGAGGCCCGAGGCGATGACGGCAAAGACGCCCAGGAAGTAGAAGAGTGGGCTGATCCACGCGGCGGTGGTGGAAGAATCGCCGATGATGGAGCCCATGAGCAGGGCGATGATCGGCAGCTTGGCACCACAGGGAATAAACGTGGTGGTCATGACCGTCATACGGCGGTCCTTCTCGTTCTCGATGGTCTTGGTAGCCATGACGCCGGGGACGCCGCAGCCCGAGGACACGAGCATGGGGATAAAGGACTTGCCGGACAGGCCGAAGCGGCGGAACACGCGGTCCATGATGAAGGCGACGCGGGCCATGTAGCCGCAGTCCTCCAGGAAAGACAGCATCACGAACAGCAGGAACATCTGCGGCACGAAGCCGAAGATGGCGCCCAGACCGCCGACGATACCGTCACAGACCAGCGAATCGACCAGGCCACCGTCCTCGGTGCCGCCCGCCACAAGGGCATCGTGCACCACGGTGGTAATACCCGGAACATAGGGGCCGTACTGTGCCGGGTCGACCGAGTCGGCGGCGTCACCCGCAGCCTCGACAGCTGCGTCGTAGGCGTCGCGGCCCTGGCCGAGCACATACCAGCCGTCGGTGCCAAAGAGCTGGTCGTTGGTGAAGTCGGTCACCGTGCCGCCCAAGGTAGAGACGGCAATGTAGTACACGCAGAACATGATGACCACAAAGATCGGCAGGCCCAAGATACGGTTGGTAACCACACGGTCGATCTTCTCGGAGGTGCTCATCTTGGCCGGAGCCTTGGTGAGGCACTCGTCGATGATGTGGGCAATCACGCCGTAGCGCTCGCCGGTAATGATGGACTCGGCGTCGTCGTCGCAATCCTGCTCGCACTGGGCGACCAGCTGCTCGACGCGAGCGGCCTTCTCCTTAGTGAGGTTGATGAGCTTGCAGGCGTCCGCGTCGCGCTCGAACAGCTTGACGGCGTAGTAGCGACGCTTGTTGGCGGGAACGCTCGCAGGCAGGTTATTCTCGATGTGGTCCAGAACGTCCTCGATGGAAGAATCGAACTTGTGCTCCGGCACCTGGCCCTTGGAAGCAGCGGACTTCTTGACCTGCTCGAACAGCTCCTTGATGCCCTTGTTCTTAAGAGCCGAGATCATCATGACCGGACAGCCGAGCTTCTTGGAAAGCTTGTCCGTGTCGATTTTATCGCCGTTCTTCTCGACCAGGTCGGCCATGTTGAGGGCAACGACCACGGGCAGGCCGGTCTCGATAACCTGAAGCGCCAGGTACAGGTTACGCTCGAGGTTGGTGGCGTCGACCACCTGGACGACAACATCGGGCTCGCCGCTCATGAGGTAATCGCGCGAGCATTGCTCCTCGGGGCTGTAGGGGGAAAGCGAGTATATGCCAGGGAGGTCCGTGATGGTAACGTTCTTGTCGCTTAGGAGCTTGGCTTCCTTTTTCTCAACCGTGACGCCGGGCCAGTTGCCAACGTAGCCGTTGGCGCCGGTGATCAGGTTGAAAAGCGTGGTCTTGCCGCAGTTGGGGTTACCCGCCAGCGCGACATGGATCTGAGAATCCGCCATTCAATCCTTCTTCCTTGTGTGCCCGCGCTGCTTTCTCCGCGCGAGCTGGATAATGTGCTTCAAAAATGCTGCATTAAGTTAGAAAAACCTAACTTTATCTGCAGAAATACACGTCGCGAGCCCTTACTGGACCTCGACGACGGCCGCCTCCTCCTTGCGGATGGAAAGCTCGTAGCCGCGCACGTTGATCTCGACCGGATCACCGAGCGGCGCAACCTTTACGACCTTGAACGAAGTGCCCTTGATGAGCCCCAGGTCCATAAGGTGGCGGCGCAGCGCGCCCTCACCGTGAAGCTTGACGATGGTAGAGCTCTCGCCCACCTTAACGTCACCCAACGTCTTCATATTCTTTTCCCCCTTTCAGCTTTTATGAAATGCTGCGAACTAACCGACGGTCATGATGTGCATGGCGACCTTGGTGTCGATACCAAAGCGTGCGCCCAGCACGGTGACGATGATATTGGCGCCACTCGAGCTCACCACGTGAACCTCACTGCCCTCGACAAAGCCGAGGTCCTTGAGGTGGTGCTTCATGTCCTCATTGCCCTTTACACGAGACACGTGCACGGTTTCGCCCGCTTTCACCATCGAAAGCGGCATGGCCGGCATCTGCGGTCCGCAAGACATGAGTGTGCTCCTAACGTCAGTTCGTCCTCAACATCGACGCAGCAAAAGTTAACCACGTCTATGTTCGCTACAGTAAACTAGCACGTGGTTAACTTTTTTGGAAGTCTTGGATGCACATTCCTGCAAAAAAGTTACCGATGGGTTACCTTACGAAAGATATTGGGTTTGCCGGCAGACGGTAGCTTCGGGGCCGCGAACGGCTGGATCGCGCGCTCTGGAGGGACAGATATGACAGTAAACCTCGCGCGGCGCAGCGATCCAAGTTACCCCGGCAAAGACGGGGCAAGATTCCACAACCAAAAAGCGATGCGCTTCCGCCCACTATAATGAATTGAACAATCAATGCAGGAGGCGGCATGGACCAAGACCCGAGCGACCTCGTTCGCGCACCAAAAGACACCGTGAGCACCATCAGGCACTTCAGTCTGATGAACTCCCTTCTGGCTGTTGTCAACCAGAGCCCCCACGACTCGCAGGACAGTGTGCTCGCACGCTATTTTCTGGAGAATTTTGACCGTTTGGCAAAGCTCAACGTCTACGACGTGGCAGAGGAATGCTTTACCTCCCGATCGGGCATCAGGCGCTTCTGCCAGTCCATCGGCCTCGACAATTTCTCGGACCTCAAGTCCTATACCTGGGAATGGTCGCGCCACCGACGCCTCTTCTCGCGCTATGCCGACCACGAGAACTACCGCGAGTACCTCATGGACGCGCTCGCCCACATGGACCGCACCATCAACGATGCCGTGCCCGAGGGGACGCTCGACAGCCTTGCGGCCTTCATCCATGATGCCCGCCGCGTGGTGATCCTCACCTCGGATTTCTCGAGCGGGGCCGTGCGGCAGTTTCAGCAGTCGATGCTCTACCTGCACAAGATGGTCGACATCGTGACGGACTCCACGGGAGACATCACCCAGCTCGCAACGCTCGGCGCGCATGATGCGCTCATCGTGATATCGGAACACGGAAACTACGCGCGCGCCGTGCAGTCCGTCTTTGCGGGCTCAAGGATACCGCGCGCGCTCATCACCGTCGATGCCGATGCCGACATCGAGGATACCTTTACCTTTGCCGTGCGCCTCTCGCCCGAGCCCCAAGCGGCGGGGCGCACCGTCTTTGCGCAGTACGGCATCACTTACCTGCTCGATCTTCTCTACAACCGCTACTACACGATCCATGGGGAGCATGCGGCGGAATAGAGCCACAGCGCGATTGGGCGACCGCGGCAGACGCGACCTCAGCACCCTGCGGCACGCCCGCTCAGGGTCCAAAAATCGAACCCTCTCCCTGGGTCCAATTTCCGAACCCCACGCCCGTGCGCGCGCTCGCTATCATGCAGCCATCAGCAGCGCGCGCTGAACCACATCACCATCCCCGTTTTGAAGGGAAAGCCCATGGCTGCCAAAAAAGATTACGCGGCAATGCACTCCGCTATCATCGACGCCTGCGGAGGCGCAGAGAACATCTCCAACGTATCCCACTGCATGACGCGCCTGCGTCTGCAGCTCAAGAACACCGCCCGTTTTGACGAGGGTGCCGCAAAGGGCGTCCCCGGCGTGATCGGCCTCGTTGTGCAAAACGGCGAGTACCAGTTTGTGATCGGGCAGGACGTGCCGAGCCTTTACGAGGAGTTCCTCAAGGTTGAGGGCATCACCGCGGGCGGTTCGGTCGATGACCCGGACGCCGTGAAGGCCGAAAAGCAGGATCACGGCAGTATCGTCAACGCCATCCTGTCCTTCCTGGGCGGCACGTTCTCGCCCGTCATCCCCGTCATCGTGGCCGGTGGTCTTACCGGTGCCGTGCTGACGCTCCTCGTCAACTTCTGCGGCGTGTCGAGTGACTCGGGCACCTACCAGTTCTTCTCCTGCATCAACCAGGCAACGTTCTACTTCCTGCCCATGTTTATCGGCTTCTCGGCCGCCCAGCGTCTCAAGTCCAACGGCTACCTGGGAGCGTTTCTGGGCGCCGTGCTGCTCTTCTACACCATGGGTGTGGGCAACGAAACCGTCTACGACTTCTTTGGGATTGCCGTTCCCGCGGTGAGCTACAACTCCACGGTCTTCCCGGTGATTCTGGGCGTCTTGCTCATGAGCGCCGTCTACCGCTTCTTCCAGAAGATCCTGCCCGAGGTCCTGCGCACCATCTTCGTGCCGCTGCTCACCATGCTCGTCACCGTACCGTTGACGCTTCTCGTCCTGGGCCCCATCGGCTACACCGTGGGCACTGCCCTTGCCGACGTGCTCATCACTGTCTACCGCGCCTGCCCCGCAGCAGCCGTTGCTTTTGTGGGCTGCTGCACCCCGTGGCTCGTCTTCTTTGGCATGAACAACGCCCTCTACCCGCTTCAGTTCATCCTTATGGCCGAGGTTGGCTCCGACCCGCTCATCTGCGCCGGAATGACCGCTGCTAACCTCGCCGTTGCCGGTGCGTGCTTTGCTGCCGCCGTGGTCGAGAAAAAGCTCGATGAGCGCTCCGTTGCCGTGGGCGCCGGCGTTACCGCCATGTGTTCCATCACCGAACCTGGCGTGTACGGCGTGCTCTTTACCAAGCGTTTCCCGCTTGTGGGCGCCATGATCGGTGGCGGCATCGGAGGCATCATCGCCGGCCTTACCGGCATGACCCAATACGTCATCACCGCGTGCAGCTTTATCGCCTTCCCGGCCTATATCGGCGCCGACGGTTCGCTCACCAACCTGGCACTCGCTCTCACCGTTATGGCCGTCTCCGTGGCAACGTCTTTTGCCGCCACCTTCGTGCTCGGCAAGCGCGCCGAGGCCAAGGAGACGAACGCCGAGGCCTAAAGGTCCTCGCTGCCGCAACGATTGATCGAGCTCGCGCCCGCGCCTCAGCGCATGCGGGCGCTGCATCCCAGCCACAAAGGAGACACCCATGGCATATACCACCAGCGCCTTTCCCCAGGGCTTTCTTTGGGGCGCCGCAACCAGCGCCTACCAGGTAGAGGGCGCGGCCTACGAGGACGGCAAGAAGCCCTCGCAGCAAGATATCATCAACAAGAACATCTACGAAGAGCGCGGCTTTGCCACGGCCGACATCGCGAGCGACCACTACCATCATTTTCGCGAGGACGTGGCCCTCATGGCCGAGATGGGCCTCAAGGCCTACCGCTTTAGCATCGCTTGGTCGCGTGTAATCCCCGACGGCACCGGCGCCGTCAACCCGGCCGGCCTCAAGTTCTACCACGACCTCATCGACGAACTCAAGGCGCACGATATCGAGCCCATCGTGACCCTCTACCACTACGACCTGCCCTGGGCCCTCGTGGAACGCTACGGCGGTTGGCTGTCGCGCCAGGTGGTCGATGACTTTGAGGCGTACGCGCGCTTTGTGATCAACGAGTTCAAGGATCAGGTCAAGTACTGGACCACCATCAACGAGCAGTCGATCATCGTCCAGTACTGGACGCAGAAGTGCTATATCCCCGAGGAGCTGCGCGGCAACAATCAGCTGCGCTACCAGATCAACCACCATATGAACCTCGCCCACGCCGTGGCCTGCAATCTGGTGCACGAGCTCGTGCCGGGCGGCATGGTGGGCAGCGTGATCGGCTACTCGCCCATCTACCCGCTCACGAGCCGCGCCGAGGACGCCATGGCCGCGCAGAACGCGCACGACCTGCGCAACGCCTACTACCTCGACATCTACTTCAAGGGCAAGTACACCGACTCTGCCATGGCTTACCTGGAGCGCCATGGCCTGGCACCCAAGATCGAGCCGGGCGATATGGAGCTCATCGCAAGCGGCACCTCGGACATGCTGGGCATCAACTACTATGCAAGCGAGTGCGCCAAATGGTGTCCCGACGACGGATCGCACGAGATGCGCTGGAACGGCGTGAACCTTACCGGCAAAAAGGGCGATATCAGCGGTTTTGAGACGCATCCCGGCTTTTACGAGATGTGTAAGAACCCCAACCTCGATACGAACGACTGGGATTGGGCGATCGACCCCGTGGGCCTCGAGTACCTGCTACGCGACATCTACATGCGCTACAACAAGCCGCTCATGGTGTGCGAGAACGGCCTGGGAGCCTTTGACACACTCACCGAGGACGGCCGCGTGCACGACCCCTACCGCATCGACTACCTGGAGAAGCACATCGCGGCTATGAAGCGCGCGATGGACTTTGGCGTGGAGATGATCGCGTACTGCCCGTGGTCCGCGCTCGACCTGCTCTCCACGAGCAACGGCGTCAAGAAGCGCTACGGATTTATCTACGTGGACCGCACCGACGACGACCCCAAGAAGTGCAAGCGCTATCGCAAGGACTCCTTTAAGTGGTACCGAGGCGTGATCGAGCGCAACGGCGCGGGACTTGTGCTCTAGCCCTCGGTCGCCTGTCATCTGCAGCAGCTCGCTCAGAATCACGCGCAACAAATCAAGAAGATGACAACGTGCCGCACCTCGGCGGAGCTGATGCTCAAGCCCAGGCGCGGCACGCTTGCTTACGGTTCTTAAAGATTTTTGAATGTGGCAAAGGGACTGTCCCTCTGTCACATTGTTGCGCCTAGAGGGAAAGGTTTCTGATCGACGTAACGCACGAGGCCTCGTCTACGCCCGAAACGCGGAACACGATGTCCTCGCCGCACTCACCATAGAGGGCCATGAGTCCCATGACATCGCGGCCATCCGTGTGGCGATCGCCGATGCTGACTGACACGTCGCTACGATGCTTGGCAATGATGTCATAGAGCAGCGCAACCGGGCGGGCATGAAGTCCCAACGGATCTTTAATCGTCTTTGTAAACTCGACCATGTCCCCTCCCACGACATCGTACATCCGGCCGGCAAACCCAGCCACGTGGTAGTTATTGTACGTTACCGGTGTGCACCCTTGGCGGAAAAAAACGAGGGAAGGCACGCGTCCTTCCCTCGTTACAGGCACTATGTAGCTGTTTGCCTACATCAGGCGCAGGCTGACGTCCTTGAGCTGGGCGCCAGAAACGGCACTCGGGGCGCCCGACATGAGGTCGGAGCCACTGGCCGTCTTGGGGAACGCCATGACGTCGCGGATGGAGTCGGAGCCGGTGAGCAGCATGCACACGCGATCCAGACCCAGAGCGAAACCGCCCATCGGGGGTGCACCAAACTTGAGCGCCTCCATGAGGAAGCCAAACTGCGACTCGGCGCGCTCCTCGGTAAAGCCCAGGAGCTTGAGCATGGACATCTGCATCTCGGCGTTGTGGATACGCATACCGCCGCCGCCGGCCTCAAAGCCGTCCATGACAAAGTCGTAGGTGCACGAACCGGCTGCCAGCGGGTCGGCCTCGATCTTGGCGATGTCGGTCTCGGTCGGCAGGGTGAAGGGCTGGTGCTCGGCAGCGTAAGCCTTGCGATCCTCGTCCCAGTGGAACAGCGGGAAGTTGACGACCCACAGGAAGTCGTGGCCCTCGCGCTTGATCTCGAGCGCATTGGCCATGTGGGAACGCATGCCGCCCAGGATCTCGTCGGAGAGCAGGCGCGGACCGGCGGCGAACATCACAAGGTCGCCGGGCTCGACGCCCATGCGCTCGCGCAGAGCCGCCATCTCCTCGTCCGAGAAGAACTTGACGATGGGGCTGTTGATGGAGCCGTCCTCGCGGAAAGCGATCCAGGCCAGGCCCTTGGCGCCAAACGTGGAGGCCACGCCGGCAAGCTTATCGATCTTGGCACGCGCCCAGGCACCGGCACCCTTGGCGTTGATAGCCTTGACGACAGAGCCCTCCTCGTTCGCAGCGGTCGCGAAGACCTTGAACTTGGAGTTGGCAAAAATGTCGGTCAGGTCGACCAGGTGCATGCCGTAGCGCGTATCGGGCTTGTCGGAGCCATAGGTGTCCATGGCCTCCCAGTAGTTCATGCGACGCAGCGGCGTGGGCATCTCGACGCCCATGCGGCCGAAGGCGTCGGCCAGGACCTCTTCGAGCGCGCTCATGACATCGTTCTGGTCCACGAAGGACATCTCGATATCGACCTGGGTGAACTCGGGCTGACGGTCGGCACGCAGGTCCTCGTCGCGGAAGCACTTGGCAACCTGATAGTAGCGCTCGACGCCACCGACCATGAGCAGCTGCTTCAGAAGCTGCGGGGACTGCGGCAGGGCGTAGAAGTTGCCCGGCTGAATACGGCTGGGAACGATGAAGTCGCGAGCGCCCTCGGGCGTGGACTTGAACAGGGAGGGCGTCTCGACCTCCATGAACTCACGGTTGTGCAGCGCCTCGCGAATGGCAAAGGTAAAGTCGGAGCGCAGCTTGAGGTTGGCCATCATCTCGGGACGACGAAGGTCCAGATAGCGATAGCGCAGACGGGTGTCCTCGCTGGTCTCGATGCCGTCCTCGATCTGGAACGGCGGGGTGACGGACGTGTTGAGCACCTCGGCGTGGTCGGTCAGGACCTCGATCTCGCCGGTCGCGAGCTTGGTGTTGGTGGTCTCCTCGCCACGGGAGCGCACGACGCCGTGGATCTTGATGGGCCACTCGGGACGCATGGTCTCGGCGATCTTAAAGGCGTCGCCGTCGGAGTGCTCGGGGTCGAAGGTGAGCTGCGTGATGCCCTCGCGGTCACGAAGGTCGCAGAAGATAAGGCCGCCGTGGTCGCGGCGACGGCTCACCCAACCGGTGAGGGTGACCTCTTCGCCCACGTTCTCGCGGCGAAGCTCACCGCAAGTACGGGTGTGCATGGAATGCTCGTCGATGGGACGGGTCTGGCTCATACCAGTGATCCTCCTTTATGGATCTGTGCCGCCCCGTGTCGTTCCGGGCGGCGTCGTACAGATTTACCCGGCCTGCGTAAACCGCGCAGCCAGACATGGCGTTCTATGTTATCGCACCTGCGTCGATGTGCCGCGAAAAAGTAGCTCCTGCCCAAAGACTTGACGGAGACGAAACAATTGACGCACCGTGGCCGTCGCCGACGCGCGCCACGTGCGACAATGTGCCCCAATACAACTGCACTCGGAAAGGCCCGCCATGACTGCACGCCTCATCGTTATGGATATCGACTCCACGCTCATCAACCAGGAGGTCATCGACCTGTTGGGCGAGGAAGCCGGCGTGGGCGAGCAAGTTGCACAAATCACCGAACGCGCCATGCGCGGCGAGCTCGACTTTAAGCAGGCGCTCGAGGAGCGCGTGGGGCTGCTTGCCGGCTTGGACAAGAGTGTGTTCGAGCGCACCTTTGAGCGCGTGACGTTTACCCCCGGCGCGCTGGAGCTTGTGCGCTCGGCACACAGCAAGGGCTGGAAGGTCGGCGTGGTAAGCGGCGGCTTTCACGAGGTCGCCGATAAGATCGTGGCCGCCGCGGGCATCGATTTTTGCCTGGCCAACCGCCTGGAAGTCATGGACAGCAAGCTCACCGGCAAGCTGGCGGCAGACATTGTAACCAAGGAGTCCAAGCTCATCCAGCTGCTAGATTGGGCAGTTGAGTGCGGCGTCGATATGGCCCACACCGTCGCAATCGGCGACGGCGCCAACGACATCCCCATGATTCAGGCCGCAGGCACGGGCATCGCGTTTTGCGCCAAGCCCAAGACGCGCGAGGCCGCCCCGTTTGCCATCGACGAGCGCAACCTGATGCTCGCCATGGACATCATCCTGCGCGACTAGTCGATCCGTCTAACAATTGAATCAGTCTGTCCTATAGTTTCCGAACAATTTTGTCTTAGTGTTCGGAAACATACCCTTTGAGTGCTAGACTTTGCGCCGTCGAAGGGAACATATATGGATAAGCGAGATCTTGAGCAATTGCTGAGCGATGTTGCCGGCGGAGCAGTCACCCCTGCCGACGCCCTCACGCGCATCCAAACGGCTCCGACCGCCGATTTGGGCTTTGCGCAGCTCGATCTTTCGCGCGGGGTGCGCCAGGGGGCCGGCGAGGTTGTCTACGGGGCCGGTAAAACCGCCGATCAGATTGCCGCCATTATCGAAGCACTGCGCGATGCCGGCCAGGAGCGCATCCTGGTCACGCGCTTGGATGCCGAAAAAGCCGCGCGCACCGCTGAGCTTCTTGGCAACGGCATCGACCTGGGATATGTCCCGGACGCACAGCTCGCCCTCGTGGGCGGCAAGCCCTCCCCCACCGGCAACGGACGCATCGTCGTCGCCTGCGCCGGCACGAGCGACCTGCCCGTCGCCGAAGAAGCCGCGTTGACGGCCGAGTTCTATGGCAACGAGGTCGACCGCCTCTACGACGTGGGTGTCGCTGGCCTGCACCGTCTGCTCGCGCATGCCGAGGAACTTGCCCAGGCACAGGTGGTCATCGCCATTGCCGGCATGGAGGGCGCACTGGCGAGCGTTGTCGGCGGCCTGGTAAGCTGTCCGGTCATAGCCGTTCCCACCAGCGTGGGTTACGGCGCGAGCTTTGGTGGCGTAGCCGCGCTGCTCGCCATGCTCAACTCCTGCGCCAGCGGCGTTTCGGTCGTCAACATCGACAACGGCTTTGGTGCCGCCTACCAGGCAAGTCTTATCAATCATCTGAGCGCCGGCACGCCCTGCGCCCGTTAAGGAGCATTCCATGTCCAATCATCAGCGCACGCTTATCATCGACGGCACCTCGGGCATCAGCGGCGATATGACCGTCGCGGCCCTGCTCGACCTAGGCGCCAGCGAGGAGCACCTGCGCGAGCAGCTCGCCACGCTGCCGGTCGACGGCTTTACGATCGCCGTCACACGCGTAAGCAAGCATGGCATCGACGCCTGCGATTTCGACGTCCAGCTTGCAGAGGAGCTCGAGAACCACGATCACGATATGGCCTGGCTCTACGGCAACGAAGCAGCTGCCGAGCACACGCACGAGCATGAGCACCACCATTATGATCATGGCGAGCACGCACACGAGCACTGCCACGAGCATGACCACGACCACGAGGGCCACCATCACGCCCACCACCATCACCACCGTTCTTTGGCTGACGCCACCGCCATCATCGATGGCTCGCAGCTAAGCGATGGCGCCAAGCGTCGCGCGCTCGCCATCTTTACCGCGCTCGCCGCCGCCGAGGCCAAGGCCCACGGCAAAACGCCCGAGACCGTCATGTTCCACGAGGTGGGCGCCGTCGACTCCATCGTCGACGTCTGCTCTGTCGCCATCTGCCTCGATGACCTGGGTATTGAGGACATCGTGGTCGAGTCGCTCTCTGAGGGTCACGGTACCATCCGCTGTGCCCACGGTCTCATGCCCATTCCCGTCCCCGCTGTCGTCAACCTGTGCCAGGCGGACAATATCGCCCTCACGCCCGCACCGGTCGCCGGCGAGCTCGTGACGCCCACGGGTGCCGCCATCGTCGCCGCACTGCGCACGTCCGAACACCTGCCGGCCCGCTACCGCATCGAGGCCGTCGGCTACGGCGCCGGTAAGCGCCCCTACGAGGGTTGCTCCGGTACGCTTCGCTGCCTGCTCGTTCACGCAGACGCATAGCCATGGATGCCCGCAAGGCCAAAAGCCGTGCCGCGATCGTCGCGGCGTTCTCCGAGCTCCTGTGCGAGGAAGATTACGGCAAGATCACTGTCGGCGACATCATCGCGCGCGCTCACGTAGGCCGCGCGACATTCTACGGCCTCTTTAAGAGCAAAGACGACCTACTGTCCGAGCTCGTGAGCGACATCTGTACCCACGCCCTCGACGACGATGGCACACCGCTCGACGACCCATTCGTGCAGGTCGAGCATATCCTTAGCAACCTGTGGGAACGCCGTCAGGGCGTGAGGGCCCTTGTAGCCGGCGCCGGCTCACGCGTCTTCGCCGACAGCCTCCGCAAGACCATCATGTCGCTCGCGGCCGAAACCGTCCCCATCGATCCCACAGGCCCAGCCGGTACCATGGACCGCAGCTTCCTCCTCCATCACATAGCCTCAAGCTTCGTAGCCACCGTCCAATGGTGGGCCTGGCACAACTTCCAATCCAACAAAGCCGACGTAGCCAAAGACTACCTCTCAGCCATAAAGCCCCTCTTCACCTAAGTAAGAAGCCCATCCCAAAGCATCGCCCCAACCCAAGCCGCCACGCATCCCAAAGTGTCACCCGCGCTTCAACGCCCCTACCAGCAACAAGCCCCTCACATCCAAATTCAGATATATGTTGGGTTGCTTGCTCGAGCGCAGCAAAGATCCCGCAGCTGGCCGTATGGGGTAACTTCCCAGCGCATTCCGCAGGACGCAAAAAAGCTCGCCGCACGAAGTGCGCAGCGAGCCTTTTTGCATGTCCGAGGACGCGTTGGAAAGTAAACCCTTGCCGAGCCCGAACCTTATAGAGCCGTCCTTCGACTAGAACATGCCCAAGAAGCCATGCACAAACAGCGCGGCCACAATAGCACCGACAAACGGCGCGATGCCAGGAACAAGCAGGCCGTACTTCCAGTTGTTGTCAGCCTTGTTCTTAATCGGCAGCACCTGATAGGCCATGCGAGGACCAAGGTCACGTGCCTGGTTCATGGCGAAGCCGGTGATGCCGCCCATGCCCATGCCAACGGCCCAGACAATCAGGCCGACGCAGATGGCGAGCAACAGAACGTTCTCACCAGCACGGCTAGCAGCAGCAAGGATGGCGCTGATGAACACAAAAGTGCAGATAGCCTCGCAGAAGAAGTTACGGGCATAGTTCGTACCCTCGGTGGTGGGGTTGGTCGAGAAGATGTTGCGCTGGGCAATGGGGTCGACGACGCCCTCGGAAGCCTTGAACTCATCGGCATACATCAACCAAGCGATTACGGCGCCCACAAAGCCGCCGAGCATATCGGCAATCATGAAGGGGATGCAGCTGCTCCACGGCACCAGGCCGACGATGCACTGGGCAAGCACCATGGCGGGGTTCATGCACACGGCACCGCCAAAGACAAACAGGCAGACCGAGATGCCAAAAGACCAAGTGGTGATGGCAAACATGTGGCCGGAGCCCTGATACTTGGTGCCCTTGAGCACCGTATCGCAGTGCACGCCCACGCCAAAGATGATCATGAGGGCCGTTGCGCCGAATTCGCAGAGGAGTTTGGTAAGCATAAAACCTTATCTTTCTTGTCGGTTAAAAACGATTCGTTTAGGCCGCGCACTAGTGCTGCGCAACAACAACGCCCAGGCCATCGGGAATGACGGCAACCTTGGCATCGGCACCCTTCATCTCAAAGGCGAGCTTGAGCGCCTCCTCGATAGTGTTGACCGGCGTCATGTGCATATCCTTGAGCATCTGGTGATCGCACAGGTCGGTGACCATGATCACGGGGTGATGCGCCAGGATGCGGGCAAAGATCTGGCTCGTCCACTGGTCGGGCAGGGTCTCGTCCTTAGGACGGTCGATGCAGGCGCGCTCAAACTCCGCCGGATCGTTGTCGGCGATGTTGTGATAGAAGCCCTCGCCACCGTGGCCGTCGGCGCAGCCGGCGACGTCGATGATCACGCCGCCCTCGGGAAGCGTGGCCTCGGCAGCGCACATGCCCTTCACAGCCTGATAGATGTTCTGATCGAGGGGGTAGCCACCGTTGGTGGTGATGGCAATCTCGCACTCGACGGGCTCAACGCCGGCAAGGCTCTTCACGAACTCGCAGCCGGCCTCGTGCGCCTTGTGGATATCGCCGGCAAAGGAGCCGATGACCTCGTGCTTGCCGTTAAGCACCACGTTAAGCACAAAGGCAAGGTGAGCCATCTCGGCGGCGGCGAACATGTCCTCGCTCACGTGGTTGTGGCACAGGTTGCCGGCACGCGAGTGGGAATCGTTCACAAACTGACCGTTGTGGTTGTACATGATGGTCTTGTAGCTGGCGATGCCGGGCAGGACGGACTTGCGGCTACCAGAGAAACCGGCAAAGAAGTGCGGCTCAATAAAGCCCTCGGCAAGCAGCAGATCGCAATCGGCGGCAATCTTGTTGATGATGCACTCGCCACCAGAAGGCAGGGTGCCGATCTTTTTCATCATGCTGTCGTCAGTCGCGACGTGCATAACGATTTCCTCGTTAGCAACGATCTCCTCGCCATACTTATTGACGAGCTCCTCGTGCGTCGACGGACGGTGCATGCCCGTAGCAACCAGAATGCGAACGCGTGCCTCAGGCGCAGCGGAGTGGATGTGATGCAGCAGAATAGGCATCGTCACACGCGAGGGGACGGGACGCGTATGATCGGAGCTAATGATGACAATATCCTTCTTGCCAGCACAAAGCTCCTCGAGCGAAGGCGAGCCATAAGGGTTGGCAAGCGACTCCTCCACCAGCTCTTCCTGCGATTTCGTGGTCTTAAACTCGTTTTGATGACCTTCCATCACACCCGCGAAGTTCTTATCCTCGAGTTCCAGATGCAACGTCTTGTGGTCAAACGGCAGTTCACATTCAAACAATGACGAGCGCCCTCTTCCTTTCAACTGACACACTAGATAAACCGTTGGAAGGATACGCCGCTCACCGAAAAACACCACCGTCCACCGACTCATTAACACAACGTTCATATTTGACCCACAACAAAACAACCGCGATCCCAAACGGGACCGCGGCCGCTACAGTCGTAAATCGAGAAGCGCCACATGCATCTCAATCCCAATCGATAAGACGCGAGGCGCGAAGCGCCAAACGCGCCGCCGGGACAAGCCCCATCCAAAACGCGCGAAGCGCGCCATTATTCCCCCAGCCAGTAATCCACCGAAGACCGGACATCGTAGGGCCCGCCATCAGCTTACTTTTAGGCACACTCCGCAGGACGCAAGAAGCCCTCGCCGCACGAAGTGCGCAGCGAGGGCTTCTTGCATGTCCGAGGACGTGCCTAAAAGTAAGCTGATGGCGGGCCCGGACGACTACAGGGCTATCGATTACCCCGTGTTCTGCAATCCTGCCGAGACGCCGGTCACAGTCGAAAGAATCAGGCTCATGTACTCGGCCTTCTTCTCCTCTGCCATCTCGTCCTGGTTCATACGCACCTCGCGAAGGGCGCGGACCTGAGCGATGGACAGGGCGTCGACGTAGGGATTACGCACACGGACGGCGCAGCCGAGCACACGGCGGCGCTGCAGCGGCCATTCGTCACCGACGATGGCAAGAACCCACTTACGCGTGAGCTGCATCTCGGTGAAGACCTTCTCGGACAAATCCTGGCGATCGCCCAGGTGCAGGTACATCTTGGCGATGCGCTGGTCGGTCTTGGCGATCGACATCTCGATGTTGTCGATAAAGGTGCGGAAGAACGGCCACTCCTGGTAGGCAGCCTTGAGCTGGTCAAGGTCGCCAAACTGCTCGCAGGCGGTGCCCAGGCCGTACCAAGCGGCCAGGTTAATGCGCGCCTGGCTCCAGCTGAAGATCCACGGAATGGTACGCAGGTCGTCGAGCGACTTGGCACCCAGACCGCGCTTGGCCGGGCGCGAGCCAATCGGCAGCAGACCGACCTCGGTCAGCGGCGTCACGGTCGAGAACCACGGTGTAAAGTCCTCAGTGTTCAGCAGGTCCAGATAGCGCTCATGGCTTACTTCGTTGAGCTTCTCGGCCATATCCCAGAACTTCTGCGTGGTCTCGGTGTTGGTCTTCTCGACGCTCGGAGCCGACTGCAAAAGCGTTGCGGCGGCAACGGACTCAACATGGCGCTGAGCCAGCGTGCGGTTGCCGTAACGGGCAAAGATGACCTCGCCCTGCTCGGTGAGCTTAAAGAAGCAGTTGACCGAACCCTTGGGCTGCGCCAGCACGGCCTTGTTGGCCGGACCGCCGCCACGGCCCACGGCACCGCCGCGACCGTGCATGAGCACCAGGTCGATATCGTTCTTCTCGGCCCACTTGGCAATGCGCTCCTGCGCGGAGTGCAGCGCGAGCATGGCCGTGGTAGGACCGGCATCCTTGGAGGAGTCGGAATAGCCCAGCATGACCTCCATGCGGCGGTTGGTCTGGGCAAGGCGCTTCTGCACCACGGGCAGCGTAAGCATCTGGTCGAGCACGTCGACGCAGCCCTCGAGGTCCTCGAGCTGCTCAAACAGCGGGATCACGTCGAGCTCGGGGACATCCTCCTCGTGTGCAAAGGACAGGTGGGCAAGCTCGAAGACGTCGGCCACATGCTGGGCACTCTTGGTGAACGAGATGATGTAGCGGTGCGCCATCTTCTTGCCGTAACGCTTTTGGATGGAGCCGATAGCGCGGAAGGTGTCGATGACCTCGCGCGTCATGGGCTGCAGGTCGCCATGGATACCGTTCTCGTGGATATCCTTGAGGGCGCGGGCATGTACCACGGAGTGCTGACGGAACTCCATCTCGACCATATGGAAGCCGAAGGACTCGACCTGCCAGATGATGGTCTGGACCGGGCCGTAGGCGGCACGGACGGCACCGCAGGCAGCCAGCGAGCGCTGGACGACGCGCAGATCCTCCAGGAACTCATCGGCGCTGTGGTACATAGTGTCGGTAATACGGCGCACGGTGGCGTTCAGACGGTCGGCCATGACGAGCATGACGGCGCGATGCGGCTCGTGCTCGGAGATCAGCTCGGCGCGGGCCGTGTACCGAGGGCTCATCTCGACCTGATGGTTCCACAGGTTGATGAGCTCGGCAGACGGCTTGCTGTAAGTGGCCTCGAGCGTGAGGTTACGGCCGATGCGGCGGCACTTGTCCTCGAGCTTGAGCACCATGTGGGTGAAGTACTTGGCGGCGACCTCACGGCTCACCTTGGCGGTGACGTTGGGGTTACCGTCGCGGTCGGAACCGATCCAGCTGCCGGGATGGAAGAACGCCGGGCACAGCGGCGGCACGGTACCGGCCTTGTCGCCCAGCACCCAGTCGTCAAAGCGACGATAGATGACGGGGATGACGTCGAACAGCGTGTTATCGAAGATGTCGATGATGGTATCGGCTTCCTCGACCGGCGTGGGCTTCTTGAGCGCGATGGGGCTCGTACGCACCAGGGCGTCGATCTCCTGCAGCATATGGCGCTCGTTCTCCACCAGGTCGGAGCCGCCCAGACGCGGACGCTCCTCCAGCAGGTTGGAGATACGGCGAATCTTGCCCTCGACGGCCTTGCGACGGGCCTCGGTGGGATGTGCGGTAAAGACAGGGTGGAACTCGAGCTTGCCGAGCAGCTCGTTGGCGCCCTCGACACCCATCTCGTTTACCAACTGGTGATAGGCGACGGTGAGCTCGTTGGCGGGATCGACCTCGGTATCGGTCGATGCGCCGGCCTCGCGCTCGCGCAGCTGCGCCACACGGTAGTTCTCCTCCGACAGGTTTGCCAGGTGGAAGAAGCTCGTAAAGGCGCGAACGATGACCTGCTGCTTATCGAGCGGCAGACTGTCGATCAGATCGACGACCTCACGGAATGCCACGGCGGTGGGCTCGTCGGCGGTGGGCACGCCCTGCTCGTCGACGGCCTCGTCGGCAGCGCGGGTACCGGGGTTGCCGGCATTGGCCACAATCTCGGCCGACAGAATCTTGTCGAACAGGTCCGCGATCTCAGGATCATACTCGCTAAGCACACGACGCTCCAGGCGCAGGAACAGCGCCAGATTGTCGCGCAGCTCCTCGGGGATCTCGATCTCGGCGAGACGCTCCCTGGACTCGGCATTCGAGCCGATTCGGTTAACGAGGCGGTTGACCACGGCAGCGACGCGCGCCGCGGCTTCGGGTACAGACTGGTTGCTTAGGTTCTCAGCCACGTTTCCTCCCATTCCTCCTTCTATGCACGTAACATGCGGTATTCATTATAGGCGCTTGCGAAATACTTTCGACACTGATTGCGCTTTACCACACAAAAGTATTTTCTGCATTGCAAGGGTTTTTGCTCTAAATGGTCGTATTTCTCGGTGGACGGCATACACAAACGGGGGCATTCCGCATAAATGCGAAACACCCCCGTAACAATCGCTCGCAATGGACGGGACACTCAAGCGGGTCCGCAGCTCAAAAAGATGCGCTACAGGCGCTCGCGAACCGCCTCGACCACGTTGGCCAGATCGACGAGAACCTCGTCATGGCTCTGCATGTCACGTACCTTGACCTTGCCGGCGGCAAGCTCGTCGCCACCCAGGACCAGGATGAGCTTGGCGCCCACCTTGTCGGCCTGCTTAAACTGGGCCTTGAGCGAACGGCCCTGATAGTCGGCCTCGGTCACGATGTCTGCGGCACGAAGCTCCTGCGTAATGGCAAAGACGTTCTGGCGCAGCTCCTTGCCGGCGTTGGCGACATAGACGCACGGGGCCTCATCGGCACCCAAATCGCTGCCAAAGGCCTGCAGGGCCAGCAGGGCGCGCTCAAAACCGACGGCGAAGCCGACGCCGGCCGTAGGCTTGCCGCCCTCGAGCTCGACCAAGCCGTCGTAGCGACCGCCGCCACCGATGGAGCCGACACCGGCACCGGGAGCCTCGACCTCAAAGACGGTACGGGTGTAGTAGTCCAGGCCACGCACCAAGGTGGGGTCCTCGACATACTCGATACCCGCTGCATCCAAATAGCGCTTGACCTGCTCGTAGTGCTCGCGGCACTCATCGCACAGGTTGTCGCCCATCAGCGGTGCGTCGGCCATGATTTCGCGGCAGTGGTCGTTCTTGCAGTCGAAGGCACGCAGCGGATTGAGCTCGGCGCGCTCGCGGCACTCGTCGCACATCTCGTCGGCGTGATCGAGGATAAACTGCTTGACCTGCTCGCGATAGGCCGGACGGCATTGGGCATCGCCCATCGAGTTAATGAGCAGACGGAGCTTGGAAAGATCGAAACCAAGGCGCTTGTAGAACTCCATGAGCATGATGATGCACTCGGCGTCTGCTGCCGGATCGGGAGCGCCGAGCCACTCGATGCCCACCTGGTGGAACTGGCGCAGGCGACCCTTCTGGGGACGCTCGCCACGGAACATGGCCTCGGCATAATAAGCCTTAAACGGCGTGGAGCCCTGGGGCACCAGGTTGTTCTCCACGACTGCGCGCACCACACCGGCCGTGCCCTCGGGACGAAGCGCCAGGCGCTGCTTGGGCTTGAGTTTTGTGTCGGTGCCCTCGGTAAAGACGCGCTCCAGGTTGGCGCCGCTAAAGACGCGGAACATCTCCTTGCGAACGACGTCGGTCGACTGGCCGATGCCGTGGACAAAGACGTCCACCTGCTCGATCGCGGGCGTCTCGATGGGCTTAAAGCCAAACGGCTCGAACACGCCGGCCGCAATCTGCTGCATCTTTTGCCAGGCGCGCATCTCGGCGCCGATAAGGTCGCGGGTTCCCTCCGCCTTCTGTGCCTGCATGGGCAAACACCTTTCTTTTGTATCGCGTCATAGGTAGTGGACATTATACGGCACAAAGCAGCAACGCGGCGGCGCGTCTGACCGAACGAGGGTATGGGGGCTCGTTCGGCCAGACGCGCCGCCGCGGTGTGCAATCTGCAATCCTTCCGCCTCTTCGGATCACAAAATCCGTTGGACGGAAAGACTTCGGGTCATCTCTTGAGCCCGTGGCTGCCCTGGAAACCGAATGACGGTACGAGCATCCATTCGGCTTCCAGGGCAGCCACGGGCAGAACAGACAAACAGGAATAGGCGGCGACCCGCTACTCCCCCGCCACGCTTGCGCGCAGCTTGGCGGCGATGGGCTCGGATGCCAGCAGGAACACGAGCATGACCACGGAGCACGCCAGGCAAACGATCCAGGTGCTCGCAAAGGAGCCCGTGGCATCGAACAGCACGCCCGAGACGATAGCGCCCACGGTGCCGCCGACCATCTCGAGCGAGGTAATGGTGCCCGTGACCTTACCGAGGTCGGCCATGCCAAACTGCTTGGACGCGGCGATGGTAGGCGTGATGGTGCCCATGCACGTTCCAACACCAAAGCTCACAGCAGCGACAATAGGACCGAGGTCCGTCGTCGGGAAACACAGCGCCACGCAGGCGATAATGCACGCAACGGAGCCAAGGATATTGCCAAAGCGCAGGCCAAAGCGGTCATAGATCGCACCGAGCGAAATCTTGGCGATAACGACGGTAACCATGTAGGCCGAAAGCACGGTGCCTGCCCACATGGGGTCGTGGCCGCCCGTGACGATCTTGGCACCGTTGACGGTAACACTCGTCATGTTGGTAACCTGGTTGGGCAGGATGGCGCCATTGACCAAGCCCATAAAGAGGAAGGCGACGACGAGCAGCCAAAATGCCGGGCTCTTCTTGATACGAGACCAGCCGACGCTAACCTCGGGGGCCGTATGCTCGTCCTTATCGCCCGCGGTGGAAACAGACGGATCGCCCGGGTTCTCGCCGAGCGGCTTCAGGCCAATATCGGAAGGTTTGGTGCGGAAGGAGTAGGCCGTGATGGGCAGTGCCGCCACAATGCAGACGGCAGCGAGTACCAGGAACGCAGAGCGCCAGCCAACGCTCACGATGAGCGAGCTCACGATGGGAGACAGAATAGCGCCGCCAAAGCCCGAGCCCGAAAGTGCGATGGAGATGGCAAGGCCTCGCTTGGCCGTAAACCAGTTGGCGGTCACCAGGCTGATGAGCAGGCGGGTCGAGGCGACGGCAAAGCAGCCCGAGACGGCAAAGAGCACGTAGCCCTGCCACAGCTCACCGACAAAGCTCATACCGGCAAGAACGGCAGAGGTGGCGATTACAGTGAGGGAGCCCAAAACGCGGCCGCTTACTTTATCGGCGACATGGCCAATGACAAGCGAGCCGATAACGCTCACCACGGTGGAGATGGCGTTGGAGATGTTGTACTGCGCAAGCGTGATGCCCAAGTCGCTTACGATGAGCGGCTGAAACAGGCTCATGCAGTTAACGAAAATCGTGTAGCACGTGGCCATGATCACAAAGCCGGAGGCCACCACGAGCCAGCCGGGGAAAAATTTACGTTGCTGGGACATGGATTACTCCTTGTGGTCCGCAATGTATCCGAGAGCGACGGCGGCATAAGCCGCGGCGCCGAGGGGAAGCTCGGCATCGTTAAAGCGCGCCTTGGGATGATGCTGGGCAAAATGCTCGTCCGTATCGGTCACGGCCGCGCCCACCGTAAAGTACGCACTTGGGATCTCGCTCGAGATAAGTGCGAAATCCTCGCTCGCCATGGCGTGGAATAGCGGCAGGAAGGCAGCCTTGGGCAGCACCGCGCCCACGTAGCCAAGCGAGGCCTGGGTCATATCGCCGTCGAGCACGAGCGGCGGAACGTCCGAAAGCGTCTCGATGGTTGCCAGCGTACGATATGTTGCGGCAACGCCGTTGACGACCTCCGCGATGCGGGTCTTAAGGTGAGCCATGAGCTCGACATCGAAGCCGCGCAACGTTCCCTCGAGCACGCAGGTGTCGGGGATGACGTTGGCCGCCAAACCGCCAGCGAACTTACCCACGGTAAGCGCGACCTCCTTGGCCGCCGGCACCTCGCGAGAGATAAGCTCCTGAAGCGCCAGGTGCACATGCACGCCGGCCGTGATGGGGTCGATGCAGATCTCGGGGCTCGAGCCATGGCCACCCTTGCCCTGCAGCGTGATGCGGAAACCGTACACGCCCGAGAGCGCCGGACTCCCATAGAGCACCAGGCCAAGCGGCGACTGGCTATTGACATGCATGGCAAAGGCGGCCTGGGGACGCGGGTTCTGCAGCAGACCGTCGGCGATGGCGGCGCGGGTACCCTCAAAGGTTTCCTCGCCCGGCTGGAACAGCAACTTAACTGTGGCGTTAGCGTCGACAAGCTCGGACTCGCGGGCCTTGAGCAAACGGGCCGCGCCGAGCAGCGCCGTCGCATGCATATCGTGGCCACAAGCGTGCATGCAGCCGTTGGTGGAAGCGAAAGGCTCGCCCGATTCCTCGACAACGGGCAGGGCATCCATGTCGCCGCGAAGCATGATGACCGTACCGGCCTGTTCGTCCGTGCAGACGCCATTGCCCTGGGCCGCGGCGGCACCGGCGCCGACAAGGCCCACAACACAGGAACCATCGACGAGCGTGGCAAATGGGATTTCCATCTCGGTCAGGCGCGCTTGAATATACGCAGAGGTCTGCGGGAGGCTATTACCCAGCTCGGGCATCTGGTGTAAATCGTGTCGCCACGCAGCGAGCTCGTCTGCAAAAGCCTGAGCTTCTGCAACAAGACCGTCACCGATAGCGGTCTGCGCCGCGGCGGTGGCCTTGGGCGCTGATTGCGGTTGAAGATCGGACAAAGCTGGTGCCATAGATGCCCTCCAGTATCGTTTTTGCAGCAAGCACTTTGATAGCGTAAAGTGCAAGGTACTACTTTAAGGGCGAGGCATAAAAAATGCCGCCCCGGGAGGGCGGCGCAACAAGTTGTTTACAATTGCGGGCGCGGCTTTCGACGCAAAAAATCGAAGTGAGTCTCGCTCAAGATAATCGACAGGAAGATGAGCGCGAAGCCGGCGAGCAGGCGCGAGGTGAGCGCCTCCCCCATCAGCAGCACCGAAAACAACACGCCCGAAGGGGACTCCATCGAAAGGAGCAGCGAGCCCGTCGAGGCCGGGACATGCGCCAGGCCGACGTTTTGGATGAGCAGAGCCGCGCATGTGCAGCCCACCGAGAGAAACGCCATCGCACTGATAAAGCTCGGCGTCCACACGGACAGAGGCGCTTGGGTCTCGAATAGCAGCGACGTTGCCAGGCTCAGCACGCCGTTGCCCACAAACATCCAAAACGTGATGACGTTGATGTCCATTTTGCGACCGTACTTGGCAGTCACCGCCATCTGGATGGCGAAAAAGGCCGCACCCGCCAGCGTAATGACGTCACCAATGTTGAATTCAACGCTATCGAGTGCGACGAGGCCAATGCCCGCTAGGCACAGCAGCGCGGCACCCAAGTTGTAGCGCGTGAGCTTTTCGCCGCTCAGGAAATAGCTCGCGAACGGCACAAGGATGCAATACGTGCCCGTCAAAAAAGCATTCTTGCCCGCCGTAGTATGTGCCAGACCGACCGTCTGCAGCGCATAGGCCGCCCACATGAGCACGCCCATACTCAGGCCAACGATCAGGTTGCGAGCGTTGAGGTGCGCGATGATGCGCTTGTGGAAGACGGCAAACATGACCAACGCTGCGGGCAGAAAACGTACATAGAGCAGCGCGAACACCGGAATGGTGCCGAGTGCGTCCTTCATAGTGGTAAAGGAGTAGCCCCAGATGACCGCCACCGAAAGGAGCAGAACCTTCCAGAACAACGGCGAACGAGCACCGGCACCACGGGAGGTGCCGCCCGCACCCAGGTCCTCGCGAGCAACAGGGCTATCGGGCATGTTTTCAATTTCGTTGGCAGCGTATTGGGCCATGGAACATCCTCACACTCAAACTGGGCGTGGTGTCCGCACGCGTATGGCTGCGTGCCGCCTCATGGTCAAATAAAAACGGGACGCGCCGGACCCCCGGCACGCCCCGCTACTGTAGCAACAACCAGCGTTGCACCGCAATCCAGCCCACTAAAGCGTCAGCAAAGTGAACCTCGATGTTTTGTCAATGTCACGCTGTTGCACTAAATAAGCTTCGTGCTTTCAAGCTTTTCGATGATCCAGTCGTTGGCTTTGATGACCGGACGGCGGAAGACGACGCCCAGGGCCAGCGACGGAATCAGATAGCTCGCCAGAATGCCTAGCTCAACCCAGTACTCCATATGGTAGGCGCCGGCCATGGCAGCATGCATGGCGTTGATGCCATGGGTGAACGGCAGGAACGGATATATCGCCTGGAACACGGGACCGGTCATCTCGATGGGGAACGTGCCGCCCGAACCACCGACCTGCATGACCAACAGCACGACAGCGAGCGCCTTGCCGATATCGCCAAACGAAACCGTAAGCGTATAGACGATATTGGAGAACACGAGACTCGCGACCCAGCCCGCCAGCACAAACTGCAGCGGGTTGTCGCACTGAATGCCAAAGAACAGGATGTCACCCGCGCACACGAGCGTTGCCTGCAGCAGGGCCAAACCGCCAAAGAACAGGTAACGGCCCAGATAGATCTCGTGCAGGCGTACGGGGATGAGCTCGTTGATAAGCTCATCGTCAACCGAGACCTTCATCATGGCCGCCAGTACAATCGAGCCGACCCAAAGCGACAGAATCGTGTAGAACGGTGCCATGGCCGAACCGTAATTGCGGATCGGATAGACCGGTTTGCGGTCGAGCGCGACGGGGCCGGAAAGCGACACGGCCAGACCCTCGGGATCGTTGCCGATCATCGTCTTGATCGTAGCGAGGTCATCCGACATCAAGGCACCGTCGAGTTCGTCCTTAAACGCGCTGATCTTGTCCGACGCCTCGCCCAGCTGATCGGAAGCCTTGTTGACCAGCTTTGCAGCCCTGGAGAGGCCCTTTGCCAGCGAACCGGATGCGTCGGTCAGGCCATCTACGGCGCTATCCAGATCGCCCGAGATACCGTTGAGCGAATCCAGAATGCCCGAAACCGTCTTCTTGAGCTCCTTTGCCTTGACCGAGAACGTGGAGTCGTAGTCGGACTTGGCGCCCGAAATGCCCGCCTTGGCATCGGCGATGGCCTGGTCGACCTCGGCACGCGTGCTGTTGACCTCTGCCATGCTGTCAGAAAGGGACTTAGCAGTTGCCGTCAGGTCCTTGGCGTTGTTGCGATACTCCACCGCGATCCTGCTCAGCGATGTTGCCACAGACTTGAGGCTCTCCTGGAGCTTTTCGTCACTGACCTGCTCGGCAAAGCCGCGGAGCTGGTCGGCCGTGGCGTCGATATCGTCGGCACGTGTATTGAGCGCCGCCGCGGCATCGTTGAGCTGAGACACCGTAAGGTAAACATGCTGATTCGCAGCATCGAATGCCTTCGCAAGCTCGGCGGACACGTTGTCGAACGAGCCCGTGCTTCCGTCAATCGCGGCGTTGATGACGTCGTTTGCCGCCTTAAGCGCCTCTTTGGAATCATCGATGCCGCTTTTGGCATGTTCCATGAGCTGCTTTGTCGACTCATCGATGGCACCGGTCTGCTTGAGCATACCGCTCGCCGACGTCAACGAATCGGACGTGGAGTTCAAAATGCCCGCCAGCGACGAAGCATTAGCCTGAACGTCTTGCAGGTCCTCAATCGAATCGCCGAGCGTCGAGGACAGGTTGGCGATAAAGTTGCTGACCTGGTCGGTGCTCATGTAATCGAGCAGACTGGATACCGTCTTAAGACCGATGCTCGTAATGGTCTCGGTAAAAGATTCGTTAACCTGGTTCTGAACGGCGCTCGAACCCTTCTCGGTCACGATCTGCGCGATGGCGTTGGCCTTCTGGTTCTCGTAAAACTCGATATCGGCGTGTTTCACGTCGGTCGAGAAAAGCGTCATCATGTCAGCGCTAAACGTTTTGGGGATAACGACGGCAGCATAGTATGCGCCCGACTTAACGCCCTCGATAGCCTTTTCGCGATCGTTAAGCACAACCCAATCGAAGCTCTCGTTGCCGCGTAGGGTGGCGGTCACGTTTTCTCCCACGTTAACCTCGACGGGAATCAGATCACTCTCGTAACCCTCATCGGTGTTGACCACGGCGATCTTAAGATTGCCGGTGTTGCCGTACGGATCCCAGCTGCCGGCGATGTTAAACCACGCGTACAGACACGGCACGATAATGAGGCCCATCACGACAATCAAGCCGATCACGGAGCGAGACACGTTTTGGACATCGCGCTTAAACAGATGCAGGATGTTCTTCATTTATGCCTCACCTCCTTTGGAGTGCTTGCCAAGCGCGGTGGTATCTCCATCATTTATGGCTGTGCTGTCGCTGCCCTGAGATTTATGGTGCGAGCCTATATGCGGCAAGCGGCCCGTGGACTGATCGCCGCCCTTGGCACCACACTCGCTGGCGTTGAGGCCAAACATGTGGCGGGCGGCAGGAATGGCGGCCGTGTGCTCGCGCATCTCGCGACGCAGGTCCTCATCCGAAAGCGCCGAGATGCGCATCTGGGTATTGAGGCTCGCGCGGATATATTCGATATTGATAAGCCAGCTGCAGATGGCAATAACCGAGATGATCCAAATGACAAGCAGGATGATCTTGCCGTTATTGTCGATATCGAGAACCGTCGACAGGACAAAGAGCAGGACCTGAACGCCCACCACGGCGGCAAAACCGCCTTTAATGTAGTAGGGGTAACGGTGCTCAAACGCCACGGCATGATCGAGCAGCTCGCGACGGTACGAATCCGAATCGAGCATGACGCGCATGGCCGTGCGCAGCGAGTAGCGCTTGCGCGGCAGGTCATTGGACTCGCAGATCATCATACCGGTCGTGGAAAGCTGTTTATCAAAGAGCAGGTTGAGGTTGAGCAGCAGCGGACGCAGCTGCAGGCCGATAAAGAGCGCCACGATCAAGAACACGCCCAGAATGCACAGGTTAAACAAGTAGTTGAACGAGTACATGCCGCCGACCGTCTCGCGCAGCAGATTGATGCCGTAGGTAAAGGGCAGCAGCGGGTGCAGCCACTGGAAGAAGCCGGGCATCATCTCGATGGGGTACATGCCCGACGAGCCGGGGATCTGCACAATGACGAGGATGACGCCAATGGCTTTACCGATATGCTTAAACGTGGTGGACAGCGCATAGATGATGTTGACGTAGGTGAACGAAATAGCGATGCCGCCCAGTACAAAGAGCAGCGGATTGACGCACTGAACGCCAATGACCAGGTCGCCCACCGTAACGATAATGGCCTGGAACGCGCCCAGGATCACCAGCAGCAGCCAGCGGCCAAAGTAGCCCTGACGCGCCGTAAAGCTACCGATGCCCTCGCGGTCGACCTCGAGTTTATAGATAGCGATGAGCACATAGCCGCCTACCCACAGCGCCAGATTGGTGTAGAAGGGCGCGATGCCCGAGCCAAAGCTCTTGACCGGATAGATTGACTTGGACGTCAGCTCAACCGGAGATGCCATGAAATCTGCCACGTCATTGACGTCGACGTCCATGAGGTCGGCTAACTCGCCCATAGACTCAGAGGTCTGCAGCGCCGCAATGTCATTGGCGGCGGTCGCGAGCTTGTCCTGAACCTTGGCAAGGGAGGCGTCGGTTTGGGACAGCGTGGTCTTTGCCTGCTTGAGCGTGGCGTCGAGCTGCGCCAGCGTGCCGCGCGCGCTCGCTATCGTGGGGGTCATACCCGACACAATGCCGGTCAAATCGCCCGAAACGGCGGCAAAGGAGTCAAGCGCGCTCGAAGCCTTCGGAAGTGCGTTCTGACCCAGATCGGTCTGAGCCTGACCGAGGCTAGCCGTACCGGTCTGAATTGCCGCGTTGAGTGCGTTGCTCGCGTTCGAGATTGCCGTAGCGTCGTTTGCCATGGCGCTCGACTGTGCAGAAAGGCCATCCTTGATGCTCTGCAGCTTCTGGTTTTGCTCGCGAAGCGAATCGATGGTCGATACAATGCGCGCGTCAATTTCCTCGGAACCTGTCGACGTGTCATTAACGAGAATCTCCAAGTGCCCGATAACGGCCTTATTGTGATCGATCGTCGCCTGGAGAGACTCGAGCGAGTTGTCGATGCGGGTGGTCGTAGATGTGACCGTACCCGTTAGCTTGCCAATCGCAGCGTTCGCGGAGGCTGACGTCTTGGTGAGTGCAAGGCTACCTTCCGAGAGTGCCTTGGAGAGCGAGGTGATAGAGTTGCCCGCCGTGGCGCGAGCCTCGCCCAGCAGATTATTACCCTGAGCGATTGCCTGCGTTAGCGAAGGCGCCTGCCCCTGCAGGCCCGCCAGCGCAGCATCGGCCGAAGCAATCGAGCTGCTTGTCTTGTCGATGGCGGTGTTCATGTCGCCGATGGAATCACGTACTTCGCCCAGGGTATCAGACGCCTCGGACACCGAGTCCGCCAGCGAATCCTGGGTCTGGGTTGCCTTGTCTTTAAGGTCGATGCCGGCATCCTTGGCGATGCCCGCTACGGTCTCGCCCACCGTGGAGACAAACTCCGAGTTGATCTGCTCCTCGATGGTGTTGGCACCGGTATCGGTGACCTTGGGCGCAATGGCGCTCTTCTTCTCATTGACGTAATAGGTGAGCTTCGGCTGATGGTAATTGCCATCGAGCATCGAGACAAGATTGTCGGAGAAGTTCTTGGGGATTACGATCGCCGCGTAGTATTCCCCGCTCTCGACACCCTCTTTGGCATCGGCAGCCGAGTCGACGAAGGTCCAGCCCAGCTGATCGTTCTCCTTGAGCTGATCGACCACCTTATCGCCCGCGTTGAGCTCGCCCACTAGGTCGTTCTGAGTGCCCTGATCGTTGTTGGCGATAGCGATTTTAATGCCCTGGGTGTTTCCATATGGATCCCAGTTAGCCACGATGTTGTACCAAGCGTACAGCGAGGGGATAACGCACACGCCCAGGGTAACCACCAAGGCGACGGGGTTCACAAGCAGTCGCTTAATGTCGCGCTTGAATATCGCAAAGGAGACCTTTGCATCGGATAGTTTGCTGCCGAGACTCACGCTTGGACCATCCATCCTGTCGTTGAATCAAATCGTACTATCAACAACCATTGTACGTAGGCGCTTTAGCGTCTCGAAGCACAATGGTATTGAGTTTTGCGGGTAGCAATATACTACGAAGATTAGTTAACGTACAGTTGTACAGTATCTCAAATTTCAGCAGGTCGCAAAACCACAACCCGCACAAATTAACAATCCGAATAGTCATCGGGGGCGTTCTTAAACGACCAGTCAAACAAGAACGTCCCCAACGACTAATGGTGCAAGGAATGTCCCAAACTGCCGGCAGAAAAGGAACGTCCCCAAGTGCCACATTCCCCAACGACTAGTCATTTAAGAACGTCCCCAACGACTACCCATAACAACGCCGATGTTTTGGCGCGGACAGACACTATGACCCAATCCGAGGGCACTAAAAAGATAGGAGCCCCCGCTCGTGACCGCGGGTCGGGGCTGCGACAATGATGTTGAAGTGCCATAGGCGCAGCCGCGCCGCAACGAGGTTGGGAGGCTCCCATGCCAAAGTATTCTACCGCGTTCGGGATGGACGTCCACCTGAGGTCGACCACCGTCTGCGCCCTCGACGCGGACACCGGCGAGGCCGTGACGAGGAGGTTCCCCGGCAACCCCTGGCGCGAGATCGCCGGGTGGATGGGTGGGTTCCCCGGGCCGTCGCTCGCGGCCTACGAGAGCGGCTACCCCGGCTTCGCCCCGCAGAGGGAGCTCGCCGGGCTCGGCGTCGAGTGTGTCGTCGCCGCGGTCTCGAAGATCCCCAGGTCGGCCGCCGACTCGGCCTCCAAGAACGACAGGAACGACGCCGCCAGGATGGCCAAGGCGATACTCGCCCACGACATCTCCCCCGTATGGGTCCCCTCCCCCGAGGTCGAGGGCATCAGGGACCTCGCCGGCGCCTACGACGGGGCGACCGCGCGCCTGGCGACCGCCAAGCAGCGGCTGCTCGCCTTCCTCGCAAAGCGAGGGTTCGCCTACGGCGGCACCACGCCCGCCGGCAACCCGAGGAAGTACTGGACCTACGACTTCCTGAGGTGGCTCGACAAGGTCAGGCCGGAGGACGATGGCGGGGTTCGGACGCTCGCCGCTCTGAGGAGCGAGGTCGAGGCCGCGGCGGAGGCCCGGGCGGATCTGCTCTCCGAGTACAGGGCGGCCGTGGATGCCAGCCCGATCGCCGCGGAGGTGGCCGCCCTCCAGTCGATCAAGGGCTGCGCCTTCGCGCTGGCCGCAGCCTTCTCGGCCGAGGTCGGCGACTTCACGAGGTTCCGTTCCGGAAGGCAGGTCACGGCCTATTTCGGCCTCGCGCCGAGTCAGAGGTCGAGCGGCGACTCCGTGCGGCTCGGAGGCATCAGCGGTGCGGGCAACGCGCTCGTGAGGAAGCTGGCCGTTGAGGGTTCATGGTGCTACGCCGCGGCACGGCACCAGCCGAAGCTCATGCCGAGGGACACGGGCGTGCCCCTCGAGATAAGGATGCACGGGAGGAAGGGGTCCGAGCGGCTCCTGCGGCGGCGCGAGGAGATGCTCGCCCGCGGCATGCCCCAGGCGAAGGCTAACGCGGCCACCGCGGCCGAGCTCGTGAGGTGGCTCTGGGCCCTCGGCATGATGTGCCGGGAGGGCGCGGAATAGACATAGCCCCCGCCCCGGCGAGCCGGGCGGCCTTCGGGGATACCCCCTATTTCGCTGTGCGCGCGGAGCCCTCCGCATGCGCCTCGACAGACTTGGGGAACCCCGCCGAAGGAATGGAGTGCGGGCCGACAGAACGGTATCCGCGGATATGAGACTGAGCCGAAGGCGTCGATGACATGCCGGGGGCGGACCGGGACGGGTTAACGGCAGGCCCCGCCGACCGATTGCAAGCGGTCGGCGGGGCCATTGTGGCTCTTGACAGCGGATTGGGTCATATGAGCGAAAGCCCGCCAGAGCGAGCAAGGTGACGTGAAATGAAAGGGCGCTGACCTTTTGGTCGCGCCCTTGAAATTGAACGTCAGATTGCCGCTCTGGCGGGCTTGCAGCGTCGAGTGGTTACGCGGTTCGTAGAACCGCGTAACCCCCTAGTTACATCAGCTCGCAGACAGCCGCCGCGAAGGCAACGGGGTCCTCGGGGAGGATGCCCTCGACCAGCAGGGCCTGATCGTAGAGCAGGCCGGAGTACTGCTTGATCTTGTCGGCGTCACCTGCCTTCTGGGCAGCGACAAGCTTGTCAAAGACCGGGTGCTTGGCGTTGAGCTCGAGCACGCGCTGGCTCTTGGGCATGCCGTCGGGCGCACCCTCGGGTCCCTTCTGGAGCACCTTCTCCATCTCAAGCGAAAGCGGGCCCTCGGTGGTGATGCAAGCGGGGGCATCGGTCAGGCGCGCGGAGACGGCAACTTTCTCGACCTTGTCACCGAGCGCCTCCTTCATAGCGCTAAAGAGGTCCTCGTTTTCCTTGGTGGCGTCCTCGGCCTCCTTCTTCTCGTCCTCGGTCGCCAGATCAAGATCGCCAGTCGCAACGTTCTTGAGCTCCAGATGACGATCCTCGACCTCGGGCTCGGCACCGTCGGCCACGGCCTTTTCGGCAGCCTCGCGGGCGGCGTCGTCCTCGTAGATCTTAGGCATATCGGCGGCAACGTACTCACTCATAGCCTGGAACGTGAACTCATCCACATCCTGCGTCAGCAACAGCACGTCATAGCCGCGGTCGAGCACGCCCTTTACCACGGGCATCTTGGCCAAGCGCTCACGCGAATCGCCGGCGGCGTAGTAGATGGCCTTCTGGTCCTCGGGCATACCCTTGGCATACTCGGCCAGGGTAATCATCTTCTGCTCCTTGGCAGACCAGAACAGCAGCAGGTCGGCGAGCTCATCGGCCTTCATGCCATAGCTCGAGTAGATGCCGTACTTAAGGCCGCGGCCAAAGTTCTCAAAGAACTTCTCGTAGGCCTCGCGGTCGTTGTCGCGCATATCCTCAAGATCGGCGGTTATCTTCTTTTCCACACGCTTGGCGATGGCCTTGAGCTGACGGTTCTGTTGCAGCGTCTCACGCGAAATATTGAGCGTCACGTCGGCAGAGTCCACGACACCGCGCACAAAGTTGTAGTAGTCGGGCAGCAGGTCGTCGCACTTCTCCATAATCAGAACGTTGGAGCTGTAGAGCGCCAGGCCCTTCTCGTAGTCCTTGCTGTACAGATCGAACGGGGCGCGGCCCGGCACAAACAGCAGGGCATCGTACTCGAGCGTGCCCTCGGCATGAAAGCTGATAGTGCGCGCGGGATCGTCAAAGTCGTGGAACGTGGACTTGTAGAACTCGTCGTAATCCTTCTGCTCAACGTCGGAGCTGCGCTTTTTCCAGATCGGCGTCATGGAGTTAATGGTCTCGAGCTCCTGATAGTCCTCGTACTCGGGCTTGTAGTCGTCACCAGCGTCCTCGGGCTTGGGCTTCTGGCGGCTCTTGCTCACCATCATCTGAATCGGGTAGCGCACATAGTTGCTGTACTGCTGAATCAGGCTCTTGAGGCCCCACTCGGTCAGGAAGCGATCGTAGGTCTCGGCCTCGCCGTCGGCATCGAGCTTCTCGTTCTCGCGCAGCGTCAGGATGACATCGGTACCGTGCTCGGCGCGCTCGCCGTCCTCGATGGTGTAGCCCTCAAGACCGTCGGATTCCCACACATGGGCGACATCCTCGCCATAGGCGCGGCTGACGACCTTCACATGGCTGGCGACCATAAAAGCCGAGTAGAAGCCCACGCCAAACTGACCGATGATGTCGACATCGGAGCCCTGCTGCTCGGCGTTCTCGGTCTTAAACTCCTCGGAGCCGGAGTGGGCGATGGTGCCCAGGTTGCGCTCGAGCTCCTCAGCGGTCATGCCGATGCCGTTATCCGAAATCGTGATGGTGCGGGCATCCTTATCGAAGGAGACGCGAATGGCCAGGTCGCCCTGGTCGAGCTTAACGCTCGGATCCTGCAGGCTCTTAAAGTTGAGCTTGTCGACGGCGTCGCTCGCGTTGGAGATAAGCTCGCGCAGGAAGATTTCCTTATTGGTGTAAATGGAGTTGATCATGAGGTCGAGCAGTTTTTTGCTCTCGGTCTTAAATTGACGCATGTGCAGTCCTTTCGCGCTACCCCTGCCCGCAAAAACGGCCCGGTTGCCCGAGCCGCATCGCAGACCTGCTATGTTCAGACTTAGATTTTATAACCCATTAGCGCGCATATATACATACGGAATCGAAAAACTGTATGTCCGAGCGCTCTGATGCGCCAATTGCCAAGGAGTGTCCCAAACTGCCGGCAGGAAAGGAACGTCCCTATCTGCCATCTACGCGCTTGGCCATCCAGGCATGAGGCTGGCCTTCATCCTCATAGTCCACCGGGGCAATCTGCGTGTAGCCCGCCTTGACATAGAGCGGTAGCACGTATTCCTGAGCATGCAGCTTAATGAGCTTGGCACCGGCATCACGCGCGGCGGCATCACTGGCCTCGACAATCTTGCTCGCCAGACCGCGACGGCGCATGCTCGGCAGCACGGCCACGCGCCCCATAATGTAGGTCTCCCCCGCCGCGACACCTTCGTCCAAGTCGCACGCCGGCGACACCGGAGCCTCTGCGTCAGCCGCGCGCTCAAGCTCTTCGGGAAACACGCGCGAGCAACCGGCAAGCTCGCCGTCTACATAGAGCGTCACATGAATGCAGTTCGGATCCTCGTCGATAGCGTCGAACTCATTCTCGTAGCCCTGCTCGTCCATAAAAACGACGCGGCGCACCAACGCCGCGTCATCAAAGCATCCCGTCTTAAGTTGGATATCCATGCTGCCCTTTCATTCAATGCGAACGTTAGGGACAGATTTTAGCGAAAATGAGCTCCGCGCACGCTAAACTTCGCGCGAGCCTTCGCCAGGCAATCGTAATGACCCACGTTATGGGCATCGCTCGCGATGAAGCTGTACAGGTTCTGATCGAACAGGCGCTGTGCCGGCTTTTTCTCGCGACCAAAGCGACCGCCGGCAATAAAGTCCGCCGAAGCTTGCAGCTTGCAGCCCATATCGACCAGGCGCTCCGCCACGCTTACATCCTTTTGAACCGCACGATAGCGCTCAGGATGAGCGATGATCACCTGGTAGCCACGGCACTGCAAATCGTAAATCGTGTTCTCGTACTCTCTAAACGCATACGCATCGGCATGCGTCGAAAGCTCGAGCAGAAACTCGTTGGTCCCATCGAAATGCAGGTGCTCCGCGGCATCGATACCAAGCTCAACGAGCTTTCGATGGTTGACCTCGAAGCCCATCTGAAGCGGAAAACCGTCAGCGTTATCGCGCAGTAGCTCAAAGGCATCCCACATCTTGTCGTAATCAAAATAGGGATCACGGCAGTGAGGAGTGCAAACGATTCTGGTTACACCGGCCCGCTTGGCAGCCTCGAGCATCGCCAAGCTCTCATCAAGATCGGCGGCGCCGTCGTCTACACCCGGCAAGATATGGCAATGAATGTCACGCATAGGTCGGCCTTAATCAACTAAACGTTTGCTCGGTTGGTGAAGATGCCCTTTTTGGAAGTGCCCTGATTGTCGGAGCCCTTCTTAACCTTCTTACCGTCCTTGGTGTAGTAAGAATAGTAGTACTCGCTGGTCTCGGTCTCACAGTAATTCATGACGGTACCGATGAGCTTGACCTTCTCGGACTTCTTAAGCTGGGCGATAGCGTTGAGCGCCTCTTCGCGCTTGGTAAAGTCCTCGCGCACCACGAACAGCGTGCCGTCGGTCAGGCTGGCAATCTCGGCAGCATCGATAAAGGTGCCGACCGGAGGAGCATCGAAGATGACGTACTGGAACTTAGCAGACAGTGCCTTTACCAGCTTGGCAAAGCGGTGAGAGACGATGATATCGGCAGGATTGGGAATGTGCGGCTCGGCATCGAGGAAGTAGAAGTTCTTCTGACCCGTCTCGACAATTGCCTGGTCAATGGAGATCTGCTCGGAAAGGACCGCATAGAGTCCGCCGCGCGAACGAACGCCGAGCATATCGGAAAGGGACCTGCGGCGCATATCGGCCTCGACCAGGAGCACGGACTTGCCGCTCGTGGCGATTGCCTGAGCAAGGTTAATGGAAACCGTAGACTTGCCCTCGTTGGGAATCGAGGAGGTAACGGTGATGGTGCGAATGGGGTCGTCCACGCTCGCAAAGCGGATATTGGCCAGAAGGGTCTTGGCGGCATTCTGTACAACGAGCTTATCGGTGTTCTTTGCCTTAGCCATGCCTATTTACCACCTTTCATAGCCGGAATTCGGCCAACAACGGGAATACCCAGGAGCTCTTCTGCCTCTTCGGCACCGCGGATGCGGGTATTGAGCATGTCTGCCAAAACGACATAGGCAACTGCGATAAAGATACCGGCGAGGAACGCGACGGCAATATACAGCGTACGCTTGGGGCCGCTGGGGGCTTCGGGGGTCTTAGCCTCGTCGATAACGTTGATGCTCTGGGCAGCGCCGACGTTCTGAGCGACCGTACTCACCGAGCTGGCAATGGCCTTTGCGACCTCAGCCGTCTCCTTGGCATCGGTACCGGTAACCGAAAGCGTAATGACACGCGTGGTGGTCTCGGAGGAAACAGACACCTTGTAGTCATCCAGATCGGTGAGGCCCAGTTCTTTGGCGGCGCCGCTCTTAACGCTATCGCTATCAAGCAGCGTGGCGATATCGTTGGAAAGCATCTGGCTCGCCGAGAGATCGTTGTAGCTCATCTGACCGCTATCGTCGGTCTTGGCGAGAATGTACATGCTCGTCGTCGCGGTATAGGTGTTGTCCATCGCAACGAAGGACACGATGCCCATGGCGATCGCGCAGACCACCGGAAGGGTGATGACCAGCTTGAGGTGCTTTTTGAGCAGCTGGAACAGTTCGAGAAGGGTCATGCAGCTTGCCTTTCATTTCCCCAGTTCGGATTGACAAAACTGTCCGTATGTTATCGCATCTTTTTACCGAGACCAAACTCTATACATAAGAAACAGGCTCTCCTGTAAAAATGACGGAAGCAATCGTAAAATTGCACAACAACGCCGCACCCGAAAGTCCGATGCGGCGTCTACATCAATATCTATGTTGTATCGCTATGCGAATGGCTCGTCCTGCTGTATGGGAAACGTCACCGTAATGGTGGTTCCCACGCCCAACTCGCTCGACAGATCGAGCGTGGCGTGATGATACAGGGCCGCATGTTTGACAATGGCAAGCCCCAGGCCGGTTCCGCCGCGTGCCTTGGATCTACTCTTGTCCACGCGATAGAACCGCTCAAATACCTTGCCCTGTTCTTCAGGCGCGATACCGATTCCCGTGTCGGCGACCGCGAGGAACGGATGACCTTCGTCGTTGGTGCCGCACTGCAGCGCAACCATACCGCCGGGTCGATTGTAGCGGATGGCGTTGCTTGCCAGATTGTAGATGAGCTCGTCAATCAAGCGCGACACGCCTTCGATGACCACAGGCTTGGTCTCATGACTTATCGTCACATTCGCTTGACGGGCGACCTGTTCAAGACGCTGCTCAACCGTGTAGATGGCACGCGAGAGCTCAATAGGCTCCGTGGACCCAATGGGCACCGCCTCGCCCTCAGTCGCACGCTCGGCCTCGTCCAAGTTAGACAGCGTAAGGATATCGTTGACAAGCGCTGCCAAGCGGCCCGCCTCACGATAGATACGACCGCCAAAGTTGCGCAGGTCATCCTCGCCCTCAACCATGCCGTTTGCGATGAGCTCGGCATAGCCCGAAATCGCCGTAAGCGGCGTCTTGAGCTCATGAGTGATATTCGCCGTGAACTCGCGGCGCATACGGTCGTTGTCCGCTAGCACCGCCATTTGGCGCTTGAGTTCCTGGCGCTGCGACTCGATACGCTCAAGCATGGGGACCATCTCGGCATAGGCGTGCTCATAGCTACGGCGCGGGTGGTCCAAATCCACCTCTTGCAACGGCGCGATGATGGCACGGGACTCGCGGCGCGCCATGAAAAACGAGAGTACCGCACCCGCTGCTGCGATAAGCAGCATCGGCGCCAGCATCGACAGCAAAATCGCCGCAACGCCAGGCTGGGCCTGCGCCAAGCGAACGACCTGGCCGTTATCAAGGGTGACGGCGCGATACAGCATAATCTCGTCGAGTGTAGAGCTTGCGCGCTCCGCGGAACCCGAACCACTCTCAAAGGCCTCGATGACCTCGGGGCGATCGCCATGGTTGGGCAGTGTGGAAGGCGACGCCTCGTTGTCGTAGGCAACCGATCCATCCTTGTTAATCAGCGTGATGCGTAAGTCCTCGCGATCGAGGCTACGCAAGAACGGGATGGGCTCCTGCTGCTCGTCGAGGGCGGCAGCAATGAGCTCGGTTTCCTGCGCCAGATTGGCACTCGTGGCATCCGCCAAGGTGTTTTGCACAAAGAACGCACCCAGCACCGTAAACGCCACGATAACCGCCATGGCGCAAACAAAGATCGTCACAAAAACGCGGTGCGATAGCGTTTGTTTTCCCTGGGGGGCGAAGACCACGGGTTACTCCTCCGATGCGGTGGACGCGGTGTCGTCACCTTCGGCACCATCACCGGCAGAAGGCTCAGCCAAGCGGTAGCCCACGCCGCGCACGGTCTCGATGGCGCTGGCGTGCTCGCCCAGTTTTTGGCGAAGCGTCTGCACGTGCACGTCAACGGTGCGCGAACCGCCGTCGAAGTCCCAGCCCCACACGCTCTGCAGCAACGACTCGCGGGTAAAGACCACGCCGGGCTTGCGCATGAGATACTCAAGCAGGTCGAACTCGCGCAGGGTGAGCTTAAGCGGCTCGCCGGCAACGGTCACCTCGCGATGGCTGGGCGAGAGCACGATGTCGCCCACACTGAGCACATCGCTCGCCTGCTTGACCATGCCGCCGCGACGCAGCAGTGCGCGGCAACGGCTCGCAAGCTCCATGAGCGAAAACGGCTTAGTCAGGTAATCGTCGGCACCGCCATCGAGCGCCATCACCTTGTCGAGCTCGGTGTCCTTGGCAGTAAGCATCATGATGGGCACCGTCGCCGTCAGGCGGTCGGCGCGCAGGCGACGCATAATCGCCAAACCATCGGTATCGGGCAGCATGATGTCGAGCAGGACGGCATCGGGTACCCGTCGCGCCACGGCGGCCTTAAACTCGCCGTCGCACGAAAAGCCCTCGGCCTCGATTCCCTGCTTGCGCAGCGCATAGACCGTCAAATCCCTGATGTTGTCATCGTCCTCGACGTAGTAGATCATGTTGAACCCCTTTGCGGCCGGCATGACCGCATCTTAACCCTAAAGGTACCTTTACGAGATGGTATCAGCCAAAACGTCCCGTCAAATAATCCGCTGTGCGCGAATCGGTCGGTTTTTTGAAGAGCTGAGCGGTGGGCGCGTGCTCCACCAGCTCGCCCAGCAAGAAAAACGCGACCGAGTCGGAGATGCGCGCCGCCTGCTGCATATTGTGCGTAACGACCACCAACGTGCAGGTCTCCTTGAGCTCGCAGGCAAGCTGCTCCACCACCAGCGTCGACACGGGATCGAGGGCGCTCGTGGGCTCGTCCATCAGCAGAATGTCGGGCTGCACGGCAAGTGCGCGGGCGATGCACAGGCGCTGCTGCTGTCCACCCGAAAGACCCAGGCCCGACTCTTTGAGCTTGTCCTTGACCTCGTCCCACAGGGCAGCGCGACGCAGGGAGTCCTCGACCAGCTCATCGAGCACGGCGCGGTCGCGCACACCCATACCGCGAGGACCGTAGGCGACGTTGTCGTAGATGCTCATGGGAAATGGGTTGGGGCGTTGGAACACCATGCCCACGCGCTGGCGCAAACGGCAGATGTCGCAATCGCCCAGGATATCTTGACCATCGAGCGCAATCTTGCCCTCGATGCGGCAATCCTTGATGCCGTCGTTCATGCGGTTAAAGCAGCGCAGCAACGTGGACTTTCCGCAGCCCGAAGGCCCGATGAACGAGGTGATCTGCTTGTCGCGGATCTTGATATTCACGTCCTTGAGCGCATGGTGGTCGCCATAGAACAGGTCGAGGCCCTCGACGTCGATGCGCGTCGGCGAGGCGGCAAGATCCTCTGCCGTGGGGCGAGTCGCATCCCCAACCTCGCGCTCATGCGCGGCCTCGGCCTGCGCTTCCATGAGTTCTTCAAGCTCCGTGGGCTCCACAGCCGCAGCAGCCGTCATACCGCACACCTCCATATCGATATCAATTCAGCAGTATCGATAGTAGGAATCGCGGCTCATACGCACGTGAGCACATTGTCAAGTGTTTGTAAGGGCACGCTAGCTATGCGGCGGGCAGCTCGATGGTGAATATCGTGTGTTCGGGCGTCGATTCACATGCAACGGTACCGCCGTGTGCCGCGATGATCTCCTTGGCAATAGCAAGGCCCAAACCGGCACCACCGCGATTGGTCGCACGCGCCGCATCCAGGCGATAGAACTTCTCAAAGATCACCTTGAGCTTAGCCGCAGGGATAGGATCGCCCTGATTGATAAAGCGCACGCGCACGCCGCCATCGTCTTGGCGCCTGGCCTCAATCGTGATAGTCGAGCCCTCATAGCTATAGGCGACGGCGTTTTTCATGATGTTGTTAAACACGCGGGCCATCTTATCGCCATCCACGAGCACCGTCAGGTCCTCGCGAATATCAACCTGGGCTTCCTTATGTTGCTCGTTGAGGATGGGATAGAACTCGTCAGCCACCTGAGCCAGCAGCAACCCCAGATCAACATAGCCGCGCGTGAGCACGATATCGTGGAAGTCAAAGCGCGTGATATCGAAGAACTCTTCGATGAGTGCATCGAGCCGGTGCGCCTTGTCGAGCGCCACGCCCGTAAAGTGCGCACGTTGCTCAACCGGCAGCTCAGGAGCCTCTTGCAGCAGCGAAAGATAGCCCACCACACTGGCAAGCGGGGTGCGTAGGTCATGTGCCAAGTACGTGACCAGATCGTCCTTGCGATGAGACTCGTCACGCAAGGCCTGTTGCACCTTGCGCTCGCGATCGCGCACACGGTTGAGTGCGCCCTCGACCTCCAGGAAGTCGCCGTCGATGTTGTCCCAGGTGTCGGGGTGATCGATCAGGCGATCTTGAATACGAGCGGCCAGCACACAATCGGCATGCTGCTCGCCCTGCTCATAGCCCTGGTAGTACAGGGCGCGGCCGCAAAAGAACAGCACGCACACGGCAAGCGCCAGCACAAAGCCAAGCATGTTGAATACAAAGCCGGCATCGAACAGCACCGGCCCTTCGATGCCGCCGAGTGCCATGGCGCCAATCGCCAACGTCATGGCCCACGCGGCACCGCCAATCACCACGCAGCGGCGTACGATTTCAAATCGATCGATCAGCAAAAAGCCGACAAGCAGCACCGCCAAGATTCCAGCGATGTTATCGATGCCAATCAGCAGCAGGCTCAGCAAAAAGAGCAGCACCGTTGCAAGCGCGCGGTTGTCGACGACCGACCTCACGTATTCAAAGAGTCGATCGGGCACCTCGAATGCCTGCCTATCGTCTTTTGTCATATCCACTTCCCCACCATCAAAGGCGTTATTCGATTATGTAGCCGACGCCCCAGACGTTTTTGATAAAGCGCGGCTTTTGAGCGTCGTCGCCGATCTTTTCGCGCAGGTGGCGAATGTGCACCATCACCGTATTGTTGGAGCCGGGCATAAAATCCTCGTTCCACACCGCGCGGAACAGGTCCTCCACGGCCACCACGCTGCCGCGATGCTCGACCAGATACAGCAAGATGGAATACTCGATGGGCGTGAGGCGAACCGGTGAACCGTCCACTGTCACGGAACGAGCATCGCGGTTGATCTCAAGGCCGTCGAGCTGGATGGTCGGCGACTCGGCCGCCTGCGCGCGGCTACCGTAGCTGGTGTAGCGACGAAGCTGAGCGTGCACGCGTGCGATGAGCTCAAGCGGACGGAACGGCTTGACCACATAATCGTCCGCGCCAAGCGAAAGGCCCTCGATCTTGTCTTGCTGGGCATCGCGCGCCGTCAGCATGATCACGGGATAGGTATGGCTGGAACGGATCGTACGTAGCAGCTCAAAGCCATCGATATCGGGCAGCATGACATCCAGCAGCGCCAGATCAAACTCCTGCTCCAAGATTGCCTTGGCAGCATCGGCCCCGCTATAGGCGACCTGTACGTCAAAGCCTTCTTTTGTAAGGTAGATACCAACCAAGTCGGCGATGGCCTTTTCGTCATCAACTACCAAAATGCGCTCGTTCATGCGTGCTCCTCTCGCGCTCCATTATGCCCGAGGGGGCGCATGCCACACACAACAAGCGTGGGTGATTAAGTCGGCCTTAAGCACCCTTGTGCCCGTTCGGGCGCGGATGTGGGCCACGCACGCACGCGATGATCGCCGACACCGGCAAACGATATACTCTAGTTCCAGAAGAGACCATCCCGTCGAAAGCGAAATCTGTGAAGTCCCTCATCTCTTTTGCAAAGCGCTCAGCCCAGCTTGCCGCCGGCTTTGTCTGCGCTATCGCCCTTGCCGCTGGCGTGCCCACCGTCGCCGGCGCCCAAGTGCTCACGACCGACAATGTTTGCGGCAAAACCGCCGATGCGCGCGGCATCACGGCCGAAAACCTGCCCGATATCGATGCGACCAATGCCCTCGTCATGGGCAAAGACGGCACCGTCTACTATGGGCGCGGCGCCGATGAGCAGGTCAAAATCGCCTCGATCACCAAGGTCATGACCGCAATCCTAACCGTCGAGAATTGCAAGATGGACGAGAAGGTCACGGTAAGCAACACCGCGGCCACCGTGGGCAATTCGACCGCCGGCTTGCTCGAAGGCGACGAGCTTACCGTGGAGCAGGCACTGCGCGGCCTGATGATTCCCTCGGGCAACGACGCCGCCATCGTGCTCGCCGAATATGTGGGCAAGAAGATCGAGCCTAAGACCAAAGACGCCGAGGCCACCTTTGTGAAGGCCATGAACGAGCGCGCTAAGAAGCTCGGCTGCACCGGTACGCTTTTTGAAAACCCGCATGGTCTGGACTTTGATGAGTGGGCTGGCGATATGCACTCAACCGCACACGACGTAGCGCTGATGATGCAGGAGGCCATGAAAAACGACACGATCCGCGAGGTCGTAGCGAGCGAGGATTCCTGGATCGAGGTCACGGGCGCCGACGGCGCCGACCATTCGCATTCCATGGACACGCATAACTATTTGCTGGGCCAAGATGGCAACATCGGTGGCAAGACCGGCACCACCGACGACGCGGGCTATTGCTTTACGGGTGCCTACAACCGCGACGGCGACGAGATCTACACCGTCGTTTTGAACTCCACCACCACCGACCAGCGCTTTACCGATACCGCAACCCTTGCCAATTGGTACTACGGTCACAAGGTGACGGTCGCAATCGCCAACACGCAGGAAAAGACCGCCAACGGCAACCCGCTTATGGCGCGTATTGGCCAAACCGACTGGACGGATAAGACGATCGACGCCACGCTCGCCGATCCTACGGCGCAAGCGACCGTGTTTTCCCTTGCCGGCGAGGTGACCGAAAAGGTTAGCTACGACGATCTTTCGGGCACGGTGCATGTGGGCGATAAGGTGGGTAGCGTTACGCTCAAGCAGGACGGCACCAAGATCGCCGTCATGGACCTGGTTGCCGACGAAGAAGGCGCTGGGCCGAATCCCATTGAATGGCTCCTTGTGAAGCTCGACCGTCTGGGCCGTCGCATCGACAACCGCCCGCTCACGGCAGAAAGCGAGACCGTCGCCAAGGCGCCCGAGGTGTAGTGCGCAAGAATAATAAGCCCACTGAAAGGAGGCGTCCGAAAGGATGCCTCTTTTTTTGAGGGTTCGAATCCCCAGCTAACGTGGTTCAACTAAAAAAGGGCCCCTTTCGGAACCCTTCTTTCAAGTCATACTGGCGGAGAGCTGGGGATTCGAACCCCAGATGCCCTTTTGGGGCATACTCGCTTAGCAGGCGAGCACCTTCGGCCTCTCGGTCAGCTCTCCGTAACAGCCGTTCTATAGTAACCAAACAGTCGAAGTTGGGCAAGAGGGAATTTTCTAATTGCCCGGCGGCCTTTCCTCCTTGCAGTTTTCGCCCCTACCCCAGCGAGCGGTTGAGGGAGCCGAGCTCGTCGTTGCCCATGGTACGCCACATTTGGAAGATGCAACCGCGCGCCAGGAAAAAGAAGCCGTTATCGACCAGCTGCACGGCGGCATCCGCAAGCTGGTTGGCCACCGCGGGCACGGGCGGCAATTCGAGTCCAGCCCTGCGGATGGTCTCGACCGCTTCCTCGAACGTCGGAGGCTCGCTGACACCCATCTCGTTCATAAGGCCCTGCATTTCTTCCAGCGCGCTGCTGCCCGACTCCTCGCCGCGCGGCACCAGACGGTAACAAGCCAGCGCCAGGTCGAGCTGATCGCAATTCCAATAGGCAAACGCCAAGCGATAGAACAGGTAGCCGATTGCAGAACGATCGCTGGCAATACGTAGGCCGTGGCGCGCCACCTCGATAATCTCGTCAAAGCGCTCCAGACGCGCGAGCACGTTGATGAGCGCAAAGTGCGACTGCATGGACGAGCGCGCCAGATCGTAAAGATGGCGCACCTCGGGCAGTGCTCGTTCAAAGTCCTCTTGCTCGGCGTAAAAACTGCAGATCTCGTGCTGGGCAAAGTACAGCGCATCGGGCGCACGAAGGATTCGCACAGAGCGGTCTTCTTCCAACACCGGTAGCACCATGCGCACCAGCTGGTTATCGCAAAACTGCGTTTGAACCGGACCTGTCGCCAAAAGCTCGGCGACGGCGCACTTAGCCTCCAACTCCTCGACAAGACGGGAAAAGCCTTCAAAAGCACCTGTACGGTCGACTTTTGCCTGCTCGCGCAATTCAACAACACGGGCCACGTATGGGTCGTCGTCCTCTTCCATGACCTCCAACTCGTCAGCCGTATCGGCAAGCAGCAGATCGCGCAGCGCCGGCGGCAGCGTGCGATGGTCATCACGCGGACGAGCATGAACCTCCGCAGGCTCAATCGTCTCCGGAGCGGTTGACTCATACGCCTCAAGTACACGCTTGCACGGCATATCGTCCATGTCCATGCTCTCAAGATCCTTGACGACAGGCACGCAATCGGCCAGATAGGCCGCGCGCCCAAAGAAATACGTTGCGACAACGCGCTCGCCCTGCTCACTGCCGGGAGCAGCAATCTGCACATAGCAGCGCGTGATGCAGGTGCCCGCGGCAAAACACGCTGCTGCAAGCGTGAGTGCCACGCGCGCATCGTGCTCCGCGGCCCAGATCGCACGCGCGTCCTCGTCCAACTCGCGCCAGGCGTCATCTTGAGCGTCGTATTCACGTTGCGGCATGGCATCAACGACAGACTGCCCAAACCGAACGAGCATGATCCCCTCGGCAACGTTTGCCCGATAGGTATAGTCGAGCCGCGTGACCACGTTAAGTGCCTCGACAATACGCGCGAAGCGGGTACGCACATCCCACTCACCGCCCGGCTGGCAAGCCACCGTACCCGGTTTGCCCCACGGGTTATCGCTCGAGGCCGTATCGAGCAGTCGGGGAACATCGTTGGTCGTCTTGGCGATATGCCACGCATCAAAGAGCGCGCAGCCCTCAAGGCTCGGCGAGGATGCCGCAGGGACCAATCCGGCCCCGATGTGCTCAAGGATGCCGGAGAGACGGTTAAGACGGCACTCGATGGCAAGCAGCATGTCAATCTCGTCCTGGTCCAGCAGGCTGCGATCAAAATTGAGATAGAAAAGCTTTGAGCGATCGATGCGAGCCAGGCTCATCTCGGACTTAGCGGCGATGGTGCGCAAGCGGGGCAAGTCAATTTCACTCATAAGGGCGGCGGCATAGCGCTCGATACCGCTCGGATTCTCGGCATGGTCAACGCGGTAGAGCAGCGTCTCGATAGCGTCAGGGAGCGGTGCCGTGTTAAAGCCCAAAAACACCTCGACCGGCTCGGGCAACTTTACGAGCTTGATCTTGTCGACAACGTTTTGCATACCCTCGTCGAGTCCGTCGGCGTCCGCCGTGCTCGCAATGGTATTTTCGGAGTCAGCGAATATCACGTAGCGCAGGAACATCGATGCCATGAACTCACCGTAAGGAAGGGAGCGGGTCGAATTCCATGTCTCGTGATCGGACTGTTCGCGCATGGGGCCTTCGGGAGAGCCGACGGTTCGCGCGCACGCGCGCATCGTGCCGTTTGCTCCCCTCACCATAATCTCACCAATACCGGAGTCCGACTCGTCAAGGACCAGTTCCATGTCGGGATCGTTGGGCAGCGGAGCCTCGCTAACGGGGCGGTCCACCTTGTACACCTCACCCGAAACGCTTACGTAGCCCAAAAGCGACACATGGCTTTTGCCAACGAATTCGACGACATAACAAGATTCATGCTGATCCTCGCCAAAGAGTTTCCAGACCACGCCATATGAGCGTCCCGCAGGCTGCTCGGACATCGCCGGAAAGCGCTTCTTGGGATCGAGAAACCTGAGCTTGTATGTCGGACGCTCTGCCACGAAATATCACCCTGATCGGTCGCTTGAGAAGGAGCGGTCGCGAATAAGTCGCGACATCTACTCGGAATCTTACACGAGTCGACAGGAAATCGTCCCTTTGGACGAAAGCACTCAAGCTGGCGTAAAAGAAAAGCCCCCGTTGCCGGGAGCTTTAATCTCAAATGGTGCGGCGTATAGGATTCGAACCTATGACGTTCTGATTCGTAGTCAGACCCTCTATCCAGCTGAGGTAACGCCGCAGCGCAAAACATATAAAACCACTTTAGCTTATTGGAGTCAAGCACAATCTCAAACTTTTTTTGGAACGCAGTTTTGTCATGCTGCTCCGCATATACCGTCGTTCCCCGTACGATCGATTGGCTTTTCGATCACGTCAAACTTAGCATCAAGTTCCCTGAGGAGCGATCTCACCCGCTGGGCACAATCATAATCGGCAAACGAGATACTCAACATGCGAGCAACCTGGTTAGATGTCCGGACCCCATAGAAATGCTCCAGGGCCACAAGCCCCTCGTGCGCCACAAACGTCTCAACCACATGCGGCGACTCCTCGTAGCACCATTGGGTCAACGGACCCTCGCTCGTCTGTCGAACCACCAGGCCACCCATGCCAGACGGCTCACACGTCACAAGCAGGTACTCCCCGCCCTCGTCGCTCTCAAACAAAACCACCCGATCATCAAACAGCTCCATCGCGTCCCCTTTCTCTCGCTCTTATTTAGCAAAAGCATAGCAGGTAGATGGCTGTATACAGAACAGTTGTTCGTGTGTTTTCTATTGAGCTGTCCGCACAGCATGGTATGGCCGCACACAAAAAGGGCACCCCAAAAAGGAGTGCCCTAGCAAATCGCTTATGCAGCCAATCTACGCGACCGGCTCGATCTTCTCGAGGCCGCCCATGTAGGGACGCAGAACCTCGGGGATCGTGATGGTGCCGTCAGCGTTCTGGTAGTTCTCCAGAATGGCTGCCATGGTACGGCCAGCCGGCAGACCGGAACCGTTGAGGGTGTGCAGATAGCGCGAACCCTTGAAGTTCTCGGGGTCCCGATACTTGATGTTGGCGCGACGGGCCTGGAAGTCACCGCAGTTGGAGCAGGAGCTGATCTCCTTGTAGGCGTTGTAGCTCGGCAGCCAGACCTCGACGTCGTAGGTCTGACGGGCAGAGAAGCCCAGGTCGCCGGTGCACAGGCTAATCACGCGATACGGAAGACCCAGCTGCTGCAGCAGGAACTCGGCCTCGGCGGTCATGCTCTCGAGCTCCTTGTCGGACTCCTCCGGCTTGGCAAACTTGACCATCTCGACCTTGTCGAACTCGTGCTGGCGAATGATGCCGCGGGTATCGCGACCAGCGGAGCCGGCCTCCTCGCGGAAGCAGGGGGTGAAGGCGGTGTAGCGGCGCGGCAGGGTATCGGCGTCGAGGACCTCACCGGCGTGCAGGTTGGTGAGCACGACCTCGGCGGTGGGGATCAGGAAGTTGTCGCCCGAGACGTGATAGGCGTCGTCCTCGAACTTGGGCAGCTGGCCCGTGCCGAACATGGTCTGACGCTTGACGACGATGGGCGGCCACCACTCCTTAAAACCACGGCTGGTGTGCGTATCGAGGAAGAAGTTGATGAGGGCGCGCTCAAGACGGGCGCCGGCGCCACCGAGAACGGTGAAGCGGCTGCCGGAGAGCTTGTTGCCGCGCTCGAAGTCAAGGATATCGAGGTCGGTGCCCAGATCCCAGTGCGGCTTAAAGTCGAAGTCGAACTCGCGCGGGGTGCCCCAACGACGGCGTTCGATGTTCTCGTCCTCGTCCTTGCCGTACGGCGTGGCCTCGCAAGGAATGTTGGGCAGGTGAGCCATGAAGTCGTACTGCTCCTGCTCGAGGGCGGTGCGGCGCTCGGCCAGACCGTCAATTTTCTCGTTGACGGCGCGCACGGCCTCTTTGGCGGCCTCAGCCTCGTCCTTCTTGCCCTCCTTCATCAGGGCGCCGATCTTCTTGGACTCGGCATTGCGCGTGGCTTGAAGTTCCTCGACCTCGGTGATGACGGCACGACGCTCGTCGTCGAGCTCAAAGAACTTCTCGCGATCCCAAGACGTCTGGCGGTTAGCCATGGCGACATCGATGGCATCGGGGTTCTCGCGAACAAACTTGATATCAAGCATTAGATCCTCCGGCGATATACATTCCATTTAGGTTGCAACCTTGTACATGTATGGGCAAGTATATACTTATGAGCGTTTACGACCCAACTCAACTACGCAAGAAGGCACCCAATGGACGCAGTTTTTTCCTTTTTGTTTGGCACCCGCACCGGTTTTGCCATCCTTTTCGCCGGCGGCATCCTGCTGTTTGCGATTATTGCCTTTGTAATGGAGAAGCGCACCCATAAGATGTATGTCGACCGCGGCCCCAAGTCCGAGGACGAAGAAGACAGCTTCTGGGACTAACCTGCCAAAAAGGGACAGGTTTATTTTGGTCGGTTTTATCTGGGCAAACGCAAGTGCCCCGCAACTGGAATTGAGCCAGTTGCGGGGCACTTTTCGCTAAAAGGACAAAACCGCAGGAAAAACCTGCCAACATAAACCTGTCCCGTTTTTGGTCGGTTTTACTGGAGGGTTGCGTCGATTGCCTTGACCAGGGCGCTGCGCATGCCGGCGTCCTCGAGCGCAACGACGCCCTTGATGGTGGCACCACCGGGCGAGCATACGGCATCCTTCATCGCCGCAGGATGCTGGCCAGTTGCAAGCTGCAGCTTTGCCGTACCCAGCACCATCTGGCTCACAATGCGATAAGCATCCGCACGCGGGATACCGTGCTTGACCGCCGCATCGCCCAGGGCCTCGATTGCCATGGCGACAAACGCCGGAGCGCAACCACCCACCGTGCCGCCCACAAACAGCAGGCTTGTGTCGAGCTCGACGACAGCGCCAAGCTTACCGAGCAGGTCGAGCACCACAGCACGCTGCTCGTCGTTAAGCGTCGAAGCCTTCTCGCAGGCGATGACGCCCTCGCCCACCGAAACCGGCGTGTTGGGCACCGTCGAGATATGCGCGACGCCCGGCAGGACCTGCTCCCACTTGGCACTGTCCCAGGTCCAGGCAACCGACAGAACGACCTTTTTGGCAAAAGCATCCTTGAGCGGGGCGAATACCTTCTCGATCATGTACGGTTTGACCGCAGCGACCACGATATCGGATGCGGCGACAACCTCGGCGGCATCGTGGCAGGCGACCATGCCGCGCGCCTCGCAGCGCTCAACCAGTGCGTCGTAGCGACCCGCGCAGGCGCACATGTCGCTCGCAGCTACACCGGCAGCGATCCAGCCATCGGCCATAGCGCTCGCCATATTGCCAAAACCGACAAATCCAATCTTCATATCGCATAGTCCTTTCAGACACATTCCTCAAAACGAAAGGTATTGTCCCACGCCATTGTTTCGTATTGCCGACCTATTTGTGATACGGCTCGCCACGACTGATCTTACAGGCACGGTAAATCTGCTCTAGCAGCACCACACGCGCCAGGTTATGCGGCAAGGTAATGCGTCCAAAGCTGAGCATCTCGTCGGCTCGTGCGCGCACGTCATCGCTCACGCCGTCCGAACCGCCGATTACAAAGGCAATGTCGCTGCCGCCTCGCAGCATAAGATCGTCGAGCCTCGCCGAAAACTCCTCGCTCGAGCGCTCCTTGCCCTCGATAGCCAGCAGGATCACATGCGCTCGAGATGGCAAGGCGGCAAGAATCGCCGCCCCCTCCTTGTCGCGCGCGGCATCCACGCCGCCCGCCTTAGCCGGGTCGATATCGGCCACCTCGCGGATATCCACCTTGGCATAGGCACCTAGGCGCTTGGTGTACTCAGCGCACGCGTCCTTCCAAAAGCGCTCCTTGAGCTTACCGACGCAAACGACGGTGTATTTCACGCGCGTCTACTCCTTCGAATCGTTTTGAACTTTGCCGGCGGCCAGCATCTGCTCGAACATCGAGGCCGACTGCGAAAAGTCGCTCGGCAGCACGACCGTCGAGGTTTTACCCGTGCGAGCGAACTCCGTCATCATCTCGGACCACTGCGTAAACATGAACAGTTGGTTGGCCTCGTCATTGCCGACACCCGTCTCCTGGATGATCTCGAGCGAATCTTTGATACCCAGCGCGATGGCCTTGCGCTGGTTGGCGATGCCCTCGCCCGCCTTTTCCATAGCCTCGGCCTCGGCGGTCGCCTCGGTGACGCGCTTGATGCGGTCGGCCTCGGCGAGCTCCTGCGCGGCAGCGCGCTTGCGCTGGGCAGCGTTGATGTCGTTCATGGAGTTCTCAACCTCGGTCGGCAGTGCGATTTTGGTGATGAGCGTCGACACGAGGGTGAAGCCGTAGGCGGCCATCTGCTCGGAAACGGTAGCGTTGACATCCTTGGCGATGTCATCCTTCTTGGCAAAGACCTCATCGAGTGTGTAGACGGGGATGGAGGAGCGCAGGGCGTCGGTGATGAAGTCGCGCATCTGGTCGACGGGCTCCTGCAGCATATAGTAGCTCTTGTAGATGCCCGAATCTGCCGGGCCGGCGCCCATGTCATAGCTCACGTGGTACTGAGCGGAGACCTCAAGGCCAATGGTCACGTTGTCCTGGGTCTTAACGTCGATGCCAAAACCATTTTTCATGGTGCGCAGACTCACCGTGGCGGCCTTGCGGTCAATCACGGGCACCTTCACGTGGAAGCCCGCGTTGACGATACGATTGAACTTACCCAAGCGCTCGATGATCACAGCGTGCTGCTGCTCAACGACGTAGCAGGCGTTGGGGAGCAGCAACAACAGGATGATGATGGGAATCAAAAGGCTGGTAAGGGCGGCGATGATACCGGAAAACAGCATGGTCTCTCCTCTGATAGGCACACGTTGGCATTAGGATACCCGTCCAAGGAGATCGTGCATAACAAAAAAGCTCCCATTGCTGGGAGCTCTTTCAATCAATGGTGCGGGCGAAAGGACTTGAACCTTCATGGGGTTGCCCCCATACGGACCTGAACCGTACGCGTCTGCCAATTCCGCCACGCCCGCGTGCAGGAATTAGAATAACGGAGCGCCACCGCGAACGCAAGAACTATTTTTGAAAAAGTTTGCAGGCATTTTCCCAAGCGGCATGCGCGATTGTTTCGGCGTCCTCACCAGTGCGATCGACACGGTCGTTAACCAGCGCGTTTGCCGTAATGGAGATCATTGCGGGCTCGCATTCAAGACCGCGGATGGGCTCTGGAGCCATATACGGGCAATCCGTCTCGAACAAAATTCGATCGAGTGGGGTTGCCGCAAATGCCTCGCGCACGTCGTCGTTGCGCTTAAAGGTGGCCGCACCACCATAGGCGATATAGCAGCCCAGCTCCACAAAGCGCTCCATCGTGGCGCGGTCCTCGCCAAAGCAGTGCAGCACGCAACCGACCTGGGGCACGCCCACCTCACGAAGCACGTTGTACGCATCCATATGCGAGGTGCGCTCCCCATCCGAGTCCTCGTGCCGCAGGTGCAACTCCACCGGCACATTGCAGCGCATGGCGACTTCGAGCTGACGTGCCATGCAATCAATCTGCACGCTGTGGGGCGCCGGCGTGATGTCGTCGTCGTAATCCATGTGGTAGTCCAGACCGATTTCGCCAATACCGGCGCACAAAGGGTCATCAAGCGCAGCAACAACCTGTGCGTGAATGTCGTCGGTATAGTCCGGCGCGCCATACGGATGCACGCCGGCAAGATACTTGATCTGCGGGATATCCTGCATCGGCAGAATCTCGCGCGTCAGCCAGTCGCTATAGTCCGTCACGCTGCGCTTATCGGCAATGGGATCGAAGACCGTCACCAACAGGTCGATGCCTGCCGCCTTGGCACGCACGAGTGTCTCGGGCACATCCTTGCCCCAGAACGAAAGCAGATGCGCATGTGTGTCGGCAAGCGGTGCCAAGGGCACGGGACAAGCAACCGTCTTCTTTTTTTTGGTAAACGTCACGCGTTCGGCATTAAGCGTCATGGGAAAGCTCCCGGGCCAGACGGACAAAGTCGGCAACATCGAGCGTCTCGGCGCGCGTGGTGGGTGCGATACCGCAAGCCTCAAAGGCGGCATCGAGCACGTCCTTGGCAAAGCCGTTGGCGCTCATGGAATTGCGGATGGTCTTGCGACGCTGAGCAAATGCAGCATCAATCACGCGGGCCACAAATTCGCGATCGAGTCCTTCGGGCACCACACCGTCAACACGGTCGATACGCACGACGGCCGAGTCCACGTGTGGCGCCGGCATAAAGCAACGCGGCGGCACCTCAAAGCGACCCGTTACCTGCGCATACAGGCCAAGCTTTGCCGTATAGCCGCCATAGGTCTTGTTGCCCGGCACTGCGGCAATGCGATCGGCAACCTCCTTTTGCACCATGACGACGGCGCGCTTGAGCGCCGGCATCGTCTGGAAAAATTGCAAAATGATCGTCGCCGCCACGTTATAGGGCAAGTTCGCGACAAATACCGTCGGCTCACCGCCCGCAGCCTGCTCAATCTGCTCCGGGCCCACCTTAAGCGCGTCGCCCATGATAAAGCGGAAGTTGGCATAGTCGGCGGCGTGGGCGTCGAGCACCGGCTCAAGCTCGGGATCGGCCTCAATGGACGTAACGCACGCCGCTTCCTGCAGCAACGCAAGTGTCAACGTACCGCAACCCGGACCCACCTCGAGTACGCGCTCGTCACCTGCAAGCTCGGCAAGCTCGCAGATACGCTCGATCACATGATTGTCGATTAGAAAGTTCTGGCCCAGGCGATGCTTGGTCGCAAGGCCAAACTCCTCCAGCAGCTCCCTTGTTGCCGTGGGGTTTGCCAAAGGCGAAGTTGTCATAGTTGCCTCCTTAGCATGATGGCGGCGTCTTGAAACGAAAGGGCATGGACCGTTGCGGCCATGCCCTTACAGCTAAACAGCAAATTGCCGATATGGCGCTCGCGCGGTCTCTACGCCAGACGCGGGAACAGCGGATCGCCCTTCTCGACGGGCTGACCACCAGCAAGCAGGCCCCAAGTGCAAATGCCCTTGAGGTCGTCGCTCGCGGCCTCGCCCTCACAGGACAGGCGGCGCAGAGCCTCGGCAGAAGTCTGGGGCATGAGCGGCATCAGCAGGTGGGCGGCGATGCGGATGGCCTCGAGCAGGTTGTAGATCACAAATGCCAGCTCGTCAGCCTTGGCCTCGTCCTTGGCAAGCGCCCAGGGCTCGGAGTCCTCGATGTAGTGGTTGGCGGCGTGAATGAGCTCCATGACCTCATCCTTGGCTCCGCCGTAATCGAGCACGTCCATCTTGGCCATGTAGCGGTCGACCAGGCCATCGGCAATCTTTGCCAGCGGGTTATCGAACGCGTCGGCAGACGCCGGTTTAGCCGGGGCGCAGCCGTCAAAGTACTTTGCGCTCATGTTGAGCGAGCGCGAAATGAGGTTGCCCCAGCTGTTGGCCAGATCGGCGTTGTAGACCTGCTCCATGCGATCGAAACTGATGGCGCCGTCGGTGCCGGGGACCACGTCGGTCATAAAGTAATAGCGGTAGCCCTCGACGCCCAGCATGTCGATAACATCCTGCGGAGCGATGGCGTTGCCGCGGCTCTTGGACATCTTCTCGGCCTTGCCGGTCTCGGCATTGCGCACGGTCAGGAAGCCGTGGGCAAAGACGTGCTCGGGCAGGGCCTCGCCGATGGCCATGAGCATGGCGGGCCAAATGACGCAGTGGAAGCGAATGATGTCCTTACCCACAATATGGAACTGCGCGGGCCAGCGATAGGCCAGCTCGGCACGGGCCTCGTCGGTGTCGACACCGTAGCCGACGGCAGTCATATAGTTGAGCAGCGCATCGAACCACACGTAGGTCACGTGACCCTCGTCAAACGGGACCTGGATGCCCCAGTCAAAGCTCGTACGGCTCACGGAAAGGTCGTTAAGGCCGCCCTCGACAAAGCTACGTACCTCGTTCATGCGGAACGCAGGCTCGACAAAGTCGGGGTGCTCGTCATAGAGCTTGAGAAGCTTGTCCTGGAAGGCGGAAAGCTTAAAGAAGTAGGACTCCTCCTGCACGCGCTCAAGCGGACGGTGGCAGTCGGGGCATAGATGCTGGCCGACGCTGCCGTACTCCTCGTCGCCCTTCTGGACCTGCGTATCGGTGAAGTAGGTCTCGTCAGGCACGCAATACCAACCGTCGTAGCTGCCCTTATACAGGTAACCGGACTCCTTCATGCGCTCCCACAGATACTGCACGGCATGATGCTGGCGCGGCTCGGTGGTGCGGATGAAGTCGTCGTTGGAAATCTCGAGCTTGCTCCAAAGCTCCTTGAAGTGCGGGGCCTGGCTATCGGTCCACTCCTGCGGCGTCATGCCATGCTTGGCTGCGGCCTCGGCGACCTTCTCGCCGTGCTCGTCCATGCCGGTCAGGAACTTGACGTTATAGCCGGCGGAGCGGCGATAGCGAGCCTGAACGTCGGCGATGATGGTGGAATAAGCCGTGCCCAGGTGCGGATCGGCGTTGACGTAGTAGATGGGCGTCGTGATAAAGAACGAAGGCTTGCTTTGATCCATGGGGTTTGTCCTCCAGAAAAACGTTGCATACAGGGGATGATTCTAGCGCAAGGGCTGGATATCCTCCATCTATTGCATATCGAGCACCATGGCATAGACATCGCGCTTGCGGCGCGAATACTTCTGAGACAGGCGCTTGGCCACCGCAGAGGCGGGCTCCCCCTCCTCGAGCGCGGTGCGGATATCCTCGCGCAGGGCCTCGTCGGGATCCGCTACCGCAGCGCCAACCGGCGCGATGCCGGCCTCCTCGTCCTCGCTCGGCGGCGCGATGACCAGCGCAATCTCGCCCTTTACCTCGCCGCGAGCACGCAGCTCCTCGGCAAGCTGGTCAGCGGGCCCGCGCAAGACCTCCTCGTGCAGCTTGGTGAGTTCGCGGCAGACGGCAACCTCACGCTGGGGAAAGACCTCCGCCACGGCCTCGAGCGTCGCCACGATACGATGTGGAGACTCGTAGAAGATGAGTGCGCCAGGCACCACGGCAAGGCGCTGCAAACGGCGCACACGGTCGCCGTGCTTTCGGCCCAAAAAGCCCTCGAAGAAAAAATGCTCGCAGGGAATGCCGGACGAAACGAGCGCCGTGACGCAAGCAGAGGGCCCGGGAATAACTTCGACGGGCACATCGGCCTCACGCGCCGCCTCGACCAGCGCCTGGCCGGGATCGGACACGCTCGGCATGCCGGCGTCCGAGGCAAAGGCGAGGGTCTCCCCCGCCAGCAGACGGTCGACCAGGCCGGCAGCGCGGCTAGCGATCACATTCTCATCGCAACGGACAAGCGGCTTGGAAATGCCCAGGTGCATCAGCAGCTTTGACGTCACACGCGTGTCTTCGCAGCAAATGACATCGGCAGCGGCAAAAGCCTCGCCAACGCGCGGGGACAGGTCGCCTAGGTTGCCGATGGGCGTGCCGACCACATAGAGTTTGCCCGTATGGGCGCTGTTTTGCGTCATATCAACCTATTCAATCATGCCGCGCTCGAGCGTACCGAGCGCCGCGCGGGCGTCCCATGCTGCAATGCGCTTCTCGGTCTTCCACGTTTGGAAGAACCAACCGGCAGCCGGCGCAAACGAAGCCAGCTGGTTGGCGATAAACACGCGCTCGTAGGCATTGCGGCCCTCGGGCGTAACCGACGAGTTGGCAAAGATCGCCGCACCCGACCATTCGCCCACCAGCACGGGGAACCCAGTCGAAATCGCCTCTTTGAGCTCGCGCTTGTTGCGCGAAATCGCCGTCGTCAGCCCGCGGGGGCTCGTGATGTCGAGCGCATATTCGTCACGGTAATGGTACAGGTGAAGGTCCATGTAGACGTTCTTGTACTTGGCGCCGCGCATAAAATGCTTCCACTCGCTGGGATGCCCCGACGACGAGAAGACGACGATCTTATCCTCGGGCATATACGAACGGACGAGCTCGTAGGCATCGCGATAGAAATTGCGCAGGTAGTGGGCCGGAATGCCATCCGTTATGGTGAAGAGGCTCTTGCGAACGCTCATCTGCGGCGTGTCCAGCAGCTCAATGCCCAGCAGGCTCTCGGCCTCGCCATAGCGATCGGCCAAGCGCTCGAGCACGTCGAGTGCGACGTGACGGCCGTTGGTGGACGAATGCCACTCGGCGACAGCCTCCGGCGTGGTGGGCGAATCGTTGGAATCGCCCTGGCCACCGGGCACGGTTGCCAGATCGAGCAGCACGCGGATGTCGTACTTGGCAGCCCACTCAATTGCACGGTCAATGTAGTCGACAACCGAGATGTAGGACGCATCGGACTCCTGCGAACCAAAGGCATACCAGGGCACCGGTAGACGCACGGCATTGAGACCGATCTGCGCCATGCGACGAAAATCGTCCTCGCTCACAAACGTCTCGTAATGGCGGCGCATGCGCTCGTTATAGGCGGCGGTACCCATGGCCTCCTGTAGCTCGGCCGCATTGGATGCACCGGTCGCCGCGTACAGCGACGGGGTCACCCAAGGCTCGGGAATAAACCAGCCAGAGAGATTAACGCCGAGTATCCTCTCCATCACTGCCCCCTTCGGATCATGCAGGTCGAACCCGCATCGTATTGCATAGGATAAGTATCGTTTTGAGTATACCCGCGTGTGCGGACAGGCGACCGAACGGTCTGCAAAGTGACGCGAAAGTGGGAGGAATGTCTGGGGCGGGCGGGCTCGGAATGGTGCGACGAGGTGTGTACGCGCGCCAAAGGCAGGCACCGGAAAGCATGTCCCGTTCTATCGCTCAATAATGGGGCGCATTTTCCGCAGAACCCTACATAAAAGAAAAGGACCCCTTTGCAGAGGTCCTAGTCAATTCAAGGTGGCGGGGAAGGGAATCGAACCCCTGACACGAGGATTTTCAGTCCTCTGCTCTACCAACTGAGCTACCCAGCCATTTGAGGTGTGCCTTGTTTCAAGGCTTGATTAGTATAACCAAGGACGCGTTCCGGTCAACCGAGAATTTTAAAAAAGTTTTTGAGCACAGCCTCGGTTCTATAAATCGGCACGTCAGAGGCATCAGCCGGCAGCAAGAAGTTTTTCGCTCAGAGCCGCACGGGCAAACTCACTTGGCGTCATCCCCTCGGCAGCCGCCCGTCGACGAATGGCCTCCTTCATTCCCAGAGGAATCTTGACCGACAGCGTTGCCGTCCCCTCACCTGAGAGTGGGGGCCGTCCATGCACGATCCCACCAACGGTGTGTTCGCCATCCGGAAACTCTCCGCGCTCGTACGACTCGCACCACGCGTCAATCATTTCATCCGTTACAACCTGACCATTAGCGGCCGTATACGTCTTGCCCATCATCGACCCCTTTGCCGAGCCTGTTCAATCTCCTGCCAAAATTTCTTCTGGACTGGAGACAAGGCATGAATGATAAGCCACCCACGGACAAGCTCGACCGCGACAAGCTCCACGCTTCGTCCGTCTGGGAGCCATCCAATCGCAAGCCATCTCGGCGGCTCGTCCTTCGACTCGCGACGAATGCACTCAGTAACCGCAAGCCAAGCGCTAAGCACCTGCTTTTCCGTCAGGTGCTTTTTAGCGTTGGGATGGATCTCAACATCCATGCATCTTCTCCTCCATCTTACCCAATTTCGTATGACGAAAGTCCGCTGTCGCCAATTCTTAAGCCGGCACGCGTTGGAGAGCAGGGATCGAAACAATGATTGAAGGACGCTCTAGTACGGCCCAGGCGCCGGGGCAGGAGCACGTGCGCCAAGGACGAACGCTTTCGTAGCGCGCGAGGATATTGCCGTCGCGATCGATGAAGGCGATGTCGATGGGATAGGCCATAAAACACGTATGGACCGAAGAGCAGCGTGGAAACGCCATGACGAGCGGCAGACCGTTGGCGGCAACCGGACACCGTCCCAGCATGCCGCGCAGGCGCACGGCAAACGACTCCGCCACCGCAAACTCGGCCGGCGTCCAACCCAGCCTGTTGAGCGCCCGCGCGTACGCGATGTAGGACGAGACCGCGGTCACATGACCACCCCCGGACGCCATGGATCGACCGTCACCGCGCGCTCGTGCGACAACGTTGTCGGCGCCCCCAGCGTAACGCCAGCGATGCTGAGAGAAGTCGGCCACGGCTCATAGTGCATGGTGCAGGTGTAGGTCCTAAACGTACCGGATAGGGAGAGCAGGCCACCATCCGATGCCTCCGCGCCTTGCTCGCTCGACACTTCGATCTGCAAGCCATAGCCTTCCATGGCATTCAGAATTTGAGTCTGAACCGTCGCCGAGGCATCGGCAGAGCTTTCGTCGCCCTCCCCCTCCGACGCCACGGCGTGCGCCAACACGATGTCGGGCACCACGCGGTCGAAGCGCGCGACAGCGCTGGCAAAGATCATGACGTTGTACACGATGAGTGCCAGCACCAGCAAAACGGGCGTAACCACTGCCATCTCCACCGTCGCTTGGGCGCGCTCCTCGCGCAGACGCATGCGGATACTCATTACGACCCACCGCCCAGAGCGCCAACCAGCGTGGCGACATCGACGGTGAGCGGGATGGAGCCGCCGCCGGGCAGAGGAATCTCCGCAAGCGTGAACACCGTGCCGCTAATGGTGCGTTCGACTTGATATTCCAACGCCTCGCAAAGCGCCTTGGGATCGGTCACGCCCAACGGAATACTTCGCAGCTTGTCTTGCGCTTGAGAGAAACCAGCAATGTCAGACCCCGGACTCTTAATGACGTTGGCGGAATCGGTCAGCACCGGCTTTCGCAGGCGCAAGTCGCACGGCTCCAGACCCAACGCCGCCACGGACGCCGAAACGGTATCGCCGAGCCACGATGCGATGGAGCCCAACGCGCCGCTGCCCCCTCCTAGGCCTTTAATCATCTCGTCCATAAGTTCGTCGGCCGAACCTTGGATGTCTCCGTATCCCACAAGCAGCCGTCCCCAGACATCCATGACGCCATCGAGTACGCCGGCAACGCCACCCGAGCGTTCCTTCAATGTCGAGAAAAATCGCGAAAGCACGTTGTTTTGCGCCGTCGCCCCATCGGGCGCCAGCACCGCGGCAGAGATGGCACCGCGATCGCCAAGCCTGACTGCCGTGTTAAACGAAGAGTTGAGCTCATCGGGGCTCGAGATGGCACCCGAAACCGCAAAGGCAACCACGCCGTTGCGACCGGGCGGAGCGATACGCGGACGCTCACCGGAAAGTTCTTTGATGGCGGTATCGAACGCATTGCCCGCACGGTCGGCTTCGTCCTCGGTCTGACGCTCGAGCTCGAGCTCCTTGTTGCGACAGTCGACGTAGTCCTCCAGGGCGTCTTTAAACTTGTCAAAGTGATACTCGAAGCCGTTTTCGATAGAGGTTGAAGGCGCCGCAACAGCACCAAGCGACAAAACGCCAAAATGGCATTTGCTGCATTTATCCTGTCCATCGTAATCGGCAACCGAAGCAAATCCGCTCGGCGTCCCTTTCTTATAGTTGGGGCAGGTCGTCCCGTAATGCAGATACGCCTTGTCATCGTTTACGCTAGTCGGCCACACCGCATCGGTATAGAGTTCCGTCGCCCGAACCTCATCAGAGTTGCGCGGCAGCAGCGGAATATAGGAGGAAACCCTGTCTCCGTTCTCGGTTATATATGCCCGATCGACCTCCGCGTTCGCATAGGTATAAAACGCCTTACGCGCCGCAGACTCTGCCTTCATCTCGACACTCGAGCCCTGGGGCTTCTCATTTGTCAGACGCCAATGGTAGTAGTCCTTCGCGCGATCAAGGGCAACTTGAGGCTCCCACGTAACGCTCGATGAGTAATGCGGATTTTGAACACCGGAAAGATCCGTTAGGCTTTTTGCGCGCTCCCACATACAAGAACAGCTGCCGACCGAGCCCTTGTCAGACCCACCACAATCCGCCAGCCAAGCGCGCTCCTTTGCCTTCGCCGTCTCCTCCGAGGCCTTCCGCAGCTCCTCGGCCGCACGCTCTAAATCATCTGATGTGTCTTTAATGGTATCGGTCGAGATCTCTGACCCTTTGAGCGCAGCAAAGTCCGACTCGGATGTCCTGGGCACGGCAAGCGCCGTACCGGTATAGGTCACACTATCGGTATCCTGCGCCGACACCGCCTGCGTGGCACGCGCGGCGATCAGATACGGCAGAGCCGTCTCGATTTTCTGTAAGCCTTCCGATGCGCTTTTGGCAAACTTGTTGCGCGTTTTAATGATCTCGATCCCGGTGTCGACCATATTGCCGGCAACCGGCTCGGCACCCGGGATGAGGATGGCGACCAGGCCCGTCCCGATCGTGGCAAACCCCGCCAGCCCCAGACTCAAGATACTCGCATCAACCACCGTGGTAGCCGTGTGATAGGACGACACTACGTTGGCACCCGCCAGCGCGCCGCTATCGGCCGCCACCTGGGTGTCCCCGGCACGCGACATGCTCCATATCGCCGCGGTCGACGAAAACAACAATGTGAGCACCACTAGGATGACCACGGCAGAAGAAAGCGTGGTATAGGCGCCGTCTTCGATAAACAGATCGACACCGGCTCGACCCATAAAGCCGCCTCGCTTGCAATGGCAGCTCGGACGGCGCGTCAAAACGCGTCTAGACCAGAAACGCTTAATCCCATGTAGCAATCCACGAATCATAATCTCCCTCCAGCCATTCGGGACGCGATTGATACGAGACATCGACCTTGAGCTCAACGTAGCCGCCCTCGGCGGCACCACCCATAGCCTGCGCAAACGCACCGATCACGGGCAACGGCTTGACCTCGCCGGAAACGGACACGGACGAGACGCCACCCGCACCGGCCCGGCCAAGCTCGATATCCCACGACAGCGGCCCGCCGGCATGAAAGATCGAAACGTTGGGCACTGCGGCAAGCCGGCGGCGGGTGAACTCCTTAAGATCGTCGTCCTCCGCCGTCGTCGTGGTCATGAGCCGCGCGGTCTCGGCGGCGGCAGACTCCATGACCGCGCGCGTATAGAGCAGGCACACCGGCTGCAGTGCGAGAAGGATGAGCGTCAGAAACGTCGGCAGCAAAAAAGCGGCCTCGACCGTAGACTGCGCCCGGTCCTCGCACGCGATATCAATACAACGCGATGTCCTTAGCGCCCGCAGCGGCGTCGATAACCGACATCGAGGCAACGCCATGGGATGCCGCCCGCTCGACCAGCGCCGCCAAGCGCCCATCGGTGCCAGCACGCCAAAGTCCCGCAATCGCCAGCACGATCGATAACAGCGCCACCGTGACGATGGCGTATTCCACAGTCGCTTGGGCAACCTCTTCACGCAGAACGCCATGCATTTCACGATCCCTCCTTTGAGTTTATTGTTTGCGGGACCAGGCGCACGGCGCGCAGACGACACGAAGCATCGCCAGTATCCGCGGCAACCGTCACCATATCGACCCAGCCGCGTCCGTCGCGCACGATAGCGCCCCACACGTTGCCCTTGATATCGAGATAGCCGCTCAGAGCAAGTTGTGCCGTGGGTACCTCGCGATAGGCACGCAGCATATCCGCTGCCGCTTCGGTCATCGGTCGGTCCTCGGACCATGCAAGCCGGACCGCAATCGCGTTGCCCTCAGGCGAATCCGTCGCAGTGCCAGACCGCTTGTCGAGCGCCCGCAGAAAGGTTTGCGCCGTGACAGCGACATCCGAATCGTCCGCATCTCGCATCTCATCTTTTTGAGACGCCACCGCCGAATCTGAGCCCAAATCGGAGGCGGTCCCAGGACGCTGCTGCCGCGCGGCGTTAAGCCCCCAAAGCACCACCGCTATCGCCACGGTCAGGCAAGCAAACACCAGCAGCACCCCGATGGGGCGCTCGCCCTCTACAGGCTGTTGATGCCCTCGCTGATAGCGTTCCATAGATCTTGGACCTTGCCCTTAAATGCGACGATGGCGATGATCGCGATCACCACGAGCACGCCGACCAAGATGGCATACTCGGTGGTACCCTGTGCACTCTCCTCCTGCAATAGTTCCTTGGCGCGCTGACGAACATGTGCCGCCCGGCAAAACGCCCAGCCCTGGACCTTGCCAGCAGCGTCAGTCATCGTGTTCATGTATTCCTCCCTACATCATCCCGCCTGCTCCCAGCAGCGGGCCCAATATGGACAGAAGCAACGCCGGCAAGATGAGCGTGCCGGTGGGAATCAGCAGCTTGACGGGTGCACGCTCGATCTCGCGCTCGACCGCGGCGCGATGAGCCGCACGGATCTCGCGACTTTGAGCGGCCAGCGTCTCGGCAAGTGGGGCACCCAGGGCGAGCGCCTGCCCCACCGTGATGGCAAAGGTCTCGAGCGCTCGCGCGTCCAGGTCGCGCGCGGCGGCCAACAACTCGTCCTCACGCGTGCCCACGCCCACCTGCCACGCCATGCAGGCGCGCTCAAGGCGAAGAGCCAGCACTGACCGGCGGTTGGCGCAGAAAATCTCAAGCGCCGCATCAAACGAAAGACCGGCCGAAAGACCCAAGCGCACAACATCGATCATCTCGGACACTTCGCCGAGCGACACTCGCGCCGGGCCGCCCGCTCCAACCGCGCCCTTCACTCGCGCGGTCAGAGCATCGACCACCGAGCGACCCGCGGCAGCGACCAGCACCGCCTCGCGCTTGCAGGCCCCTGCGACCTTGCGTGCATCCGCCCGATCCAACCCCGTCGCGACAAATACGCTCAGGGCGCACAGGCAAGCCGCAACTGCAACCGGGGCGCTCATAGCTCCACCCGCATAATGCGCCGGATAACCACCAGGGCAACGGCGTTGAGGGCAAGACCCAGCACCACAGCGCCCGCGCCGGCAGGTGTCGCAAGACCGCGACGAAAATCTGCCGAAAGCAGCGCCAACACCGCGCACATGCCCGCCGGCATCGCCGCGACCATATGCGCAGACATGCGAGCCTGCGACGTCTTAACATCCAGGCGGCGCTTGAGCTCAATGCGCTCCCCCACCATGCTCGACGCCTCGGACAGTAAGTCGGCAAGCGGAGCGCCGGTGCGCTGAGACACCTTAAGCGCCAAGGTCACAAGCGAAAGACCGGGGGCGTCGATACGCACGAGCAAGTCATCGAGCGCGTCGGTCGCCGAGATGCCGCAATCGATCGCCGCCGCCACCCGCAAAAACTCGTTATGCACTGGCTCTTGCGCATGAGCGCCCACAAAGCGCATGCCCTGGGCCAGCGAATGTCCCGAGGCAAGCGACATGGAAAGTGCGGTAAACGCCTCGGGCATTGCCTCTTCTGCATCGTGTTGCTCGCGCCGGCTCTCAAAGCCATCCCGAGCGGCACCAACGGCAAACGGAACAACAAGTCCCAAGGCAAATCCGAGGGGCGATAACGACACCATCGTTAGTAAAACGCAGCAGACACCGCTCGATAGCAGCAGAAACGCCAAACATCCCGAAGCATCCTCGATCACGAGGCCAAGGCGATGCGCCGGAGCCAGCGATGCCCACGAACGGGCGATCTTTTTCAGCAGATCGTTTTCCACCAGCTCACGCGGCAGCTTCTCTGCCACCGTCTCGAGCGCCTGACGTGCCAGCTCCGCCGGCGGTACCTGCGGCACACGAGGTTCCGCCCCGCACGCCGTCGCGACAGAAAGCCCTGCCAAGCCCCCTACGACGAGGGGCACAGCGATCTCCATTCGTCCACCTCCTCTTGTGTGAGCGTCCCCGACCGCAGGCCTTCTGCGATAAACGGCGGCTCGCGGTCAAGCGTCCAGGTGCGCTCGGCGGCATCGAACGTCACATAGCGCTCGAGCTCTACGCCGCCCGATGCGGCGCGTCGCACCCCCGAATACGAGGAGACGAAGCGCCTGCCATCGGCGTGGCGCTCGGACATCACGATACCGTCGAGCGCCATGGCAATCTGCTCCTCGATGAGCTCACTCGGCAGGTCGATGCCATAACGTGCAAGCAACGTCAGACGCACCACGGTCTCCTGTTCTGAACCCGCATGAAGTGTGGTGAGCGACCCGTCGTGGCCCGTGTTCATGGCCTGCAACATGTCGCAGCACTCGGCACCGCGCACCTCGCCCACCACGATGCGGTCGGGGCGCATGCGCAGGGCATTAGTTACCAGGTCGCGGATCGTCACCGCGCCTTCACCCTCAATTGAAGCCTCGCGCGCCTCTAGGCGCACCACGTGCGGATGATGCGCAAACTTGAGCTCGGCAGAGCCCTCGATCGTCACGATGCGCTCGCCGGTGGAAATCTCACATGACAACGCGTTGAGCAGGGTGGTCTTACCAGATCCCGTGCCTCCCGCAACCGCCAGGTCCTGTCGCAGCGACACCGCGCACGACAGCAGCTGCGCATACCAAAGCGGCAGCGACCCCAGCCCCACAAGCTCGTCCAGCGAGCAGATACGGTCCGAGAACTTTCGGATGGTGAGAATCGGTCCGTCAATCGCCACAGGCGGAATCACCGCGTTGACGCGATAGCCCGTTTTGAGGCGGGCGTTGACGATGGGGCTGCGCTCGTCGATACGGCGGCCAAGTGGCGAGATGATGCGGTCGATAAGCACACGGATCTGTTCATCATCCTCAAACGCATGCTCGATGGGGTACAAGACGCCGCCGCGTTCAAAGAAAGCCGAGCGGCAGCCGTTGATCATGATCTCGGTAACGGTGTCGTCCTCGATGAGCGGCTGCAACGGCCCCAAGCCCACCACGTCATCCAAAATCTCGTCGATGATGGTTTCGCGCTCGGGCGTCGCGAGATCGGTCGGCTCCTCAACATTGAGCGCCGCCTCCACCGCAGGACGCAATTCCGAGCGGGCAAGTGCCGGGTCGATATAGGCGCTGATACGCGCCACTTCGTCGTAACCCATGCGGTCCATCACGGCGCGCTTGGTGCGTCGTTTCACCGCGCGGCGACGCCCCGCATCTACAGGCGCTGCCGCCGCTGCAGCGCCGGCAGCCTTAATCCTCGTTTGCAGGCTCATCGCTGATCACCCTCGCGCAACCAGGGAAGGCGGATACGCGGGCGTTCGGTACGCGTTGCACGGTCGGCGACCATATCGCCCCAAGGGCCGACGGCGCACCCCAGTTCCACGAGTATCTCGCGCGTGGCCTCGCGCATGCTAGTCGCAAAAGCACTGGTCTGCCCCACCGCCTCGTCAGCGCGCCCAAACGCCATGAGCGCGGCGAGATCCTGCCCGCCATCGGCGATACGAATCTTGGAGCTCAACGCACAGGCAATCTCAAAGCGCATGGCGACGTCCTCGTCTGCCCCGCGCGCACCGAACCGGTTGAACACGGCGCTCATGCGCGTGCGCGGCACACCTACTCGACTTGCCAGTTCGATGACGCGCGACGCCGATGTCGCGGACGACACCGCAGCATCGCCAACGACCAGGCAACGGTCGCTCGCCGCCACCGCAGCCGCCACGGCGTCGCCCCAAAAGACCGAGGTATCGATAAAGACCACGTCGGATTCGCGACGCAGGACATCAAGCAGTAGCTCCACCGGACGTGCCATGAGCTCGGCTTGCTCGGGCGCCGCGACGGGACCCCAGAGCGTAACGCCCGGCGCCACGCGCATCGATGTGGCTACGATATCCGGCTCGGTGAGCGCGCCCGCCGCCGATGGCTCGATAAGCGCCGCCACATCGCGCGGAGCATCGACACCTAACAAGTCGTAAAGGTTTCCAAACATCAGGTCCAGGTCGAGCACGGCGGCACGCAAGCCCAACAGCGACGATGTGTGTGCCATGGTGGCAACGATCGTCGACTTGCCGCAACCGCCCGAACCCGAAATGGCGCAGATGACCGGAGCTCGACGCTGCGGAGCGGCAGCGTCTGCCGGCGGCATCGGAGGCGGCGGTGCGGGCGTCGGTGCCAGCGTCCCCGTCTCCTCCGCCGCAACCACACGCTGCGTCCAAGCCGGCATGGCAGCTTGTTCGGTCTGCGAAGCAAGCTCGTTCTGCGCAATCTGCTCATGCTGCATCAGCGACAACTCGCCGCACCCGGCAAAGCCCTCAACTTCGTCGAGCTCATCCACCAGATGCACGCCGTGCACGTATCCCATATCTACAGCCGGGGAGTCGCCAGCATGCTGCGCCGGCCCTCCAGCGTCATCGCATACAAGGGGGTTCCGGGGGCGCCGACCATGCTCGGCTTCCGCTTTTCCATAATCATCAACACGCGGGCCTCTTGTAGCGCGAGGCGCCCCGGGTTCCCTATCAACAAAAGCATCGGGCTCAATCGTCATGCGCCGATCGGAATCAACCGCTCCCTCGCCCGCACGCCCGTTGCCGCATATACTGTGTGCAGCGATGACCTCGGTCGCCCCCGCGCGAAACAGCCCCTCGATATCCGACGGATCGAGCGCTTCTATCAACACGACCACGCGACTCACGCGGCCTTCGGCCGTCAGGCGCGCAACAGTCTTGCGCACATCTTCAGTATCAAACAGAGACGCCGCGATGATGGCAGCCCCGCGGCGCGACGGAAACGCCCGCGCCATGGAAACCAGCCCGTCCAGGTCACCCACGCGAAGCACCTGTGCACCCACATCACGGCCCTCGACTTCCCGCTGCAACAGCCCGTAATCGCCGCACGCGCAGCACGCAAGCCAGATCGCCTTCATCACTCGTCGCCTCCGCTCTTTTTGCCGCGCGCCGTGGCGGGAATCGTCAAGCTGACCGTTCCCTTGCCCGAGGCTCCCAGCAGTTCCTTGACGTCTTCGGGGTCAGCCGCCAGCGTCACCCATTCGATCTTGCCCTCGCGCGTGGCACCGGAATCCTCACTGGTATCGATCACGTACGCGCCGCACAGCCGATCGGTCACGCCGTCTTTTTGCACATACACATCCACGTAGCTGCCCACGCCCGTAGCACCGCCGACCGAGTGCTCGGCATCGACCGCCACCGAAACGGCGACCTTGCCCTTAGGCACCTCGAGCTTGCGGCTCTCGACCTTGGTGTAGACATTGCAGATCACGGCGTTTTTGGGAATACGCGAAGTCGTCACGTCGCCGCGCACCTGGCGCAGCTCGGTCGCCGCGTCACGCGGCAGCAGACTCGTCAGCCACTCCTGGGTTATGACATTGGTCTCATCGAGGGTCTCGCCCACATCGATATCGCGCGCCGCGACGCATACCTCGACGCGATCGCCACCGTACTTGGCCAAGGTCTCAGCCTGGACCTGTTCGGCTTGTGAGCGGATCGATGAGCCGTAAACCATGCAGAGCAGAGCAGCGAGCACGCCCGCGACCAGACTGATGGCGATGCGCTTGCTCTTGTTCACGGCCGCTCCTCTCATGGCAGTGCCGGGCGAATGCCCGTACCACCATTGTCTGGGCGGTCAGAGTGCAAAGCGGCGCAATCGCAATCTTGGTTTTCGATGTCAAACCAATCGCTGACCAAAAGCTGACCAGCCCGTCAAGCTCGTGGCAAGGTTTTGGTCAGCACGTCAGCAAACTGCATGTTTCGAGGCTTTTCCGCAGCAAAAAGCCGTCTCCCGAACAGTTGGGAAACGGCTGTCATAGGAAAAATCAATTACAGATGGACATCGGGATCGAGCATTTGAGCACTCACGCGCATGGATAACGCCAGGTTTTGGAACGTTTCCAGACGCAGGCTATCGATCTGCCCGGCGTCCTCGGCCTCGCGAACGGCGCAACCCGGCTCATGGGTATGCGTGCAATCGCCAAACCGGCACGCGCGCGATGCCTCGACAATCTCGGGGAAGGCGCGGGCCAGTCCCCGCTCGTGACCCACGAGCGGTAGGCTGCGCAGGCCCGGGGCATCGGCGATCACGCCGGCGTCGCCCGGCAGCGTCACCATCACGCGCGCGACGGTAGTGTGACGGCCCTGGTCGTCGCGTTCGCGCACACCGCCGGTCGCCAACGTATCGTGGCCCAGCAGCGCATTGAGCAGCGTCGACTTGCCGGCACCAGACTCGCCCAGAATCATGGCGCAGCTCCCGGCAGGCACGCAGGCACGGACCTCGTCCAGGCCGCGGCCCTCGGCAGAGGACGTCACGATCACGCGCACGTCCGGACCCACCAGGCGGCGCACGCGGTCCAGATCGCGCTCGAGTTCCTCGGCATCGCAGCGGTCAGCTTTGGTGAGTACCACCACCGGCTCGGCATCGCAGTCGAGCGCCAATACCAGCGAACGCGCCACACGGTCGAGCAGCACCTCGCCGGCACCGAGCGCCTGCACGATTAGCACGCTATCCACGTTGGAGCAGAGCACCTGGCGCTCTCCGCGGGCACGGCCGCGCCAACGCTCAAAGCTCGCACGGCGCGGCAGCACGCATTCAATCACGCCCATATCGTGCCCGGGAGCGCGGCGCACCGCCACACGATCGCCCACGGCAGGCAGCAGGACCTCGTCCCCACCGCGCGACTTGGCAAATCCCACGGCATGCTCGGCGCGGAAGGTATCGTCGGCAGTCGCCACCAGCGGAAACCCACGATCCAAGCGCACCACGGCGCCAAGCTGCATCTGCTCGGGCTCCTCGGCATGTGCGCAGAAATCATCAAAGGCAGTCTGCTGAGCTTCATCGACCGGCAGGTCATCAAACGCCGGAACATCCTGCAGCGCGTCAAGCCCCGGTACACTCGCCAGCAATTCCTCAGCAGATGCAGGGGCTTCGGTCGCGAGCTTCCGACGACGATCGCGCTTAGCCCGCGCCCCCGTCGTCTTTTTCTTCGCCTTAGCCTTAGCCTTGCCCACAAGCGCCTCCCAGCACCATAAATCACAACTGAGCAGGTATTTTCCCACAAAAAAGAGTCGGTCGAGCAAATGCTCGACCGACCCACACACTTTCCCTCAGCTCATGGTCCCGAGAGGTTATCCGAAGGCCCGCCCGCCGGGAGGGGTTTCTTCCGAGCGATCCCGCAGCGCGAAGCGCGAGGACCAGCGAAGAAGAAAACACGCAGGGGCGGGCCCGGACAGGTTAACTTACTCCTTCTCGACCGCGCGCATGATCGCCTTGTAGATCTCCATCAGCGGGATGATCAGGAAGGCCAGGCCCAGGGCAGCGACAACGCCCTTGAGCTCAAGCGTCACGGGGCCAAAGAACATCTCGGCAAGCGTCGGCTGCACGGTCACGATCACCGTCAGCACCAGTGCCAGCGCGGCGGAAGCCCACAGCCACTTGTTCTGCTTCTTCATGGTGAACAGCGACGCACGACGGCTGCGCATATTGAAGCAGTGGAAAATCTCGACCATGTTGAGCGTGATGAACGCCATCATCACGCCTTCCTCGTCGGCATTGCCGGCGATCATATCGGCGATGTGGATGTAGCCCATGTCAAAGTACACGCCCACAAAGAAGCTCGCCAGCACCAGCGCGGTGATGATTAGGCCCTGGACCACGCAGTCCAGACCCATATGTCCGGCAAAGACACCGTCCTTGGCGTTGCGCGGCTTGCGCTTCATGATGTCGCCCTCGGCATCCTCCATGCCCAGCGCAAGCGCGGGGAAGCAGTCGGTGACCAGGTTCACCCACAGCAGCTGCACCGGCTGGAAGATGGTAAAGCCGATGAGCGTGGCGATAAACACCGAGAACACCTCGGCAAGGTTGGCCGAAAGCAGGAACTGGATGACCTTGCGGATGTTGTCGTAGATGCGACGACCCTCTTCGCAGGCGCCGATGATGGTAGCGAAGTTGTCATCGGCAAGTACCATGTCGGCGACGTTCTTGGTGACGTCGGTACCGGTGATGCCCATACCAACGCCAATGTCGGCGCGCTTGATGGACGGGGCGTCGTTGACGCCATCGCCCGTCATGGCCACGATCTGGTCGCGCGACTTCCAAGCCTCGACGATGCGTGTCTTGTGCTCGGGCTGGACGCGGGCGTACACGCCGTAGTCCTCGATGTGCGCGTCGAGTTCCTCGTCGCTCATGCGATCGAGATCGGCACCGGTGATGGCCTGGCTGCGATCGGCGACGATGCCCAGCTGCTTGGCGATGGCCACGGCGGTGTCGATGTGGTCGCCCGTGATCATGACGGTGCGGATACCGGCGTCGTGCGCCTCGTGGATAGCGTCGGCCACCTCGGGACGGACCGGGTCGATCATGCCGGACAGGCCACAGAAGACCAGGTCATGCTCGAGCGCAGCGGGGCTGCAGTCGTCGGGAACCTCGGTGTAGGTGCGGCTTGCCAGCGCCAGTACGCGCAGGGCCTCGTCGGCCATGGCCTTGTTGGCCGCCACGAGCTCGGCGCGGCGCTCCTCGGTCAGGGGGACGACCTTATCGCCCTCGTAGATATGGGTGCACAGGCCGATCACCACGTCGGGCGCACCCTTGGTGTACTGCTCGTACTCGCCATCCAGGGTCTCGACGACCACGGACATCATCTTGCGGCCCGAGTCAAACGGGGCCTCGCCCACGCGCGGATGCTCGGCAGTCAGGCCAGTGAGGCCCGCCTTGCCGGCGTCGTTGACGAGCGCGCACTCAGTCGGCTCGCCCACGGCCTCGCCCAGCTCCTCGTCCCACTGAGCATCGGAGCACAGCGCCATGCCGGCCAGGAACTTCTCCTTGGGCGCAGCGAGCTCGTGCTTGACGACGGTCATCTTGTTCTGGGTAAGGGTACCGGTCTTGTCGGAGCAGATGGTCTGCGTGCAGCCAAGGGTCTCGACGGCAGAGAGCTTGCGGATAATCGCCTGGCGCTTGGCCATCTTGGTCACGCCGAGCGAAAGGACGATGGTCACGACGGCGACCAGGCCCTCGGGAATGGCGGCGACGGCAAGCGAGACGGCGACCATAAAGGTGTCGAGCAGGGCAGTCGGGTCGGTGAGGACATTGCCCACGCCGTGGCGGAGGATGTCAACGCCAAAGATCACGACGCAGATGACGATCACCATAATGGTAAGGATGCGGCTGAGCTCGGCGAGCTTCACCTGCAACGGCGTGAGCTCCTCCTTGGCCTCGGCCAGGGCGCCGGCGATCTTACCCATCTCGGTGTTCATGCCGGTGCCGACCACGACGGCGCGGCCACGGCCGTATACCACGGTGGAACCCATGTAGCACATGTTCTTGCGGTCGCCGAGCGGCACGTCATCGGTGCCCGCGACAAGCTCGATCACGTTGGCGTGCTTCTCTACGGGCACGGACTCGCCGGTGAGCGCGGCCTCTTCGATCTTCATCGTGGCGCTCTCGAGCACGCGGCAGTCGGCCGGGACGGAGTCGCCCGCCTCGAGCATGATCACGTCGCCGGGCACGAGCTCGGCGCTCGGCAGGTGCACGAGCTTGCCGTCGCGCAGCACCTTGGACTGCGCCGCACTCATCTCCTGCAGGGCCTCGAGGGCCTCCTCGCTCTTGGCTTCCTGGACCACGCCCAGCACCGAGTTGACGATAACGACGAACATGATGATGGCAACATCGGCAAAGTCGGGCTCGCCCTTGACCATGCCCGTGAGCGCACTGATGACGGCGGCAACGATCAGCATGATGACCATGGGGTCGGCCATCTGCTCAAAGAAACGCTTCCACAGCGGCGTCTTCTCGGCTTCCTCGAGCTTGTTAGGGCCTGTCTTGGCAAGGCGCGAAGACGCCTCGTCGTTGCTCAGGCCGAGGTTCTCATCGACACCTTGGTCGCTGAGCACCTCCGCCGCGGCGGACAGGTATTCCTTTTGCATATAGAGTCCCCTCCTGGGATTCGGGCCACTCAGCAGATTGATGCCCGATCATAATTCCCAGGAGAAGGGCAAGGGCTCATCAAGGCTGCCGTGCTGAGCGGCAGTTGATAGTGGAGCTATGGTACCCCAAAGCGACGCGTCTAGCCAAAACAATCGGTTTGGAAATATGGTCCGCACGCAACGGTGCAGACCGTGTGATGCTCAACATTGGTAAAACGTTTTTTCTTCGGCACATCGCCAAACTGACATATCGCCCAGATAGCAGCGGTTGGAGTGGTTGGTAAAGATTTTCCATATACCGTTTTTCCCGCAAAAAATGAACTTCCATTTCGGCATACGGTCGATTTTTTGGGGTATTCGGTCGGCATTTCGTTATAATCATCTCGGTTTTATTTCTTATGGTTTATCTATCAGCGCAAGACGATGTCAGATGGAGGTCTGAATGTACAAGCGCACTAAGATTGTATGCACCATGGGTCCCGCCTGCGATAGCGACGAGACCATCCGCGAGATGATCAAGGCGGGCATGAACGTCGCCCGTTTTAACTTCTCGCACGGCTCCTACGACGAGCACCACGGTCGCATCGAGCGCGTCCGCCGTATTTCCAAGGAGCTCGGTCTGCCTGTCGGCATCCTGCTCGACACCAAGGGCCCCGAGGTCCGCACCGGCCTTCTGGTCGACGGCAAGAAGGTTGCCGTCAAGACCGGCGATAAGATCGTCGTCACCGCTCAGCCCACGTCCGAGGATTTCCACGGCACCGCTGAGCACATCTCCCTCGACTACCTGGCTCTGCCCTCCGAGGTCGAGAAGGGCTCCCTCATCCTGATCGATGACGGCCTGGTTGCCCTCGAGGTCGAGTCCGTCAGTGGCCAGGACATGACCTGCGTCGTTAAGAACGACGGCCTGATCGGCGAGCGCAAGGGCGTCAACATGCCCAACGTCAACATCTCGCTGCCCGCCATCACCGAGCGCGATCGTCAGGACATCCTCTTTGGCCTGACCGAGAACATCGACTACATCGCCGCTTCCTTCATCCGTGACGGCGAGTCCGTCCGCGGCATCCGCGAGCTTTGCCGCGAGAACGGCGGCGAGCACGTGACGATCTTCCCGAAGATCGAGTGCGCCTTGGGCGTCGAGAACTTCGACGAGATTCTCGAGGCTTCTGACGGCATCATGGTCGCCCGTGGCGACCTGGGCATCGAGATCAAGCCCGAGCTCGTTCCGCACATCCAGAAGGAGATCATCGCCAAGTGCAACGCGGCCTACAAGCCCGTTATCACCGCTACGCAGATGCTCGACTCCATGCAGCAGAACCCGCGCCCGACGCGCGCCGAGGTTGCCGACGTTGCTAACGCCATCTACGACGGCACCGACGCCGTTATGCTGTCCGGCGAGTCCGCTGCCGGTAAGTACCCGGTCGAGGCCGTTAAGATGCAGGCCAGCATTGCTCTCGAGACCGAGAAGTACCTCCCGGCCCACGCTCCGCTCGAGGTTCCGGCCGACGCTCACGGCACCCGCGTCGTCAACAACGTTGTGGGTATGTCCGCTGTGAACATGGCCACCACCGTTGGCGCCAAGTGCATCACCGTGCCGACGACCACCGGTCGTACCGCTCGCCTGATCTCGCACTTCCGCCCCAACATGCCGATCTGCGCGTTCTCCCGCCACGAGTGGGCCGTCCAGCAGATGATTATGTACTGGGGCGTTATCCCGCATCAGGCCGAGATTACCCAGGGCACCGTCAACGGCACGATCGTCAAGGCGATCGAGACCGCTAAGGAGCTCGGCTACGTCGAGGCTGGCGATTTGACCGTCGCTACCGCCGGCGATCCCCGCATGAGCGTCCAGCTCGAGGACAAGGTCTCCTCGACCAACGTCGCTTACGTCGCTCAGGTGCGTTAAGTCGTACTTGCAAGCATGTTTGCATTGCAAAGGGCCCGGAAGGCTTCGCCTTCCGGGCCCTTTTTCTGTGTCAATGCCGGCACACGACAAAACACGCACCCATTTCTTTACCAAAAGCGCGAAATCCACCTTTCGAGGCCCAAAAATAAAGTCCCAAGCGCTAAAAGTGTTCGCCCGATGGCGAAACCACACCTTACCCGACGCTGCTAAATCGTTTTAGCAAGAGCCAGATCGACCGCGTTTTCGGAAGTATGCGGCAAATTCTGAGACCTCCGAGCACACCCCGTTTTTTCGCAACAAAATGCCTGATAAACTGGCCTCAAAAGCCAGGTCTGCGGTGGCGCGCGCAGACGTGGTGTAAGAGCGTCCCGAGGTCCGTCGCTGCAAGTCC
>CALJDJ010000105.1 GCA_938023705.1 uncultured Collinsella sp.
TCAGTCACCACATCCTTCGACCCCAGAAACGCTCCATCCATCGAGAGCCATTCGCCCTCCGCGTAATATTTCTCAGGAATGACCGTCCGGTTCCCGTTAACGACGCTCACCCTCATGCCCGCAAGGCCGGCAGCAGCACAGCAAAAAAGCGCGAGCGCCGATCTTCTCGTCCACAGGGTCTTCTTCATCGCGCTCACGACCTTTCCCGAACTTTCACAACGGCACCGTCGCGCATGCAGTAAACCCGATCGGCCAGTTCCTCGAGCACCTCTCCGTCATGGCTGGACAGAAGGACCTCACGACCCGTTGATGCCGCCATCGCCACAACGCGCTTGAGCATTTCAACGCCCGCTTCATCGAGGGCATTCGTTGGCTCATCGAGAACAAGCAGCTTCGGCTTCTCCATAATTGCCGCAGCTATCCCCAGACGCTGCTTCATCCCAAGCGAGTATGCTCGGAACTTCTTTTTTTCGTCTGCATCGAGCCCCACGAGCCGCAGGGCAGAGCGAATGTCCTCGGGGGTGGCAACGCCCTTGATCTGAGCGATGAGCTTCAGATTGTCGTAGCCAGACAGATATCCCAAAAAGGAAGGCGCCTCGATCAACATCCCCAGACTCGGCGGGAACGAGATGTCCGCCCCAAGCCTTTGGCCATCGATAGAGATTTCGCCTTCGGTAGGCTTGATCAACCCGCAAACCGCTCGCATGAGCATGGTCTTGCCCGAACCGTTTATCCCCTGAAGCCCGACCACAGTCCCAGGGTCAACCTCGATGGACACGTTGCGCAGGACATCGTTTTTACCCATGCGCTTCGATACGCCCCTTACGATCACACTCATATCTTGTCCCCCTTTTCTATAAGGTCGGCCCTTCGAAACCACAGTCCACCCAACGATAGGCATAACGACATAAGCCCAATTGATGACAAGACACTCGAGCCCGCCGCGATTCCCTCTTTGACAATTCCACCCCAGCGCAACAGCATCAAGGCGTTACCCAATAGCGCCCAATGTCGTGCATATGCCGAGCAGATCAGGTAGCACATTAAAACCACAAACGAGACTGACGACCCAAGCACAAACCCAACCGCTGCCTGCGCAAACGCAAGCGCCTCAAAAGCAAATAAGAGACCTATGAAAAACGGCAGCGCATCTGCCTCGGCAGCTTTGAGAAACCACGGCGCCAAATTAGCCAGTTGAAGCGACTCACCATGAATGACCGCGCTGAACGAGGAGCTCACCACCAAGCTCCAAATCACAACAGAGCAAACCACCACGAGCAGTGAAAATGCCGTTACTGCCGCCACCAAGATAAAACGCGAGACCCACCAAAGGGTTCTTGCCCGGCATCGAACAAGCGCTTGCAAACCAAACCCGTGCAACGATTCGGTCGGATAGTCGAGTGTTGTATAGAGAATAAGCAGAATGAGAAATAGCCATCCTAGCGGAGGCACAAACATGACCCCGGGCCTAGGCTCAAACGGAGCAGATCCGGCAAACACGAGCGCAAGATTATCCGCAAACCCCAAGGTATCCGTTCTAACCCCATACACAGAAGACAATCCGTAGGCGTACACCAAGTTCGCAACGGTCACTGCCGCAATTGCAATAAAAGTGATGATGTTCTTCTTCAAAACGGTCCTCAGGTCCGCGGCGACCAGCCTAAACAGCATCAGACCACCTCGCGTCTTTTCCACGCCCCAGAAAAAGCCAACGAAGCAAGGGTCAATAATATGATTTCCGCAAAACCGGCTCGAATGTCTGGCCAGTTATTCAGCGATTCCGACCTGATGCTGTTGAGGATATTGCAGTTAAACCCCACACAAGCCATTACGCCGAAGATCCAGCCATTTGCAAAATGCCACGCAACCATTAGCAGATACGGGACAATTATCGCTTTGATTCTGCTACGAAACAAAATTGAGAAGCCAGTTACAGCCATGGATAAAGTCCCGAGCGTGACAGCATCGAACAGCGTGTATGCGAGCACATATGACAAAGGATGCGAATAAAATAGACCGGAGAAGTAGCTATGCAGGTAAAGTCCTACGTAAGTCGACTCATCGACCCGAGGAAGATACGCAGGAAAAAGCATCGAGACGATCAGGAAATTGACGAGCAGAGGAATGGCAGTCACTGTAAACGCGGAGAGGAAAGCAGACAGCATCTTTACGTTCACGTACGCCTTTCTGGAAACGCGCGTGCATATCTGCATGTCATAACCACTCAAACGCTCAAAGAGACACGACCAAGATCCAGCCAACATTGCAAGCAGGGGCAGTGCATAGAAAAACACCGACGCAGACAGTGGCGCGTTCGCGCTCACAACAATCCAGTTACCGAAGCTGCTTTCACGTGTTTGACCGAGATAATTTTCGGCTTGCACGCCAACGCCGTAACCAAAAGAAAGAAGGTTGTGGCGCTCTTTTTCCAAATTTGCCCACGGCTCCAGCGCGGCAGCTATTGCAACTGCGACCGCAATCAAGAGAGCAAGGATAAAAGCTGGACGTCTAATCGTTTTCGACAGTTCGTATCTTGCGAGCTTTTGGTTCATACGTCCTCCTTCCCCTTCCGACCCAGAAAGCCGGAAGGGAGCCATTTCAAACAACTATGCGGGAAGCTTGTGGAAATGCCCGACGCAGTCGGGGCTCCATACGCCAATAACAGTGCCGTAGCCAGACTCCGCCCATGCAGTCAGTCGCGCCGCAGATCGCCCGTTCTCACGGACGAGGTTATACATTTCCCACTGTCCCTTGTGATTCGAACGATACGTTCCCTGAGTACAATTCATGCTGCCGCTACCGCTTGTGTTATACGCACCGTCTGTATATAACCGAAGCGGATTTCCCGTATGGCCCTGGATATCCAGATAGAGCGATGAGGAATCATCCTTTTGACGGTAGCCAGTTGCACTCGTCCCGGCACATTGAAAACTAAATGCCTTATCGGCATTGTTCGTACAGGTCGTAATTCCCGTATCGGCGTTTTGAGTAATGCTGGAAACCTGAGAGGTGTCAAACTCCTCTTGTGCAAACGATGCAGCGGGAACCCCTAGGGACAGACCAGCTGCAATCACCAAGCCGACTCCGATTCGAGCAATAGCGCTCCTTGGCTTAATCATGGCCTTCTCCAATCAAAAGCGGTTAACAATGCGTCGACGCACGGCAACCTTCGCATGAATAGAGAAAGATGTCTGTAAACACCCGCTATTGAGTTGATTGCTCAGGCGTTTACACGTTATTTACCTGCGATAACAATAAAATTAGCTCCGCCTTATTCTTGATCTTCAACTGGCGGTAAGATGCAGACCGCAGCGCTTGCACCGTAGATGCAGCGTAACCGACATCCTCCGCAATGGCCTTTGTCGTTGCCCCCTCTGCCGTCATCAGCAAAATTTGCGACTGAACATCAGAAAGGGAGCGCGACGTAAGCAGGGCCAGCTGGCGCACGCGGGCCGTTTCGGTGGACCCGTTCGCCCGGTACTCCAAGACGGCCTTCTCGTCCTCAACCGAGCGGGCGAGCGCGATGTGCGTAACGAACATGGGCACAGACCAGCAAACAATCACCGTTGCCACGACGACATTGACAGCCGAACTTTGCCCCAACAACGACGCGAGGAACAACGGCTCGAAAACCGTCAGATCCTGCACCATATTGAGCAAGACAGCCCAAACAGGAGCCGTCGCCCCGAAGCAAAGCATCCATATCCCAAGCATTTTGCGCTGCGGACAGCTTCGCATCACTATATATGTGAGCAGCACCCCCGTCAGCACCGCAAGTCCATGGATTCGCCCCCTAGCGACCGCATAGATTAAGGCAACCATGCCCATTGACACCAACGGCACGATAGCCCGAGCATGGGCATGCACCTTAAACGGACGCAGCCCAACAGCGAGCGAAGCCGTAGACGCCACGCCGCAAAACAGGACCGGCACAGCCATCAACGGAACGCGTATGC
>CALJDJ010000106.1 GCA_938023705.1 uncultured Collinsella sp.
CCGGGACCCCCGACAGGGAGTCCGGCACGCCCAGGGCGGTCCGCGCGATCACCTCGGCGTCGCGCTCGTCGGTCTTGGCCTCGCCGGCGAACAGGCCGGCGGCGCGGCTGGCGGCGAGCCCGGGCAGGTGGGCGACCCCGAGCCCCGCGGCGCGGGCCCGCCTCACGGCGAGGGACCCTATGTTGCGGAACTGGTCGACGACGACGAGCGTGCCGGCGGGCGCGGAGGCGAACAGCGCGTCGAGCTCGGCCTCCCTGTTGCGGACGGGGGCGCTGGCCAGCACCTCCCCGTCGCGGTCGACCAGGCAGGCCCAGTGCGATGACTTGCCGACGTCCAGGCCGAGCACGGCCCCCGGTCTGGTCGATGGCGCTTTCACGGTGGTATCCTTCCGGTAGTCGTTCGACCGGATGGCCTCCCCCTCGGCACTCACATTACCAGCCGCGGCGCCTGCCCGGCACTTTCCTATCAGCCGTCGGGGGCGGCGCGTCCCGCGCCGGCAGCACCCAACGGGCCCTCTCGGGGGCAGGGACGTTCGGCCGTGCGCGGGCGCCCGGTCGGCGGCCCGTTCTGGGCGCGCCTCAATCGTAGCCCGAGACGGGCCCGGGCTGACAATTTCGACTGTAATGGACGTTCTTGTTTGACTAGTCATTTAAGAACGTCCCCAATGACTAGGTGGGGGAGGCGTGCGACAATGGTGGGCGTTGTGTTGTTCGCGCTAAGGAGTTGCCATGTTGTTGTGTCCCGTTTGCCATGAGCCGTTGGTGGACGATGAGCGCGGTGCTGCATGCGCGGGCGGACATCGGTTTGACCGTGCGCGCGAGGGCTATCTGTATCTGCTGCGCTCGTCCAAGAGCGGCGACTCCATGGGCGATCCCAAGTCGCAGGCGCGCAGCCGTCGTGACTTTCTAAACCGCGGCTACTATGCGCCGTTGCGTGATGCGATGGTCGAGCTGGTGCGCGATCGGGTGTCTGGGCATGCGGCGTCTGCGGGCGGTCCCATGACCTTGCTCGATATCTGCTGTGGCGAGGGCTACTACACCAGCGCCATGGGTGCGGTGCCGGGCGTGGATGCTTACGGATTCGACTTGGGCAAAGAGATGGTGCGCCTGGCTGCCAAGCGCGGCGATGCGACCTACTTCGTGGCCAACATGAAGGACATCCCCGTGGCTGATGGTGCCTTCGATATGGTGACCGAGCTCTTTGCTCCCTTTAACGAGCGTGAGTTTGCCCGCGTGCTGGCACCCGAGGGCTCGCTCTACACCGTGGTGCCGGGCGCTCGGCATCTCTTTGGGCTCAAGGAGGTGCTCTACGACACGCCATATCTCAACGATGAGAAGCTGCCGAAGACGACCGAGCTCGAGTTGGTGGGAACGCAGCGGGTGTCTGCGAACATTACGCTCCAGACGCAGGCCGACATCGAGGCGGTGTTCCAGATGACGCCGTACTACTACCGCACGCGCCCTGCCGACAAAGAGCGCCTGGCAAACCTGGACACCCTTCAGACCGATATCGACTTCATCATCGCCGAGTACCGCCACTAACCTACCAAAAAGGGACAGGTTTATTTTGGCAGGTTTTATCTGGGCAAACGTAAAGGGCCGACCGCGGAGATGTGCGATCGGCCCTTGTTGGTTGCTTGGATGTAGGGGTCAGTGGAAGGCAAGTGCCTACAGGCGATCCTTGTTCTCGGCTTTAACGGCGTGAGCCTGCTGAACAAAGAACAGGTCGTACACCACGATGACAAAGGCGCCATAGTTGATGGCGTCGCCTCCAAACGCGGGAAGCGTGAGCACGGCCTGCGCAATCGTGGCGATTGCGGCGACGATGCCGAGCTTAAACGCGCCGTCTACCTGAGAAGGTTTGTTGGCACCCTTGATGCCCGCAACGCCGGCGGCCAGATCGACAACGCCCTTGGCGATAATCACGACCGCGGCGAGCATGGCGTTCGATCCGTAGACGGATTCAAATTTGCCGGTCGCGATGCCGGCGATACCGATGACGAGGCTGGCGATGCCCAAAACAAAATAGATGAGGGCAAGGATTTTGAGTGTCTTGCGCGCGGCGCTCATAGGTAGTCCTTTCGATTCGGGCGCTGCCAGTCTGGCGCGTCCCATATGCTGCACATATCGTGAAGCACATTGTAGTTCAACGTGACGGCGTGTGTGTTAGAAAGCGCTTCTCGCTTGTGCAGGGCAATCTTTCAAAAAGGAAAGCCAGCTGTAAGTCAAATCGATGGCAGCGTATGCGCGGCGCTGCGATGATGAGGCCATGGTAAGAGCTGGACCAAAGGAGGAGCCGTGATGTACGGAGCCAAGCAAGTGCGCGAGCCGCGGTCGTTGGGAAGGCGCATGAGCGATTCTGTGATCGCTGCCGTGTGCACGGGATTGATGGCGGTGCTTTGCATTGGGATGCTGTGGGCCATGTCGCATGTGGGACAATAGCGGACGGTTGGGTGCCGACACATGCGGCGCTCACGTATCCGCTTTGCTTGCTAAGGAGTGCCCATGGGCGTCGTCGATCCCTTTTCTGTTGCTCGGGCCGCGGGGCTTGAGCTGATCGGGAACCCCGAGGGCCTCACGCTCACCGACGGCACGATGGAGTTGCGTGCCGATTTTGGCCGCATGCTTCCACGGCTCAAGCAGGGCCGTTTGCAGCAAGAGCTACTGGTGAAGGCTGCGCGCACAAAAGGCATCGAGCAACCATGGGCGATTGATGCCACAGCAGGCTTTGGCGAGGACTCGCTGCTGCTGGCGGCCGCGGGCTTTACCGTCGATCTGTATGAGCAGGATTGCGTGATCGCGGCGCTGCTCCAGGATGCCCTGGATCGCGCGGCAGATGATCCGGCGCTTGCGGCCGCCGTGGCGCGCATGCACTTACATGCGGGCGAGGACAGCATTGCCGGCCTTCGCCATACGGCTGAGCTGGTCGAGCGCGTTGAGCTCGCGGCTCCCGACGTGGTGTATCTGGACCCCATGTTTCCCGAGCGTACCAAGAGTGCGGCGGTCAAAAAGAAGTTCCAACTCCTGCACCATTTGGAGCAGCCGTGCGCCGATGAGGAGACGCTGGTTAAAGCTGCGCTTGCGGTGCACCCGCGCAAGGTTGTTATCAAGCGGCCGGTGAAGGGGCCGCTGCTTGCCGGCATCAAGCCGAGCTATCAGCTTGCGGGCAAGGCTGTCCGCTACGATGTCTTGGTGCCGCCGCGCCCGTAGCCTGCGTGCGATGGCCGGCGATGTGTCGGTGCCGTGCCGCTGCGTGAGCGCCGCTCCGTTGCGGAGCCTATTTCCAAGGGTGCGACGTCAGGTGCCACCCGCCGCAGTATTCGCATTTGTAGCAGGCCAAGCCACGCCGCCCCCGGTTTTCGCAGTCGGCCATAACGGCCTCGGCCTCGGCGCGTGTGTCGTAGCGGTTTTTGCGCTCGCACGATTTGTAGCGCCAGGCCTCGTCGCGCTCGGCGTCCAGGGCGTCGCGGCGTTCGTCCTCGCGCGCAAACAGGTCGCTCATATCGCCGCCGGTGGCAGCGCCCAAAAACTCACTTTTGGCCTTTGACCAGGCGGCTCGCTTTTTGCTCCCCATCTGCTTCACGCCCCTTTCCAAACGCTGGTATCATTGCTCAATCACAGTGATACCAATAAACGTGAGGCCGCCGCGTGATGATCAGAAAAACCCTCGAGACCGACATTCCCGCCGTCATGGCTATCTATGACGCGGCCCGCGCCTATATGCGCGCACATGGCAACGCCACGCAGTGGCCCGAGGGCACGCCTTCGGCCGAGCAGCTGGCTGCCGATATTGCCGCTGGTGGCAGTTACGTGTGCGAAGTCGACGGCCGTGTGGTGGCGACGTTTGCCTTTTTACCGGGTCCGGACGAGTGCTATGACGTAATTGAGGACGGTCAATGGCGCAGCGACACTCCGTATGCCGTGCTGCATCGCGTGGCATCCGACGGCACCGTGCACGGTATCGCGGCCGCGATGTTTGCCTTTGCCAAGGCGCGCGCTGACCACCTGCGTATCGACACGCACGCGGACAACCTGCCCATGCAGGGCGCGAGCATGAAAGCGGGGTTCGAGCGCGCCGGCGTCGTGTATGTTTCGGACGGCACGCCGCGTGTTGCGTTCGACTGGCTGCGCGAGGCATAAGAGCGGGGACGCGTATCAGCAATCCACATACATGAAAATGGCCCCGGGTGGGGCCTTTTTGATCGCTGGGCTGTTAAGGGGAGGTGCCGGCTTTCGTAAGGCGCGAACCTACGAAAATCGCCGCGCGGCAACGCGGGGCGATGAGCTCGGTCGGGGGATAGAGCCCGCTTCGCCCGCCGGCCCGTAAATTGTATCATCCAGTGTGGAACGAGGGTGCCCGTTGCCACGTGCGATGGGCTTGCAATAAGAGGAGAGCCATGTCGAAGCAAGCGGTCGTTGGAATCTTGGCGCATGTCGATGCCGGCAAGACTACGCTGGCCGAGGCCATGCTGTTCAACGCAGGTCGCATTCGCAAGCGCGGCCGTGTGGACGACGGCGACTCGCACCTGGATACCAGCGCTATCGAACGCGAGCGCGGCATCACGATTTTCTCGTCGCAGGCCGTGCTCGACCACGGAGATACCCACGTCATGCTTGTGGACGCCCCCGGTCACGTGGATTTTTCGGCCGAGGCAGAGCGCACATTGCGCGCGCTCGACTACGCGATTTTGGTTGTGGGCGCCAACGATGGCGTGCAGGGGCACACCGAAACCCTGTGGCGCCTGCTTGCACGTTATGACATCCCGACGTTCATCTTCATCAACAAGATCGATTTGGAGAATCCTGGCCGCGATGTTTTGCTGACACAGCTTGGGCAGCGTCTTTCCGAGGGCTGCCTCGATGCGAACGAACTGCTGGCGGGCGGCGCCGCTTGGGAGGACGCTGCTGCGTTGGACGAGGCGGCGCTCGATGAGTTTCTTGAGACGGGTGAGCTTTCTGTTGCAACGCTGTCGCGCATGGTTGTCGAGCGCAAGCTCTTTCCCTGCTTTGCCGGCTCGGCGCTCAAGGACCAGGGCGTGGGCGAGCTGCTGGATGGCATGTGTGCGCTGATGCGTGAGAGGGCGTGGCCGCCGGAGTTCGCCGCGCGCGTCTATCGCGTCAGCCGAGGTGTTCGTGGCGAGCGCTTGGCTTGGGTTAAAGTGACCGGCGGCACACTGCATGCCAAACAGATGATTGACGGACGTTCCGGCGCCGAGGCATGGGAGCAAAAGGTCGATCAGGTGCGCATCTATAACGGAGAGAAGTACGAGCTTGCCCAGGAAGTTGCCGCTGGCGGCATCTGCGCCGTGACGGGCCTTGCGCACGTTCGCCCAGGGGACGCCCTGGGCGCGGAGTCCGCGGGCGATGCGCCCGTCATTGCGCCAGTCCTCACCTATACGGTGCTGCCGGGCGAACACGACGTCCATACGGTGTTCAAAGCATTGACTGAGTTGGCGGACGAAGATCCCATGCTCGGCGTAAGCTGGAATACGCATCTTGAGCAGATTCACCTGCAGTTGATGGGCGCCGTGCAGCTCGAGGTCGTGCAGCGCGTGCTGGCCGATCGTTTTGGCCTTGCGGTCGAGTTTGAGCCCGGCGGCATTCTCTATAAGGAGACTATCTCGCAGCCGGTCGAGGGTGTGGGCCACTTTGAGCCGCTGCGCCATTACGCCGAGGTGCACCTGCGCCTGGAGCCGTTGCCAGTAGGTTCGGGCGTGCAGTTTGGCACCGTGACCTCGACCGACGAGCTCGACCTTAACTGGCAGCGTCTGGCACTCACCAACGCCATGGAGCGCGACCACCTGGGCGTGTTGACCGGCTCGCCCATCACCGATGTGCGCATTACGCTCACGGGCGGCCGCGCGCATGCCAAACACACCGAGGGCGGTGACTTTCGTCAGGCAACATACCGCGCGATTCGCCAGGGTTTGATGCAGGCGCGCGAGGCCGGCGCGGCGGTGCTGTTGGAGCCGTGGTATCGCTTTGAGCTCGAGGTGCCGGGGGAGTGCGTGGGCAGGGCGCTTTCGGATGCCACGCGCATGGGTGCCGAGTACGAGCCGCCGGCAATGACGGGTGACCGGGCGAAGCTTGTGGGCCGCGTGCCGGCATCCGAGGTGCAGGATTACGCGCTGGAGGTGGCTGCCTACACGAGCGGCCGCGGACATCTGTTCCTGGAGTTCGCCGGTTATGCGGCTTGCCATGATGCCGAGCGCGTCATCGAGGCGGCCGCCTACGAGCCCGAGGCCGATCTGCCCAACACGACCGATTCGGTCTTTTGCGCCCACGGCGCCGGCTATACGGTCAAATGGTACGACGTATCCGCTGTGGCACACGTAAACGGCGATCCCGCCACCTTCCGCCCCTGGCGAGCAGCCGACGCCGAGTTTTTCGGCCACATGTGACAAAGGGGCAGTCCCTTTGTCACATGCTATTGGTATAACTCGGTACAAGTTGGTATAACTATTACCAGGGTTTGCCAATCCGAGGAGGCCGACATGAATCCAAATCCCTTTAAGCCAACGGCAGGCAAGCGGCCTCCGATGCTCATCGGTCGCGAGTCGGTCGTCGAAGATTTCGAGGAAGGGCTCGATAACGGCGCCGGAGCGCCGGGCAGGCTCATGCTCATTACGGGAAACCGCGGCTGCGGCAAGACGGTTCTCCTGCGGGAGCTGCAACGTCTAGCCAATGAGCGCGGATGGGCGGTTGTCTCCGATTCTGCTTCGCTTGGCTTGTGCGATCGCCTGGCCGACGCGCTTCGCTCGAATAAACCCGTTGTGACGTCAATGGAGTTTGGGCTGTCGTTTGGTCGGATGTCGGTCGAGGCGGCTCGGGCAAAGGGCGAGACGCTACGGGGGCTGGTCAACGAGCGCCTCAAGAAGCTCGGTCCAGGCAAGGGCATCCTGTTTGCGATTGACGAGGCGCAATCTGCGTCAATCGAGGAACTGGCGGCTCTTGCCGTTCTCTATCAGCAGGTGCTCGGAGATCAGGATGCTACGGGCCTGTCCGATAGCGACCAGCGCGGTCTTGCGCTGGTATTTGCCGGCTTGCCCAGTATGGTTGACGACCTGCTCGAAGAGCCGAGCGTGACGTTTTTGCGCCGTGCTCAGCAGCGTGCGCTGGGGGCGATTTCTTTGCCCAAGGTGCGCGATTCATATGTCCAGACAGTCAAGGACGCCGGTCTTTACGTTGACGCGGAGACGGCGGACCTTGCGGCGCGCAAGAGTATGGGGCATCCCTACATGGTCCAGCTGGTGGGATATTACATGTGGCGCTCTGCTGTCCGGCGTGGCTCGCAGGTCATCGAAAAGCACGATGTCGAGGATGGCCATGCGGATGCCGTCTCCGAGTTCTACGAAGCGGTCGACGCGCCCCTGTATTATGGATTGCGCAGTCCGCAACGCCTCTTTATCGAGGCCATGGCTACTGACGAGGGTAAGCCGACGCGCATGGCGGATATCATTGAGCGCTGCGATCGCACTCAGAGCTGGGCGAGTAAATATCGCGCAAGCCTGATTCGCGAGCGCGTCATCGAGGCTGCCGGATACGGCCTGGTCCGGTTTACCGTGCCCATGCTGGGCGAGTACATCCGCGACCGCATTTTATGGCATGAGTAGGGTGATAAAGGTGACGGAACAGAAGATGAGCCCGCAAGCTATCGAGGTGCGCGGTGCGCGCGTACACAACCTTAAGGACATCAATATCGATATTCCGCTGGGAAAGCTCGTGGGTATTGCCGGCGTGTCGGGGTCGGGCAAGAGCTCGCTGGCGTTGGGAGTTCTTTATGCCGAGGGCTCGCGCCGTTACCTGGAGGCGCTCAGCACCTATACCCGTCGACGGCTCACCCAGGCCGAGCACGCTCAGGTGGATGAAGTGCTGCACGTGCCGGCGGCGCTCGCGTTGCATCAGCGCCCTAGTGTGCCAGGCGTACGCTCGACCTTTGGCACCATGACCGAGCTCAACAACAGTCTGCGTTTGCTCTTTAGCCGCTGTGCCCATCACGTGTGCCCACATTGCGGGGCGCGTGTGGAGCCGAGCCTTAACGTGGCCGCAGGCCTGTCGCTCACGTGTTCGACATGCGGCCGCGAGTTCTACGCGCCGAGTGCCGAGGATTTGGCTTTCAATAGCGGCGGTGCATGCCCCACCTGTGGCGGTACCGGTGTCATGCGCGAGGTGGACGAAGCGAGCCTGGTGCCCGACGAGTCCAAGACCATCAACGAAGGCGCGGTGCTTCCCTGGGGCACGCTCATGTGGGACTTGATGAAGCAGGTAGCCGGCGAGATGGGTGTGCGTACCGATGTGCCGTTTAACCAGCTCACACCTCAAGAGCGCGACATCGTGTTCCATGGTCCGGCGGTTAAGAAGCATATTCTCTACGTTCCCAAAAACGGCGAGGGCGCCACGCCGCTCGACTTTACCTATTACAACGCCGTCTATACGGTCGAGAATGCGCTCGCCAAGGTTAAGGACGATAAGGGACTAAAGCGCGTGGCTCGCTTTTTGCGCGAGGGCCCGTGCCGTGACTGCGGCGGCACGCGTCTCTCCGAGGTTGCGCGCCAGCCCCAGGTGCGCGGTATCAATCTGGCGCAGGCCGCGGCCATGACGTTGGGTGAGGCGATTGAGTGGGTGCGCGGGGTGCCCGCATCCTTGCCGGCCGAGATGCAGCCCATGGCAGTGGATATCTGCGATTCGTTTTTGAGCACGGCTCGTCGCCTGGTCGACCTGGGGCTCGATTACCTCTCGCTCGACCGCGCCGGTGCTACGCTCTCCACGGGTGAGCGCCAGCGTGTGCAGCTCGCCCGCGTGGTGCGCAACCGATCGACGGGCGTGCTTTATGTGCTGGACGAGCCTTCGATTGGCTTGCATCCTGCCAATGTCGACGGCTTGGTGGGCGTAATGCGCGATCTGGTGGATGACGGCAACACCGTGGTTGTTGTCGACCACGATACGCGCGTACTAGCGGAAGCCGACTATCTGGTTGAGATGGGCCCCGTTGCCGGAGCAGGCGGCGGTAATGTGATTGCCACTGGCACGGTGGACGAGGTCGAACAATCGCAGGGCAGCCGCATCGCCCCGTTTTTGCGCGCAGAGTCCAAGCGCTTGCGCCCGCAGGTGTCCGACGAGGAAATGTTCGACCGGGGCCATATCCGCATGGCGACCGATGCCATCCATACCGTCAAGCCGCTCGAAGTTGATATCCCGCGCGGTCGCTTGGTCGCGGTGACGGGCGTTTCGGGTTCGGGTAAGACGACGTTGGTACTCGAGACGCTCATTCCGGCACTCAAGGCGCAGGCAGCCGGCGAGCGCCTGCCGGGGCACGTGCGTTGGGTCGATGCCGAGGGCATTGCCCGTGCAAATCTGATTGACGCTACGCCTATCGGCGCCAACGTGCGCTCGACGGTGGCAACTTATGCTGACATCCATGATGAGCTACGTCGCGCCTTCGCCCGTACGCCCGAGGCCAAGGCAGCCGGCTACAAGGCGGGCGCATTTAGCTACAACACTGGCGCCTTGCGCTGCCCTACGTGCGATGGCACGGGCTCGATATCGCTCGACGTGCAGTTCTTGCCCGACGTCGAGATCGTCTGTCCGACATGTCGCGGCTCACGTTATGCAGACGCGGCTTCGCATATCCATCGCGAGGGCAAGGACGGGAGTCTGCTTACGTTGCCGCAGCTCATGGATATGAGTGTGGACGAGGCCCTCGACGCCACGGTGGGTCTCAAGAAAGTTCAGGCGCGCTTACAGACCTTACACGACTTGGGCTTGGGCTATCTCACGCTCGGTGAGCCCACGCCGGCGCTCTCGGGCGGCGAGGCGCAGCGTCTTAAGCTTGCGAGCGAGATGGGCCGCGTGCAGGATGATGCCGTATTCGTATTCGATGAGCCCACGATCGGCCTGCATCCGCTCGATGTTCAGGTGTTGCTGAGTGTATTTGACGGCCTCGTTGCCAAGGGCGCCACAGTTGTCGTGATCGAGCACGACCTCGACCTTATCCGTAACGCCGATTACGTAATCGACATGGGCCCGGGCGGTGGCGACGCGGGCGGGCAAATCGTGTGCGCCGGCACGCCGGCGGATATCGCTGCTTGCTCCAAGAGCATTACCGGTTGTTATCTATAGGCGATGCGACAAAGGGGCACCCCTTTGTCGCATTGACTTCTATTTCACGCATTGAGCCGCGAGATAGTCGCGGAAGAATGGCAATTCAAATGCGACGAGCCCTCGTCCTCGTTCCCCGATGATGCCGGCATCTATCATGCGGCGTCGGTAGCGGGAGACCTGCTGCGGCGAACGCTTAAGGCGCTCGACAAGGTCAGCGGTGGTGGACTCTTCCTCGTCATCGAGCATGGCGATGAGGAATCGCTTGTCCTCTGCGGTGAGTTCCCGATAGGTTGCCGCGAGGATTCGGTCGTCCATCTCGTCGCGCGCGATTTTGATTCCCAGGTCAAAGTCGCGTGACGAGATTTCCTTCGAATCGCTTGTGAGATCCCAGGCACGGTAGCCTACGAGTTGCAATAGGAAGGGAAAACCAGAGATCGAGCGAACGGCTCTATCGATTCCCTCAGCATCTGCCAGGCGATCGTTTTCCTGGATCGTGCGAATCAAGGCCTCGCGTACGTCATAGTCGGCAATGCGACCCAGATGATATTGTTGGGCGCGGCGAAGGAACGAGACCGTCTTGTGGTTCAGCAACGTCGAGACGTTGTTGGGAAGTCCCGCCATGAGCAGGGCGACGCGTTTCCCATCGGTCACAAAGTGCTGATACGTCGCTGCGAGCTGAATCATCTCGTCGAGTGTCGGGTCTACCTCGTCAACCGTGACGAGCAGACCGGTGCCCGCTTCGTTGAGCTGGTCGATGATGTCGCTCATGCGATAGCGCCAGGTTGAGGCATCATGAACGCGATTGACCTCGATGCTGCCGAATGGTGCAATTCCGAGACTGGTGACTTCGAAGCTGTTAGACGGGTCGATGAGATGGCCTGCAGCACGTTTCGCCCCGAACTCGATTTCCTCAAGCATTCCCGAGAGCGCGGTCGTCTTTACGGCTATCCAGCCGTGGGATTCTGCCCTTGTCGCGAGCGACGACATGAGAGCGGTTTTACCGGTTCCGCGCGCGCCTGAGAAGATCGAGGTCAATTCCGGGCGCCTGCGCTGGCTCAAGAAGGCACGGTCCAAATCCCGAATAATCTGTTGTCTGCCAGCGAGATGAGCAGGAACCTCACCAAAACTGGGGGTAAACGGGTTCTCGAGATATTCCACAAGGCTCTCCTTTCACACCTCCGTTTAACTTCATTTTATTCTAGTTAATTCTGATTAAAAGCGATGGTCCGTTATTTAGAGCATCAATTAGGCGTGTGTGTCATCGACATGGCGCTTGAATGTGACAAAGGGACTGTCCCTTTGTCACATTCCCGGAAAGCCTGTTTGGCGCAGAGCCTCGTAGAGGACGATGGCGGCGCTGTTGGAGAGGTTGAGTGCGCTGATGCGGTAGTCGTCCGGGTTGACGAAGTTGCCGCAGATATCCTGTTGAAGGATGGCCTCATGGCTGTCCTCGGTATGCCCGAGCGATTCCTCGTGGGCTTCCCAGGCCTCGGCATTATCGAGCGAATCACAATCGCGCAGCATGGGGATGCGCTCGCAGCGCTCGGGCGCCGCGGCAAGCAGCGGCTCGGGAACGCCCGAGCTCTCGCTGCCAAAGACCAAGTAGTCGCCGTCGCGGTAGGTGCTTTGCGCATAGGTGCGGCGTGCCTTTTTGGTCAGCAGATGTAGGCGCTCGTCGGCGGGGGAGAGGTCGTTGCGCGCAAGAAAATCCTCCCAGCCGGCATAGGTCGTCACATCCAAGTTTTGCCAGTAGCCCAGGCCGGCGCGACGTACCGTCTTGTCGTCGAGCGAAAAGCCCAGTGGCTCCACCAGATGCAGGCGGGCGCCGGTAACCACGCAGGTGCGGCCGATATTGCCCGTATTGGCCGGAATCTCGGGTGCATACAGCACAATGTTGAACATGAATCTCCTTGGCTCAGAACGAAAAACCACCACGAAGGGGACAGGCACCTTCGTGGTGGTTTGGCGGTTACGTAGGCAGAAAAATGCCCGCTTGGATAAACCTAGGCGCGGTGCCAGTCGGTCAGGCAGGCATCGAGGGAGGCGATGAGCGCATCCTTGTCCATGTGACGGCCGATGATGCACAGGCTCGTCATGCGGTCGCCCGTCTCGTCGTCCCAAATCTGCATGATCTCGGGGTTCTCGTCGATGATCTTCTGCTTCTCGCCCTCGGGCGCGGAGTCAACGAACAGACCGTTCTCCATCAGGCGCATCTGGTGGCCGGCCTGCTCAAACATGTAGCACATGTCCGGATCGCCGGTCTGCCACAGCGGGCCCTTGACGCGAATGACCTCGTCGGGCCACTCCTGCTCAACAAAATCGGTGAACTTCTGCAGGTCAAACGGCTTGCGGCGCGAGTACACAAAAGTCTCGATGTCGTACTCGAGCACCTCGGGGTCGTCGTGCTCCTCGGGATGTTCCATGGCCTCGATCCAGGCGGCGGAGTTGTAGGCGCGCATAAAGTCGAAGCGGTCGGTGTCGAGCAGCTCCTCCATGGGGACCACGCCGTTTTGAGCCTCGACAATCACGGCGTCCTTCTGCAGGCTGCGCACGATGGCCTTGAGCTCGGCAATCTGCTCAGGCGTGACGGTATCGGTCTTGTTGAGGATCAGCGTGGAGCAAAACTCGATCTGCTGGATGAGCAGACTTTCGATGTCGTCCTCGTCGATATCCTCGGCTAGCAGATCGCGACCGCCGTTGAACTCGTCGTACATGCGGGCGCAGTCGACCACGGCCACGATGTTGTCGAGCGCGAGCTTGGGCTCGCCGCCCACCTTGGCCTCGTCGCAGAAGCTCGAGATGGTGTAGGCGATGGGGATGGGCTCGCAAATACCCGAGGCCTCGATGATGATGTAGTCGAACTTGCCCGAATCGGCGATGCCCTGCAGCTGGTTGGCCAGGTCGTCCGAAAGCGTGCAGCAGATGCAGCCGTTGGTGAGCGGGATGAGGTCGTCGGTCTCGGAAAGGCCGCCGTCGGCGATAAGGCTGGCGTCGACGTTGATCTCGCCGATATCGTTGACGATCACGGCGGCGCGGATGCCGCCGTCGTTAGCGAGGATGTGGTTGAGCAGCGTGGTCTTGCCGGCACCGAGGTATCCGGTAAGCATGATGATCTTCACGGGTTTGTTGGGCATGTGCCCTCCTTTGTTAGACAAGGCTTACAGTTGAATCTTATGCCAAACGCCTGCTCTTATACCCACGCACGGGCAAAAAACACAGGCTACTCCCAGGCTCCCCATACGTCGGGGCAATAGCCGACGGTGGCCTTTTTGCCGTTGCGCACAATGGGCTCGGCCAGAACCTGCTGGTTCTCGAGCAGCTTGTCGAAGCGCTGGCTGGGAGTGAGGTGCTGGATGAGCGCGAGCGTCTCCTCGTCCTTGGCTTTGGGGTTGAGCAGCTTGTCGATGCCGCCGACCGCCTGCATCACGCTCGTGAGCTCGCCCTTGCTCATCTCCTTTTCCTTAAGGTCGATAAACTGCACCTTAATGCGGCGCTCCTTAAAATAGCGCTGGGCCTTCTTGGTATCGAAGGACTTTTTGGTGCCGAAGATTTGCACGTTCATATTTATGTTCCGCCGTTCTACCGAATAAAGTTGGTTCGCTCGCGATCGGCCTCGGGGGCTTCGATGCCGGCGGCCTTTCCCGCCTCGATGCAACGCAGCAGCCAGGCCATGTTTTTACCGATGTTTCGCATGGTGGCAAGGCCCTCGGCGTCCTGGGCGGCCTCGCCCGGCATGGCACCGAAGACGTTGTTCCAGTAGGTGGATGCTACCACGGGCATCTGGTTGATGGTGAAGTACTTGTTGAGCACGTCGAAGGTGGTCGACGTGCCGCCGCGACGGGCAACGGCGACAGCGGCGCCCGGCTTGTGCGTAAAGGCCTTGCTGCCTGCATAGAATGCGCGGTCGAGTGCCGAGAGGATGCGTCCGCTGGGATGTGCGTAGTAGACGGGCGAGCCAAAGACAAAGCCGTCTGCCTGCTCGGCAGCGGCAATCAGCTCGTTGACCACATCGTCGTCAAAGGTGCAACGGCAATCGAGCTTGCCGCACTGGCCGCAACCAATGCAATCGCGAATGGGCTTGGCGCCCAGCTGAAACATCTCGGCCTCGATGCCTTCGGCGTTAAGCTGCTCGGCGACCTCGGCGAGTGCGCGGGCCGTGTTGCCGTTTGCCTTGGGGCTGCCATTGACCAAAAGAACCTTCATCACAAACTCCCTCTGCTGTCGGTGACTTCTGCAGAGGATTATCGCACGAGCGGGCAGATGGCGTGGGGCACGATGCCGGCCCCGAGGGCCCACGGCAGGCACGCTTACCAGGTACGAGCGGGATACGGTCCAGAGGATGTTGGAGTGCGGGGCCTCGTGCGAGCAGATTGTAAGGGGTCTGGGCGGGTCGCCCTCGATGGCGAGCTTTGAGGCCTTGGAAGGCGGGCTGCTGCGGCGGCTATGGTTTATACTAAGGCGGTTGCTATCGAGTAATTCATACTTGGTTTGATTCGATTGTGAATGCGTAACTAGGATGGAAAGCAAAGGAAACTCTATGGAAACAGAGGATGCTGTTTGCTTGATGACTTCGATTGCCTTGATTGTCCTTTCAATCCAATACCGAAGAGGAAGATGGCTCTGCTCAATTGCTGGATATGATGTCACAAAAAGGGAGAGCGAGATTGATATACGCCCTTACGCAAAGCTGATTTCTTCTGTGACGTTATGGATGGGGCTGCTGTTTTTCTTGTGGGCGGTAGAGGGCTGGGTACGCGATTGGAATACCAGCGTTTTTGAAGTTTTGGTTCTACTTCTGTTCAGCTTGGCCTCTTTGTCGTTCGTGCGGCTCGTTAGGTTTGTGTTTATGAGGCGATAGCCAGCGGAAGTGGCTGGACGACAAAATGGACCAATGCAGCCAATTGTCAATAGAATTTGATAGGCTTGGCTTAACAGATTTACTCGAGGGCATATCCGTGGCGGGGGATAGGTTCTATCTTGTTGAGCACTTATTTGCATCAGGCAAAGTAAACCAAGAGTATCGAAACGGTGCCCCCGGGCCCCGGGAGGGACTGAGGGGACGTTCGGCTAACTGCGGGTACGGCCTATTTGCCCAATGTGTTCGCCCGAGATCGGAAATTAACCATCATGCGCCCCATAACGCTAGTCCAGCTTGGTGCCCGGTACCTGTGGCGCCTCTCTAATCAGCGCATTAAGTTCGTTCAAAATGGAAACGGGCTGTCGGTCGACGGCGTCCAGATGAAGCGTGGCCACGCGAAGGGGCGGCTGATATTCAAATGAGCCAAGGAGCACGGGCGATCCCAAGAACCGTTCGATTTCGTCTGCAACCGCGTCGGTCTCTTCGGGATCAAAGTCGTCAAAGAGCGCCACGAACATCGGTCCGGTCGAGCGGAACAGACGACCCTTGCCGCGCGAGCAATCCATGAGGCAGGCGGCGCTTTCTGCCAAAACGCGGTCGCCTGCATCAAAGCCAAAGCGGGCATTGACCTGTGCGATTTCGTCGATTTTAATGGCGATCAAGCCCGCGTTTCGTGCCACGCGACGCATCTCGCCAATGGCGTTGACCAGGGCGTGGATATCGCCCAGACCGGTCACGGAATCGGTCGTATCTGCCAAGCTTCGGTTGGTGACAATGCCCACATACATGTTGGGCTCGGTATCGGTGCCGTCCAGGCGGTAACCCGTGCAGTCGCAAAGCGCGTATTTTCCGGCGGTATTCATGACGCGATACTGCATGCAGTGGAAGTGCCACGTGCCGTTTACCACCATATCGAGCTCGGCACGTACGTTGTCGCGGTCCTCGGGGTGAACACGGGCAAGCCATATATCGAGCGAGTTGTAGGGATGCTGGGAAGGTAGGTCAAAATCGCGCACGGCATTAACCGACCATTGCGATTCGCCGGTGTCGAGGTTAATGATGAACGGATAGCGTGTCTCGGAGCTCATGGAGATCGCTTGGAACACTCGGTCGTTGCAGGGGGGGGGTTGTTCGGTGACCGGGCGTTGCGGCGCATCGCCTTCTTCCGGTTGTTGCACACGGTACATGAGCTTGTAGCGATACATTTTGCGGTCGGCGTCCTTTGTCATCTGGCGACGCGTATCGCCTGCAAGCGGGTCGACGCGCGAGCAGCCAAAACTAAAGCTGGCGATCATGGGCGCCTTGCCGTCCGATGTTGCCTCGATAAGATTGGCACGCGTCCGCTCCAGGCGCTGCTCGAGCTCGGCTTCGTCTGTCGTGGGGGATATAAGTACAAATTCGTCTCCACCGATACGGAACAGCAGCTCATCGTGCTCCATTGTCTCGGTGAGTGCGCGGCAGATGCTCAGAATGTAGCGATTGCCCTCGGCGTGGCCAAACTTATCGTTGCAATGCTTAAGGCGGTCGATATCGATATAGGCGCAGGTGAAGGGGGTGCCTTTGCGCCAGAGCTGATCGACATGGCGGTCGAGTCCGCCACGGTTGCCAAGATTGGTGAGCGAGTCGATATAGGCGCCGTGCTCAAGCAGCTCGCGTTCTTGTTGCAGGATGGCGAGCGTTTTCTGCAGTTGCTCACCAATGGCACGCAACTCCGGGGGCAGCGCGGCAACATCGAGCTCGGTGGTTGAGGCCCCGTTCGCAAGTCGCTGAAGATGAGCGATGATTGATTGCTCGCCCAGGCGATACGACTCGTTCATGATGGATGACCTCCTTGGATGGAACAATGGTTTGTATCTTACTCCCAATTCGGTTTAGATTGGGGTATTAGTTAGCTCATGGGGACAAACGTCCTCCTCGGTGCCCGCGTTTTGCGCGCGAGCGTACTAGTCGCTGTCGCCACCATCGAGCAATGCCTCAAAATCCTTTGCCGGCATGGGACGGTAGTAGAGAAAGCCCTGAGCGTAGCGGGCGCCCATGTGGCGTAGCATGCTTGCCTGCTCATTTGTCTCGATGCCTTCGACCACGACGGGCAGATGGAGCGACTGCGCCATCTCGAGCATCGATGAAATGATTTGCACACTGCGGCCTTGATCGCCGTCGACGGGCACAAACGTGCGGTCGAGCTTGATGACGTCGACGTTGACGTTCTTGAGCATCGCGAGTGTGGACTGGCCGGTGCCAAAATCGTCCATGTAGGTCGAGAAGCCACGGTTGTGCAGGTCGGCCGTCAGCTTATCCACAGCCTCGGACTCTCCCGTATAGGCTGTCTCGGTGATCTCGATGCGCATGAGCTCGGGCGGCAGATTGTATTGGTCGGCGAGCGCCCCCATATGCTCGGCAACGTCGCAGGCAAGGATATCCACGCGTGACACGTTGAGCGAGATCGGAACCACGCGAAGCCCTCGATCGATGCGCCCGCGCAGCCACGAGGCAACGCCCTGCCAAACGTATTTGTCGAGCGTCACCACAAAACCGCTTTCCTCGAGAGCGGGGATAAAGGTGACGGGTGAAATGAGGGAGCCGTCCTTGTCAATCCAGCGCGTGAGTGCCTCGGCGCCAATGATCTCGCCGGTTTCCATGTCGACCTGGGGCTGCAAGTAGTAGGTAATGCGGCCGTTTGAGAGCGCATACTGGAATTCGGTCAGCGTGCGGTGGAACGCGATTTCGTGCTCGTATTCCTCGGGGCGGAAAATGGCAATGCGCTCCTTAAAGTCGTTTTTTGCGCGCCGATTGGTAAACATTGCCTTGGCCTGCGCATCGATGGTGATTTCTTCGTTGGAGTCGATGGGGTAAACGCCCATGGACGGCCAGAAACCCACGCCGTCATCATGCTTGGCCACGGCGGCGCGAACGCGGTTATAGATTTGATGGACGGTGTTGTGCTCAAAGGGGATGAGAATGCAAAAGTCGTCTTGGCCCCAGTATCCTGCGACGCCCATCTCGGCATTCTCGATGTCTTTGAGGACCGTGCCCACATCGGCGAGCACGCGGTCGCCCTCGGCCTGTCCGTGCCATTCGTTGAACAGTCGCATATGACCCATGTCGACGGTGGCGATACACCAAGCGGCGTCGCGCCTTGTCTTAAGAAATGCGTTGGCACGCCGCATAAACTCGCTGGGTCGATAGAGGCCCGTGAGCGTATCGATGCGTTCGGCGATGGCGCTTTTACGCTCAATCTCGGGTATGGGGAGGCTGTCGTTGGGTGCAAGCCCGCCGGCGGCGCGAAGACGACGGTCGAGTTCGCCTAAAACAGCGGTCGCTTGATTGATTAAGCGCTCGTAAAAGGCCGGGACGACAAGACAGACGGGGGTAATGGTGTCGTTCGCGATTCGAACAGGAGCGAAAACGGCCTCTTTAAGATGATGGGTCAGTTGCTCGAATGCCTCGTGGTCCAGATCGTTGCTGAGCACGACGAACTGGGCGTTTCGCGAGCGGAAGACGCGACTTCTGCCGCGGGTGATCGATAGCATGCGGCCTGCGTATTCGGCGAGCATGTTGTCGACAGCCTCGGCCCCGTAGAGCTCGTTGAACTTTGCCGTGCCACAAACGCGGACCGCTATAAGCCCCGTCTCGCAACGGTCGCGACGACAGGCATCGATAGCGTTGATCAGCATACGCTGCGTTCCGAGGCCCGTTGCGGCGTCGACGGTCTCGGCGAGTGAGTGGTTAACAAGTTCGCCGACATAGAGCGAGGGGGTATTTCCGTCGCCGTCGATGCGAAACCCGCGAGCGCGGCAGAGGACGTAGTCGCCCGCGGCATTGCGCATGCGGTACTGCATGACGCGGCGGTGTTTGGAGCCATTATAGATTTGGTCGATGTCGTTGATGTAGGCCTCAAGGTCATCGGGGTGGACGCGCGTTTTCCAGTAATCGTGGCAGTTGTCTACATGCTCAGAAGGAAGACCGAGATCGCGCAGGGCGCCTTGTGACCATAGGGTGCGATGTTTGTCCAAGTTCTCGATAAAGCAATAACGGCCTTCGTTGAGCATCGAAAAGGCGTCAAAAACGCGATCGCTTATTTCGAAGTCGTCGGTGTGGACTTGCGCGATATTGCGTCGATCAAGATGCATGGCATGGCGTAGCTTGTAGTCGTACATGCGATGGTCGGCATCGAGTGTCATGCGATTGGAGACTTCACCCAGGGCGGGGTCGGCGTGCGACACTCCGTAGCTAAACGAGTGAGGCATCTCGGAATCGTTGTTTTTGAGTAGGACCGTTCGGCAGTGTTCCAGGCGCTCGGCGAGGTCGTCCTCGGTCGCAATCGTAGACAGGATGGCAAACTCGTCGCCGCCTATGCGAAACGCCGCCTCGTCCACTTTCATATACAGCTTGAGATAGAGACTTACCTGCAAGATATAGCGGTTGCCCTCGTCATGCCCAAAGACGTCGTTGCAGTGCTTAAGGTTATCGATGTCGATAAACGCCATGGTCACGGGCAGTTCCTGCTCCCAGATTTCCTCTAGGGAATGGGCAAAGCCGCCGCGGTTGCCAAGTCCGGTGAGCTGGTCGGTAAAGGCCGTCCTAATCAGATCATCCTGACGCTCGAGAAGGTCACGGACGGTCTTTTCGAGCGTTTCGGTGTAATTGCTGGCGGTGTCCATGTTGTAAGCGGCTTTCTGAGGTCGGGGCGGATGGCGTCGGGCGAGCTCGTAGTGTACACGCGTCGTTGCTCGGCGCCTTGCGTGTATCCAGGCCCCCGCCTTGCTGCGTCGCTGGTTTAATATGTCGGTCCGTGTTCGCTGCTGATAACTATTGAGTAGTATAAACAACAATAGAGGATTGTATATGGGTGCCCCTGCCGCGGGCGGCTATTATTCGCCAATCGGTAGCGTGACGATGCGATGCTCGATATAAATGCGACTGAGTCGATATATGTTGGCGGGTATACTTGTTCCGCTTTAAAACACGGGAACGGAGATGGTCGCATGGCACAGCCAGACACGACGCGCACGGTGGGGCTTGCGCTCGAGGGAGGCGGCTACCGCGGTATGTATACGGCGGGCGTGCTCGACGTATGGATGGAGCACGGCTTAACCTGCGACCATATGGTGGGTGTCTCGGCGGGCGCGGCGTTTGGCTACAACTTTAAATCGCGCCAGATCGGCCGCGCCATTCGCTACAACAAGGCCTATTGCGCCGACAAGCGCTATGCGAGCGTGACGAGCTGGTTGCGAACCGGCGATATGTTCAATGCCGAGTTTGCCTATCATGAGGTTCCCATCGAGCGCGATCCCATCGATCTGGAGGCATATCGCGCCTGCCCCATGCGGTTTACGTGCGTATGTACCGATCTTAAGACGGGGCAGGCCGTCTACCATGACCTGCCCTATGGCGACGAGCGCGATATTGAGTGGATCCGGGCGTCGTCGGCGATTCCCGTGGCGACGCGTCCTGTTGCCATCGAGGGTCGTAAGTACTTGGATGGCGGTGTTGCCGATTCCATTCCCAGCGCTTGGCTGTTTGAGCAAGGCTATGACCGCAACGTGGTGGTGCTGACGCAGCCGGCGGGCTTTGTAAAGCAGCCCAATAGCGTGATGCCTATGCTGCGTCGCGTGTATCGTCACTATCCGGAGTTTGTTGCGGCGCTTGAGCATCGGCACGAGGTCTACAATGCCGCGCTCGATGACCTGGCGCGTCGCGAAGCCGCTGGCGAGATCTTTGTGGTGCGGCCGAGCGAATCGGTGAAGGTGCCGTCGCTGTGCCGCGAGCCCGATGAGCTCGAGCGCATCTACCAGATCGGCCGCCGCGATGCGGAGGCGACGTTGCCCGCGCTGGAAGCGTATCTGGCGGGGTAGGGACTACGTCGGAAAGCGCATCCCGGAATCAGCGTTCAGACTGGGATGCAGTTTCCCACTGGCTCTCTATACGGAAAGCGCATCCCAGAATGGACGTCCAAACTGGGATGCGCTTTCCGCTCTTGAAGATATGAGGCTGCGGAGCAGCTGCTCAGCCTATGCCTATGCCTGCTGCCAGGTGTCGACGAGCTCCTTGGCTGCGGCGTGGGGGTCGTCGGCGCTGCAGACGGCGCTCACCACAAAGAAGCCATCGACGCCGGTGGCCTTAAGCTGCGGCAGGTCGGCCGTCTTGACGCCGCCGCCCACCACGATGGGCACGGGGCTTGCCGCATGGAGGGCGGCCAGGTCCTCAAAGCTCTTGGTGATGATGGAGCCATCGGCTGCGCGTCCGCAGTCGCGCTTGGTCTCGGTCTCGTGAAGCGGGCCCACGCCCAGGTAATCGACCAGGCTCATATCGGCGGTCTTGACGTACTCGAGCATCTCCTCGCAGCGGGCGGAAAGGCCCACGATGGCATCTGGGCCCAGCAGCTTGCGGCAGACCTCGACGGGGATATCGCTCTGGCCCACGTGCACGCCGTCGACGGCAATACCCTGCTCGCGTGCGGCAAGTACGCAGTCAAGGCGGTCGTCGATCAGCAGTGCGACCTGCCCGGTTTTGCCGGCCTGAGCGATGGCCTGCGCGGCATCGCCCGTCAGTGCGATGATCTCGCGGGCGCTTGCCACCTTGGAGCGCACTTGGATGCAGGTAAAGCCGGCGTCGAGCGCCTGGGCCACCACATCGCCCACGGGGCGTCCGAGGGTGTTTTCGGGGCCGAGTACCAGATAGGCCGAGATATCAAGGTTGTCGCGGATGCTCACTGTGCTTCCTCCTGCTTTTTGATCTGCGCTTCCATGCGCTCGAGCTTGCCAGTCATGGTATCGGTAAATCCGGGTCGAATATCGGCCTTGAGCACGACTTCGGTGCGGATGCCCTTGCTCGCCAACACAAAGGTTGCGTCGCGCACGACCTGCATGACTTCGTCCCAGTCACCCTCGATCTCGGTGAACATCGAGGTGGTGCGGTTGGGAAGGCCGCTCTCGCGAATGACGCGTACGACCTCGGCGACCTCGGCGGACAGCTCGTCGCCGGTGCCGCACGGGGCGATGGCTACGGCGACGAGCGTGTTCATACCGGCATTGGTTGCGGGCTCGGACATGGCTTATGCCTCCTCGAGCTCGAGTTGGTTATCGGCAATGTCCTGGGCGGTCGCGCGGTAGAGCTCGTCGATAAAGGCGACCTTAAAGCTTGCCGGGGCATCGGCAACGGCGGCGGCACGCGTGCCGGCAACGTTGTAGGCGGCGGTGCCGCAGATGGCCGCCGTAAACGGGTCGGCGGCGCAGGCATACACGGCCAGCACGCCGCCCTGCGAGCAACCGCAGCCGGTGATTTTGGACATGAGCGGGCTGCCGCCGTGGGACTTGGCCACGGTCGTGCCGTCGGTAATCAGGTCGACTTCGCCCGAGACCACAACGGCGCCGCCGGTGTAGCGGGCGAGCGCCACGGCGGCGCCGCGGGCGGCGTCTACCGTGTCGGTGGTATCGACACCGCGCACGCGACTCAGATCGGCCGCTTCGCCCTCAAGGCCCCACAGGCCGGCGAGCGCGATAATCTCGGAGGCGTTGCCGCGCACGATGGTGGGCTTGTACTGTTTGAGTTCGCCTACCAGCTGGGTGCGCAGACTGCCGATGCCCAGGCCCACCGGATCGAGCACCCAGGGCTTGCCGGCGTCGTGTGCCGCCTTGGCCGCGCGGGGAATCGTCTGCTCGTAGATGGGGAAGAGCGTGCCCATATTGAGATAGATGGCGCCGCCAGCAACGAGCGCCTCGCCCTCGTCTGGCAGATAGACCATGGCGGCCGAACCGCCCACGGCGAGCTGCGCGTTGGCGACAAAGTCGATCGTCACCGTGTTGGTGATGGAGCCGGCCATCGGATTGGTGGCGCGAATCTCTTCCACGGCCTTGACCACATCTTGCTTAAGCTGTTCCGAATCAATCACTGCACATGCCTCCTTGGCATAGAAAAGGGGCGCTGTGCATAGACAGCGCCCCTGCAAAGGCGGCATGCTCCCTACGCCAGCATTAACTGACAGGTTCAAAGGATTGGGCCCCATGCCCTCTCAGCCTTGTGGTTTGCACCGCCGGCACTCCCGCATCGAATCTGTTGTTCCCTATACTAGCGCACCTGCCAAAAAGGGACAGGTTTATTTTGGCAGGTCGTTACAATAGGTAGGACCGATACGAATGGGGGCCTTATGATCAAACTTGTGCTGACCGATATGGACGATACACTGATTCCAGCCGGGCATGACGGCGCCAGCGACTACGCCATCGAGGGCATTCATGCCATGCAGGCGGCGGGTCTGCACTTTGGCCCGGTTTCGGGTCGCCAGCCGTCCGCGATGGGCTGGATGTTCAAAAATCGTTCCGAGTGCTTTTCGACCGGTGCGTTCTGCAACGGCCAGGTCATGTTTGTCGACGGTCAGGCGGTCGCTTCGCGCGCGACCGACAACGATGCCCTGATGCGTCTGGCCGATTACCTCGAGCAAGAGACCGACGATACCTATCTAAAGGTCTACAGCCTGGGTGACGACTTTTGGGATAACGATGCCTATTGCGTGACGAGCGACCCCGAGCGCGTGCGTCGCGCCATGGAGTCGGGCGGCAACGCATGGCTCAAGGGCGAAGAGGCTCCGTGCCGTCCCGTTGTCGATGATGCCCCGGTATACAAGGCGAATATCTGGAGCGCCCGTTCGCGTGAGGAGCTCGCGGAGCTACGTGAGCGCGTTGCCGCTGAGGTACCGGAGCTCTCACTCGTGTTTCCCAACAATCGTGTGCGCCTGTTCGATATCCTTCCAGCAGGTTGGGACAAGGGTTGCGCCGCGCTGGAGCTGGCGCGCGCTTTGGACCTGACGCTCGACGAGGTGGCCGTATTCGGTGATTCCGATAACGACCTGCCCATGATCGATGCCGTTCCCAACTCCGTTGCAGTCGCCAATGCCAACGAGGCTGTCACGGCTGCCGCGCGCTGGCATATCGGCGCTGCGGTAGACGATGCGGTTGCCGAGGCTCTGCATCAGATTGCCGCCTGCGCCGCGACGGGGGAGATGCCGCCGTTTATGCGTCAGATGGATGCGACGGGTTTCGACGTCACGAACGTCTAGGGAGGGCGCTATGAAGCTTCAGCAGCTCAGATATGTTGTAAAGGTTGCCGAATGCGGCAGCATCACCGAGGCCTCGCGCCGACTCTTTGTGTCGCAGCCTTCGATTACCGCATCGATCCGCGATCTCGAAAACGAGATGGGTGTGCACATCTTTGAGCGCACCAACAAGGGCGTCATTGTGTCCGAGGAAGGCGAGACCTTCTTGGGCTACGCGCGCCAGGTGCTCGACCAGGCCGACCTGCTCGAGGGCAAGTACAAGGGCGCGTCCGAGCAGGTGCCGCACTTTAGTGTGAGCTGCCAGCATTATTCCTTTGCCGTTAATGCGTTTGTCGACGTGATCCGTGAATTCGATGCCGCGCGCTATGACTTTACCCTGCGCGAGGAACAGACTCACGAGATTATCGAGGACGTCGCGCATATGAAAAGCGAACTGGGCATCCTGTATCTGTCGGAGCATAACCGCGAGGTTATCGAGCGCATGCTGGCGGCCAACGAGCTCGTGTTCGAAGGGCTCTTCTGCGCCACGCCGCACGTTTTTGTGTGTGCCGACCACCCGTTGGCTGACCGCTCCAGTGTGACGCTCGAAGACCTCGAGGACTACCCATTCTTGTCCTATGAGCAGGGCAGCTATAACTCGTTTTACTATTCCGAGGAGCTGACCTCGACCTTTGAGCGCCGCAAGAATATCCGCGTGCGCGACCGTGCGACGCTGTTCAACCTGGCCATGGGACTCAACGGCTACACGGTGTGTTCGGGCGTGATCAGCCACGAACTTAACGGTCCCGGCATCATTTCGATTCCGCTCGATGTAGACGAGTACATGGAGATCGGCATCATCACGCGCAAAAATACGACGCTCACGCGCTACGGCCAAGCCTATATCGACGCGATCCGTCAGCATATCTAGGCTGCTGTGCTCCGCGCGGGTCAAATTTCTTTACGGCAGTCCAGACTGATATAGGAACTATCTATATCAAACTGTTGTAAACGTATATTTTACGATGGCCATATGAGCGCTCATACTCTGTCCCAGTAAAGCAACCAATGCAAAGGGAGATATCTATGAGCACTTCAATTCAACCGAACGCGCCGTTTCGCGCTGATATCGTCGGCAGCTTTCTTCGTCCGCAGACCGTAAAGGATGCCCGCGCTGCCTATGCGGCAGGCACGCTTGATGCCGAGGAGCTTAAGGCCGTCGAGGACGATGCCATTCGCGATTTGGTGGCAAAGCAAAAGGCCGCCGGCCTGCAGGTCATCACCGATGGCGAGTTCCGCCGCAGCTACTGGCACCTCGATTTTATGTGGGGGCTGAACGGCGTCGAGCGTCGCACCTCGCGTACGGGCTATATGTTCCACGATGAGGAGACCACCGCCGATACCGCCGTGGTAACCGGTCCCATTTGCGGCGAGAATCATCCGTTTGTCGAGCACTTTAAGTTTGTCAAGGCACTTGAGGGCGAGGGCCACGTTGCACGCCAGACCATCCCGGCGCCGATTCAGACGTTCTCCGAAGTTACGCTCGACCGCTGCGATGGCCAGCAGGAGAGCCTGCGCGCTGTCTATAAGACCGACGAAGAGCTCGCCGACGCTATCGCCGCGGCATACCGCACCGTGATTGCCGACCTGTATGCCGCAGGCTGCCGCAACATTCAATTTGATGACTGCACCTGGGGCATCTATTGCGATACCGACTTTGTGGCAAAGACTGGTATGAGCCCGGTCGACCTGCAAAAGGTGTCCGAGCTGGGCGTGGCGCTCAACAATGCCGCCATCGCGGGCAAGCCCGACGATTTGGTTATCAACACGCACGTATGCCGCGGCAATTACCACTCCACCTATGCCTTCGAGGGCGGCTATGACCCCATCGCGCCGTACCTGTTCGCACACGAGAACGTCGATGCGTTCTACCTTGAGTTCGATACGCCGCGTGCCGGTGGCTTTGAGCCGCTCAAGTACGTTGCCCCCGGCAAGAAGGTCGTGTTGGGCCTGGTGACCACCAAGGCCGCTGAGCTTGAGGACGAGGATGCCATCGTCGAACGCATTCACGAGGCTGCAAAGTATGTTCCGCTCGAGAACCTGTATCTGTCGCCCCAGTGCGGCTTTGCCAGCTGCGAGATTGGCAACAAGCTGACCGAGGATGAGCAATGGGCAAAGATCGCGCTGGTCAAGCGCGTTGCCGAGCGCGTTTGGAAATAGCGGTAACGTTTGCAGGTGACGGCGCGTGCGAGACATGGTGCATCGCGTACAATGGTTCGGATCGTATCGTTCGGGCAGGTTATCCGATATGCCCGATCGCCCTTCCATTCGAAAGGACATCCATGTCCCAGTCTTCGACGCCCGCCGTCACCGATGCCATCTACGACGCATCGTCGCTCGGCCGCCCGCGCATGTTTTTGCTCGGCCTACAGCACCTGTTTGCCATGTTTGGTGCCACGGTGCTGGTGCCCGTGCTCACCGGTCTCTCGGTTTCGGCAACGCTTTTGTTTGCCGGCTTGGGCACGCTGCTGTTCCACTTCCTGTCGCGCGGTAAGGTGCCGGCCTTCTTGGGCTCGTCGTTTGCCTTTATTGCCGGTTATGCCGCAATCGCGCCCAACGGCGAGGCCGAGCTTTTGCCCTACGCCTGCCTGGGTGTAGCCTGCGCCGGCCTGCTCTATCCGGTGCTGGCGGCCCTGTTCCGCGCGTTTGGCGCCAAGCGCGTCATGCGCTTCTTTCCGCCGGTGGTGACTGGTCCCATCGTCATTTCCATCGGCTTGATCCTGGCAAGTTCCGCTATTACTAACTGCCAGACCAACTGGCTTGTGGCTGTCATTGCCGTTGCCGTTATCGTCATCTGCAACATCTGGGGCCGCGGCATGGTCAAGATCGTGCCGATTCTGCTGGGCGTTGTGGTGAGCTATGCCGTTGCGGCTGCGCTGGGCGAGGTCGACTTCTCTGGCGTCGCAGCCGCTCCCTGGGTTGGCTTGCCCATCGTGTGGGACAACACCGTGTTTGCGCTCTTTGGCCCGCAGTTCGATAGCGGCCTTGCCACGACGGCCATCATTACCATCATGCCGCTGGCCTTTGCGACCATGATCGAGCATATCGGTGATATCTCGGCTATCGGCTCCACTTGCGAGCGTAACTACATCGCCGATCCCGGTCTGCATCGCACGCTGCTCGGCGACGGCCTTGCCACGATCCTGGCTTCGCTCTTTGGCGCTCCGGCCAACACCACCTATGGCGAGAACACCGGCGTGCTCGCCCTGACGCGCGTGTTCGACCCGCGCGTGATCCGCATTGCCGCGTGCTGCGCCATCGTGCTTTCGTTCTGCCCCAAGTTCGCCGCGGTCATCGCCGCCATGCCGGCATGCGTTATCGGCGGCGTGTCGCTCGTGCTCTACGGCATGATCAGCGCTGTGGGCGTCCGCAACCTCATCGAAAACCAGGTCGATTTCCAGAACAACCGCAACGTGCTGGTGGCAGCTCTGGTGCTCGTGCTCTCGCTCGGCATTGCGTACAGCACCGCCGGTGCCATCGTGTTGGAGCTGGGCGGCGTGACGATTTCGCTTTCGGGTCTTGCCGTGGGTTCGCTGGTGGGCATTGTGCTCAATGCCATCCTACCGGGTAACGACTTTGAGTTTGATGTCTCCGAGCTTGAGGAGGCTGCTGAGTAACAACTGCGTCCAGCTGAATCAAAAAATGGCGCCCATGCGTACGCGCGGGCGTCATTTTTAATGCGTCAATATCCAGTGGATGCCACGTGCCATGCGCAGATCGGTTTGGGCAAAGTGATTGCCGGGGTTGAGCTCCAGCGTTGTTGGAATGCCGCGCGCGACGAGCAACGCTTCCATCGCGCGTGTGTCGTCGAGTACATGCCGCATCATGCGGTTGGGTGTCTTGGTCTCCTTTTTGCCGAGTGACAGATAGACGGCCTGCGGGTTGCCGGCAAAAGGGGCCGTGCTGGCGCGATCGACAAAGTCGGGAAACCACAACGACCCCGATGCGCTTGCGGCGCGGCTAAAGGCGTCGGTTTGCCAGAGGGACCAGAGCGCGAAGAGGCCCGCGAGCGAGTAGCCGGCAATGCCGCGCCAGGTGGGCGGCTGAGGAAGCGACGACTCGGCCTCTGGGATTATCCAGTTCAACAGCTCATCGAGAAATCCGGAAGCCTGACCGCCAAAGGGCTCGGCATCGCGCACGGTTCCGTCGCATCCCCAGGGGCTCAGCTCGCGATTCCAGTTGAGGCTGCCAATGCCGACAAGCGTGAAGGGCGGGCAGTTGAGCTCTCGGCAGCGTTCATAAACCTCCGCGCCGTCGCCCATGACCACGGGAAGATAGATGACTGGTGCGCTTTCGGCATGCTGTGCATGAACGGTTATCTGCTTTTGATGCGCTTCCATGACGGGCTTCTCTCGACGTTGTGATATCGACGGCCCCCATTGTCGCACGCCGGCTCATGCAGGTTGGGCTAGACAAAAGACAATCTCGTGCATACCCTGCGGACGCATATGGAAAACGCCACCGCCGGAGGGGAGCTCGGCGGTGGCGTTGTTAAACGGTGCTGGGACTCGGGGCCTTCGCGGGAGCTGCCATGTGCGCAGAGGCGTCTACGAGCGTTTGCGGCTCGCCATGGTGCCTGCGGCGATAGCGGCTGTTCCCGCAAGGACGGTTGCCACGATGGCCGCACCCGAGGTGTCGCCGGTTGCCGCGAGCACGCCGGTGGCCTTGGCCTTCGTGGTTGCAACCGCAACGGTCTTGGTCGTCTTTGCGCCCTCGGGCTTGGGGTCCTGCTTGGACTCCGCGGGCTTGGTCTCGTCGGGCTTGGGGTCTTCCGGCTTGGCTACCTCGGGAGGTGCGATGACCATGCTCTTGGCGACTGCTTTGATATAGAGGGAGTCGACCGTGGCGTCGCCCGTGCCGATGGCTTGGCCTGCCTCGTAGATGTCGTCACGGAGCTTGCGATAGCCAATGACCTTGCCGCCTTCGGGCGTCTGGATGGCGGCGTTCTCAATCTTGATGGTGCCGATTGTCTTGCCGTCAGCGCTCATGGCACGGGCAAAGATTGCCGCTGTATCTCCTTCGGCCGTTACCTTGCTGCGGATGATCGAGATGACTGCGGGTGTGACGCCCTCGCTGGTCTGGGCGATGATGCCGATGTTCTCGCCTTGGGGCTCGGGGCTCGTCTCGCCATCTTGGTTTTCGCTGTAGGGGGTGGGGCCGTCGCCGTTCTCGACATAGCGGGCTATGGCCTTGACAACGGAGTCGCTGATGTAGATGTGGCCACCCTTCTCGTTGGGTCGATCGTTTCTGGTGGAGAATGCAGCCGAAACCTCACCTTCCGCAAACGCGTCCACGGTGGAGCCGTTCTTGACGACGATGTCGTCCTGGTAGGTGAAGAGGGCGATGGCGCCACCGTATCTGCCTTTACCTGCACGGACCGTCACGTTTGCATGATCGAGGGTGATGCCCTTGTGGGCATAGACGCCATATTCAACACCGTTTACGTTGAGGGAGGCGTTTGTGGCTGCGAGGCTGCCCTTGGCCTCGACGGCAGCGTCTTTCTCGGAGCTTGCCTTGACCTGGCTGCCGTCCGAGATGTTGATATTGCCGCCGCTCCAAAGGGCCTCACCATCAGCTGAGCTTGCCTCGACCGTCCCGCCACCCTTGATGGTGAGGTTCTTGTCGGTTCCAATACCCTTGTCCTCGGTAGCCCTGGCGGTGACGGCTCCGCTGTCGTCAATCGTGATATTACCGTTTGCCCTGATGCCATCCGATGCACCCGTGGCGTTGACGTTGCCCGAACCTTTGATAGCGAGATCACCCCCGGCATTTATGGCGTCAAACCCAGTGCTCGTGGCGTTGACGGATCCGGCTCCGTCGATGTTGATATTACCCGTGGAGAGGATAGCGTCCTCAGTAGATGTCACGCTGAGCGTGCTGCCCGCGTCGCCTTGGATATTGAGCTCGGCATTCTCGTTAGTGCCATGAGAAGCCTTGATGCCTTCGATCCAGTCGGCAGTGACGATGTTGTTTCCCGAGTAATTCACGTTGAGCTTGCCTGCGGCCTGGATCTCGCCGCCGTTATAGTTGTTGAGCTTCAAGTCGTCGGCGCCGTCCCACGACCAGGTACCGGCCTCGTCGCTCGCCGCGGTGTTGTACTTGTTGCCGCCGACCTTGACCCATTCCGCTGCGAGCGAGACGCTCGGCATGAGCAGCGAGCTCACCGTGAGCGCGCACACGGCGCCCGCGACGATGCGGCGCGTCACGCGGCGCCAGCTGCCGTGTGCGAGTCCTATGCGACGGCGAACGTCGGGTTCGGCAACATGGGTTCCGGCGGTAGTGTCATTGCGTTTGGGGGTCGTGAACAAGGCTGCCATGGCTGCTCCCGTTCTCATAGGGCCTGTACGACTAGATTCAGCGTATCTGCTGGATGTTGCCGGCGGTAGTGCCGTTTGGAGGGCAAAATGGCCAAAATGGGGGAGAAATAGGCCGCACGCCGGCGCAGGGACCGGCGCTAAAAGAAAAGCGCGGGGCCGCATGGCGACTCCGCGCTTTATTGTTCAGCTTTTGCAGCCTTGCCCTTACGCTACGAAGAAGTAGACGAGGAAGGCAAGGGCTGCGATCCACCCGTCCTGTGCGAAAAAGTGTTTACGAGCGCTTGCGGCTCACCACGGCGCCCGCGGCGATGGCGGCTGTTCCCGCAAGGGCGGCTGCCACGATGGCTGTGCTCGAGGCGTCGCCGGTTGCTGCGAGTTTGCCGGCGATCTTGGCTCCCGTGGCTGCAACTGCAACGGTCTTGGTTGTCTTCGTGACCTCGGACTTGGAACCCTCGGGCTTGGTCTCGCCGGGCTTCTCCTCGGGTTTGATCTCCTCGGGAGGCACGGTGACCGTGCGCTTGGCGACAGCGGCGTCATAGGGGGAGTCGATCGTGGCGTCGCCCGTGCCGATGGTTTGACCTGCCTCGTAGGAGATGCTGGGGCCGTACTCTTCTTCGTAGCGATAGTTAATGATCTTGCCGCCTGCGGGCGTCTGGATGGGAGCGCCTTCGATCTCGATGGTGCCGATCGCCTTGCCATCCTCGCTTATGGCAAGAGCGAAGATTGCCGCCGTGTCTCCCTCGGCCGTGAGCTTGCTGCGGACGATCGAGATACTCGCGGGCGTGATGCCCTCGTAGGTCTGGGCGAAGATACCGATGTTCAGACCCCTAGGCTCAGGGATGACTTCGCCGCTTTGGTCGTTGCTGTAGTGATCGGGGCCATCGCCACCGGTCTCGACATAGCGGGCTATAGCCTTAACAACGGAGTCGCTGATGTAGATGTGGCCGCCAGCGACGTTTGGCTGGTGGTTTCTGGTAGAGATTGCAACCGAGAATTTGCCTTCTGCGAACGCGTCCACGATGGAACCATTCTTGATGACGATGTCGTCCCCGTCAGTGATGAGGGCGATGGCCTGGCCGCCGCTCGCGCTTGTGCGGACCGTCACGGTCGCGTGATCGAGCGTAACGCCCTTGTAGGCATAGACACCATATTCAACACCGCTTGCGTCAAGGGAGGCGTTCGTGACCGCGAGACTGCCCTCAGCGTCGAAGGCAAGATCTCCCTGGGAGCTTGCCTCGACCTGGCTGCCGCCCGAGATGTCGATGTTGCCGTCAGCCCAAATCGCCGCTTCTTCTATCGAGCTTGCTTCTACCTTGCCACCGCCTTTGATGATCAGGTCACTGCCCGCGGCGATGCCGTAACCTTCGCTTCCTTTAGCGATCACTGTGCCAGAGGAATCGATGGTGGTCTTGCCCTTGGATTGGATGCCTTCGGTACCGCCCGTTGCATTCACGGTGCCCGAGCCCGTGATAGAGAGATCGCCCTTTGCCTCAATTCCGTCGGAAGTAGTGCTTGTGGTGTTCACAGTGCCTGGGCCAGAAATGGAGAGGTCGCCTGTGGATTTAATTGCATCGGCCTCAGCTGTCACATTGAGCTCATCCGTGCTATTCGAGCTCGTTATGTTCAACTCTGCTTTCTGGCTAGTGCCATCCTGCGCCTTGATGGCGGCTCCGGTGTAATCGGGCTCGGTTTTCACGGTGTTCTTGCCCTCGTAGGCAATGTTGAGCTTGCCCGCAGCCTGGATCGCACCGCCGTCATAGCCGTTGAGCTTCATATCGTCGGCGCCGTCCCAGCTCCAGGTGCCGGCGGCGTCTCCCGTGGGCCCCGCGGCCGCTTCGTGGCGGACGCCGCCAACGTCCACCCACTCTGCCGCGAGCGAGACGCTCGGCATGAGCAGCGAACTTACCGTGAGCGCGCAGGCCAGGCCGCAGACGATGCGGCGCGTCACGCGGCGCCAGCTGCCGTGCGCGAGCAGCGTGCGACGGTGCACGTCGGGCTCGACAAAATGGGCTCCTGAGGTTTTATCATTGCGCTTGGGGGTCGTGAACAAGGCGGCCATGGTTACTCCCATCCTCATAGGGCCTATGCGATTACGCCCAGCATATCTGCAGGATGTAGCCGGCGGTAGTGCCGTTTGGAGGGCAAAATGTCCAAAACTTGGGAGGCAATACATCGCGCGTCCGTGTGGTGCCTGGCTTTAAAAGCAAAGCGCGGAGCCGCTCGATGCGACTCCGCGCTTTGCTGTTTGGTATTGCGAATCTTGCGCCTACGCTACGAAGAAGTAGACGAGGAAGGCAAGGGCTGCGATCCACATGAGCGGCTTGATCTTGGAGGCCTCGCCCTTAAAGAGCGCGACGATCACGTAGGCGATAAAGCCCAGGCCAATGCCGGAGGAGATGGAGTAGGTGAAGGGCACGCCGGCGACAATCATGAACGCCGGGAAGCCCTGCGACACGTCGGACCAGTCGATCTCGGAGGCCTCGCTCATCATGAGGTAGCCGACGTAGACCAGAGCACCGCAGGTGGCGGCACTGGAAACGATGGTGACGATGGGGGAGAAGAACGCGGCGAGAATGAACAGCACGCCGGTGGTGACGGAGGTGAGGCCCGTGCGACCACCGTCGGCAGCGCCAGAGGTGGACTCGACGAAGGTAGTGATGGAGGAGACGCCCATAAAGCCACCGGCAGCAGCGGCCACGGAGTCGACGACCAGGATGGGACGGATGTCCTCGACATTGCCGTCCTCGGTCAGGAACTCGCCCTGCTTGGCGACGGCCATGGCGGTGCCCATGGTGTCAAAGAAGTCGCTCATGAGCAGCGAGAAGGCCACGACGAGCAGCATCGGGTCGGTCAGAACCTTCACGATAGCCATGTTGCCGTCGGCGGTGCTGGCAAACGGAGCGCCAAAGGTCGAGAAATCGAGCGGGGCGATGAGGCCCTCGGGGGCATGGGTGACGCCCAGCGGGATACCGGCGATAACGGCGACGATGATGCCGATGAGCAGCGAGCCCGGCACGTTGCGGGAGGCCAGGGCAACCGTCACGACGATGGAGATGATGCCGACGATAAAGGTGGGGGAGGTGATGTCGCCCAAGCCGACGAGCGTACCGGCGCCAGCGGTGATGATGCCGGCGTCGCACAGGCCGATCATGGCGATAAACAGGCCCAGACCCACCGAGATGGCGTGGCGCAGGACCACGGGGATGGCATCCATGATGGCCTCGCGCAGGCCGCAAAGGACGAGCAGCAAGATGACGATACCTTCGAGGAAGATAACGCTCATGGCCACGTGCCAGTCACCGCCGCACATGGTGGTGGTGATGCCCGCAATCATGGCGTTGATGCCCAGGCCCGACGCGCATGCGAGCGGACGGTTGGCGAAGATGCCCATGCAGATGGTCATGATGCCGGCGCCCAGGCAAGTGGCGCAGGCGAGCGCTCCCGCATCGATGCCGGCGCCCGAGAGCACTGCGGGGTTGACGGCGATGATGTAGGCCATCGCCAGGAATGTTGTCAGTCCAGCGCGAAGTTCGGTCCCGATTGTGGACTTGCGCTCACTGACGTGAAAAAGTTCGTCCATGCATACCCTTTCCTTGTTCGGCCCCGAGTTTAGGCCGATTGACACGAACCCACCCACTATATCGCCTTTGTGAAGTTGGTGTTCCTCACATGTTGATGTTCGGCGGTTTGTAACGGACGGGCGGTATCTTTCGCATGAAATTGTGTAGGTACCGTATACTTAAGCGGTTACAACGACCCCTATGGAGGAACGTATGATTAAAGAGCTTTGCCACGACGAGGCTATCCTGTCCCAGCGTTGCGAGGTTGCGACCGTCGAGGACGAGTCGGTTGCTCAGGACCTGATCGATACCATCAAGTCGCTCGACGATGCCGGCTGCCTTGCCGCTAACCAGATTGGCGTTACCAAGAAGGTTTGCGTCTACCTGGACGACGCCGGCGAGCCCCACGTGCTCTACAACCCCCGTCTGGTGTTTGGCCTGGGTGCCAGCAAGATGGAGGAGAGCTGCCTGACGCACGAGGAGGTCACCAAGTCCACGCGCTATATCAAGTGCAAGGTTGCCTTTGACCAGATCGTCGACGGCAAGATGAAGGAGTGCCGCCGCGATTACGCAGGCTTTGAGGCGCAAATGATCCAGCACATGATTGATCACTGTCTTGGAAAGTTGGTCTAAGGGGACCAAAGCACCGCACCTCGTCGTTTTTAGTCCGGGTATGACATTGTTGTCATGTCCGGACTTTTTTGTTTAGCGCTCCTTTGTTTGGTGACAATGACCTTAGTAAGAACATTGAGCTAGGAGGCGCTATGTGCACGAGCATTCGATTTACCGATAATTCCGGCCACATGTATCTGGGCCGCAACCTCGACTGGAGCTTTGGATACGGCGAGCAGGTTCGCGTGGTGCCCCGCGGGTTCCACATCCCGTACTCGTTTATCGACGATGCGACGGCGGCGCATGCGGTAATCGGTATGTGTATCGATTACAAGAACTATCCCATGTTTTTCGATTGCGGCAACGATGCGGGCCTGGCTGTGGCGGGGCTCAACTTTCCCGGCTATGCCGAGTATGCCGAGGGGCCGGTTGATGGCAAGACCAATATCGCGGCCTACGAGTTTCCCCTGTGGGTGGCGGCGACGTTCTCGACGGTCGACGAGGCCGAGGCTGCACTGCGCGATACGGTGATTGTCGCCAAATCTGCCGGCGAGGGCCTGGGCGTGTCGCTGCTCCATTGGATTATCGGCGACAGCCAGCGCAGTATCGTGGTCGAGATGATGGCCGACGGCCTGCATGTATACGACGACCCGGTCGATACCCTTGCCAACCAGCCGACTTTCCCGTGGCATATGGAAAACCTGCGCACCTATATCACCGCCACCAGCGATTTTCCGCAGACGGCGACATGGCGCGCCGCCGAGCTCAAGCCTTATGGCGCTGGTGCCGGCATGCGCGGTATTCCGGGCGACTGCTATTCGCCGAGCCGTTTTGTAAAGGCGGCCTACCTCAATGCCAATTACCCGCAAAAGGGCAGCGAGGCCGAAAACGTCGTCCGCATGTTCCGTTCGCTCGAGGGCGTGGCGATGATCGAGGGAGCGTCCAAGATGGGCGACGGCAAGTTTGAGAAGACCATCTACACCGGATGCTTTAGCGCGCGTACGGGCAATTATTACTACGCGACCTACGATGACCCATCGATTCGCTACGTGAGCCTGATGGATGCCGAGGGCGCGAGCCCCGATAGGCTCGTGGTTCCCGAGCCGCGTCGTTCGTAGCCCATAGCTTTACTGCAATGCAAAATGGCCCTGCATCTCCTGTGAGGTGCAGGGCCGCTGCGACCTGGGCTTTATCCCGCATGCGCCCCGAGAAAATGTCCCTTAAGCGCGTGCTGCCTGGGCGATACCGGCCTTGGTGCTTGCGCGTTTGCCGGCGAGTTCGCAAAAGACCGCGCCGCCGATGATGAGCGCGGCGCCCATGAGGCGGATTGGCGTCATGGTCTCGCCCAAAAGGACGGCGGAGAACACGACTGCCGAAAGCGGCTCGAGGTAGCCGACAACCGCGACGGTCTGCACGGGCAGCTTGGCGACAGCACTAAAGTAGAGCAGGCAGCCGATGCCGGTGTTGACGACGCCGAGCATGGCGACGGCGCGCCAATCGATGCCGGCGGCAATGCTGGGGGAGAGGAACGAGGGGGCGCCCTGCGTGAGGAGCGTAAGGACCAGCGCGGTCATAAAGGCGGCGCTCACCTGGAGCGCGGAGTTTTCGAGGCCTTCGACGTGTGGCGCACCCTTGCTAGCGATGACCATCAACGCGTAGCAGAAGGCCGAGGCGATGCCGCAAGCGATACCCGCAATGGGCATATTGCCGCCTAGACCTTGTGCCGCAATGAGAAAGGCGCCGCAGGCAACGGCGATAAACCCGGCGATTTTGCCGCCGGTCAGCTTTTCGCCAAAAATGAGCGGGGAGAGGGCCATAACGATGATGGGGCCGCAGTAATACAACAGCGAGGAGATGCCAACACCGATCGTCTGATAGGCGCGGAACAGGAAAATCCAGCTGGCGCCCAACGCAGCTCCCGAGAGGATCAAGGCCGCAGCTTCGCGGGGACGAGACGGCGCCTGCAGTTTATGGCGTTGGGTGATGGCGAGGATGGTGACAAGCGAGAAGGCTCCCAGAAAGGTGCGCAGCAGCACGATATCGGAGCTCGGCAGCGCGATGGCCGCGGCAATGATGCCGTTGGAGCCAAACAACAACAATGCTGCTAAATACGTAATCAGTCCGTTGTTCATGCGCAGCCGCCCCTTTCATATCCCTGCATGTTCACTATGGGTGAGGTTGCCTTAGAAGAAAAGCGAATATAATGCATGGAAAACATGACAAAAACTCATGCAAGGGTGGGGGCGTGCCGTGGAGACCAATATCCAAAAGATGCAAGTGCTGCTCGAGACGGTGCGTGCCGGAAGCTTTACGCGCGCCGCCGAGCGCCTGAGCTATTCGCAATCGGGCGTGAGCCGCATGGTGGCCGACCTCGAGGCCGACTGGGGCTTTAAGGTGCTCGACCGCAGTCGCGAAGGCGTGGTTCTTTCTGCCGACGGGCGGCAGGTCATGCCGGCTGTCGAGGCGCTCTGCGAGGAATTCATTCGCTTGCAGCGGCGGGTGGATGAGATGCGTGGGCTCATGCGTGGCAAAATCTGCATCGGTACGTTTTCGAGCGTGGCGACCCACGTACTGCCGCCAGTGATTGCGCGTTTTCGCGCCGATTATCCAGACGTCGATTATGAGTTACTGATGGGCGACTATTCAGAGATTGAACAATGGGTGGCGCAGGGCCGCTGCGATCTGGGCTTTATCCCGCATGAGCCCCGAGAAAATGGCATGACATCGCGATCTTTGGTGCGCGACGAGTTGATGGCGGTGGTGCCGACAGACTCTCTGCTTGCTAGTGAGGGGGCCGTCTCGCTTGCCGACTTGGCCAACGAGCAGTTTATTCTGCTGGAACGCGGCACCGATGACGAGATTACGCCGCTGTTCCGTCGGGCGGGGCTGACGGTGCGCTCAAAACTGTCGACCTGGGATGACTATGCGATTATGGCCATGGTGGAGGATGGCCTGGGCGTGAGCGTTCTTCCGGCGCTCATCTTGCGCCGCTGTCAGTTCGATGTCGCCGTGCGTCCGCTCGAAGGACGTCCCCATCGGCAGATCAACGCCATATATCGAACGGCCGACGTTTCGCTTGCTGCTGCTCGATTCCTTGAATACCTCTAAACGCGTGCACGTTATTGTCCGCTTTGGGCAAATCTCGGAGTTCGGTACGTTTTCTTATGAAATTGAACTTTCGAATGAGGTACGGCGCTATACTGCTTGCTAAATTGAACCTTGGTTCAATTCGTGTCCTATAAATTGAACTTTGCCAGCAAGGAGGTTCCTGTGGCCCAAGAGACGTTTAGTGATCGCCTGCGACAGACTATGTCCGATCGCGACGTTCGCCAGTCGGACGTGATCCGCGCATCGGAGATGCTCGGCAAAAAACTCGGCAAGAGTCAGATGAGCCAATATGTGAGCGGCAAGACGATCCCGCGGCGTGATGTGGCAGAGCTGCTCGCCCGTATTTTGGAGGTCGATGTTACCTGGCTGCTCGCCGGTGACGCCGATCAAGGCGAGACGTCCTCGTCCCATAACGTTGCCAAATCCGAACCTAATCCTTCAGCTCAAATTCCAAGGAGCACCACCATGCGTACTTTTTCTAAATCCACCAAGCTCGATAACGTCCTGTATGACGTGCGCGGTCCCGTCGTCGACGAGGCTGCCCGTATGGAGGACGAGGGCGAGCGCATCCTCAAGCTCAATATCGGTAATCCGGCGCCCTTTGGTTTCCGCACGCCCGATGAGGTCATTAAGGACATGCGCCAGCAGCTGCCCGACTGCGAAGGCTATTCCAACTCGCGCGGCCTGTTCTCCGCGCGCAAGGCGATCATGCAGTACTCGCAGATCAAGGGCCTGCCCAATGTTCAGATGGAGCACATCTACACGGGCAACGGCGTGTCCGAGCTCATCCAGCTTTCGATGAACGCGCTGCTCGATAACGGTGACGAGATTCTGATTCCCAGCCCCGATTATCCGCTGTGGACGGCGTGCGCAACCCTTGCCGGCGGTCATCCTGTGCACTATCTGTGCGATGAGCAGGCGGATTGGTATCCCGACCTGGCCGATATGGAGTCCAAGATCACGAGCGCGACCAAAGCCCTCGTCATCATCAACCCCAACAACCCCACGGGTTCCGTCTATCCGCGCGAGGTGCTCGAGGGTATCGTCGAGGTTGCACGCAGGCATCAGCTGATGATCTTTGCTGATGAGATCTACGACCGCCTGTGCATGGACGGCTACGAGCACGTCTCGATTGCCTCGCTCGCTCCCGACCTGCCCTGCGTCACCTTTAGCGGCCTTTCCAAGTCGCACATGATTGCGGGCTATCGTATTGGCTGGATGGTGCTTTCGGGCAACCAGCGCTGCATGAGCGACTTTATTATGGGCATCAACATGCTCTCGAACATGCGCCTGTGCTCCAACGTGCCGGCTCAGTCAATCGTCCAGACGGCGCTCGGCGGACACCAGTCGGTCAACGACTACATCCGTCCTGGCGGTCGTGTGTATGAGCAGCGCAACTTTGTGTACGAGGCACTCAGCAAGATCGATGGCATCTCGGTGGTCAAGCCCCGCGCGGCGTTCTATATCTTCCCCAAGATGGATGTCAAGAAATTCAACATCACCGATGACGAGCAGTTTGCCCTTGACCTGCTACACGAGAAGAAGATCCTGATCACCCGCGGCGGCGGCTTTAACTGGGCCGAGCCCGACCACTTCCGCATCGTGTACCTGCCGCGCATGGAAGTGCTCAAGGAGTCCCTCGAAGACCTCGCCGACTTCTTCGATCATTACCGCCAGAGCTAATTAGTTCCGCCGTTCTACCGAACGGCGGACCGGCCGACGCTGCGCGGGCCGCATTTGGACAATCTGACGTTCAACTTCAAGGG
>CALJDJ010000107.1 GCA_938023705.1 uncultured Collinsella sp.
AGCCGGGGCAAAAAATCGCGTTTGTCGGTTCCACCGGCGCCGGCAAAACCACCATGCTCAAAATCATCATGGGCATCGACAGTCCCGACTCCGGCCAGGTCCAGTACGCAAAGGACTGCCAGGTGGGCTACCTAGAGCAGGAAACTAATCTGGAACAAAAGGACACCACCATCCTCGCTGAGGTCATGGCCGCCGCCAAGGAAATCCGCCGCATGGGCGAGCGCGCCAACGAGCTGCAGGCCCAGATCACTGAGCTCTCCGAACAGGGCAAGGACGTTGACGCGCTCCTTAACGAGTACGGCCAGGTCCAGGACCGCTTTGAGCACCTGGGCGGCTATGAGCTCGAGAGCAACGCCCGCAAAATCCTTTCCGGCCTGGGCTTTAAGGTCACCGACTTTGAGCGCCCATGCTCCGAGTTCTCGGGCGGCTGGCAGATGCGCATCGCGCTCGCCAAGCTCTTCCTGCGCCACCCCGACCTGCTGCTGCTGGACGAGCCCACCAACCACCTGGACCTCGAAAGCGTCCAGTGGCTGCGCGGCTTTATCGCCAACTACGACGGCGCCGTCCTCATCGTCAGCCACGACCGCGCCTTCATGGACGCCTGCGTCGACCACGTCGCCGCCCTCGAGAACCGCCGCGTGACCACCTACACCGGCAACTACAGCAGCTACCTCAAGCAGCGCGAGGACAACCTTGAGCAGATGCGCGCCAAGCGCGCCGCCCAGGAGCGCGACATCGCCCACATGCAGGTCTTCGTCGACAAGTTCCGCTACAAGCCCACCAAGGCAGCCCAGGCCCAGGAGCGCATCCGCAAGATCGAGCAGATCAAAAAGGAGCTTGTCATCCTACCCGAGGGCCACAAGCACATCGACTTTAAGTTCCCTGACCCACCGCGCTCCGGCGATATGGTCGTGGGCCTGGAGGGCGTCTCCAAGTCCTACGGCAACAAACACATCTACAGCGATATCGACCTCAAGCTCTACCGCGGCGAGCACGTGGCGCTCGTCGGCCCCAACGGCGCCGGCAAGTCCACGCTCATGAAGATCATCGCCGGACTGGAGCCGCCCACCACCGGCACCCGGGACCTGGGCACCAACGTAGGCGTAGCCTACTACGCCCAGCACGCACTCGAGGGCATGACCGAGTCCAATACCGTCCTGCAAGAGATTGACACCGTCACGCCCAAGTGGACCGTGCCGCAGCAGCGCAGCCTGCTGGGCGCCTTCCTGTTTAGCGACAACGACGCAATCGAAAAGCAGGTTCGCGTCCTCTCCGGCGGCGAAAAGGCGCGTCTGGCGCTCGCCAAGATGCTCGTAGCACCCGAGGCGCTCCTGTGCCTGGACGAGCCCACCAACCACCTAGACATCGACTCGGTGGACATGCTCGAGAACGCCCTGCAAAACTTCCCCGGCACCATCGTGCTGATCAGCCACGACGAGCACCTGGTGCGCGCCGTGGCCAACCGCGTCATCGATATCCGCGACGGCAAAGTCACGGTCTACGACGGCGATTACGACTACTACCTCTACAAGCGCGAGGACCTCGCAGCCCGCGCCGCCGCCGAGGCGGCAGGGGAGAGCGCGCCGGCCACGACCAAGTCCGCCAAGGCCAGCGCCGCCCAGGCCGACACCCCCGTCGCCGCCCCCAAGCCTGCCGAGGGCAAAAAGACCAAGGAGCAAAAGCGCGCCGAGGCCCAAGCCCGCGCTGCGCTCAACAAAAAGCTCAAGGGCGTGCGTAACCAGCTCAAGAAGATCGAGACGGAGCTCGACAAAAAGCGCGCCCGCTATGACGAGCTTATGGAATTGATGGCGAGCGAAGAGCTTTATGCCGATCAAGACAAGTTCAACGCCGCGCTGGGGGAATATAACGGGCTTAAGCAAGAGCTGCCCAAGCTCGAGGACGAATGGCTGGAGCTTTCCACCCAAATCGAAGAGGAGACCGCGCGTGAATTCTCGTAAGGCCGCTGCCGTGGCGATGAGCATCATCGCCATTGCTTGTCGCATCTGCGGCATCTTTATGAGCGCGATGACCGTGCTGCTGTGCTTTAGCGGCCTCACTGCCAAGCTGCAGATTGTGGGCTTCGTCGTTGAGCTTTCACGCGCACTGCCAAGCGCCATCGCCGGCTATGGCGTCATCACGTCGCCCTTTGGCGGTGTGTTCCGCCTGGATTACGCTATCGTGGCCGTCATTTTGTTTGTGGCCGATTACCTGCTCACGCGCGCCTCGCGTCGCGTCCGCTAGGGGAGCGCCATGTCCAGCAGCTACCTCATGAACCTGCTCGCCAGCGCCGTTGCCGTCATCGTGGGCATCGTGATCCACGAGAGCGCACACGCCGCCGCGGCCTGGGCGCTCGGCGACAAGACGGCCCGTTCGTGCGGCCGCGTGTCGCTCAACCCGCTTAACCATATCGACCTGTTTGGCACCATCATCCTGCCGCTGCTCATGCTCGCGGCCGGCGGCCCGGTATTCGCCTTCGCCAAACCCGTGCCCGTCTACCTCAACAACCTCAAGCACCCCAAACGCGACGAGGTCCTGGTGAGCGTGGCCGGCCCCGCGTCGAACATCGCACTCGCGTGCCTCGCGGCCACCCTCATGCACGCGGCATATGGCAGCCTCTATACCGGCATGTCCTTTGCCACGGCGTCACAGATCATGAACTTCGGCGCCAAGTTTATCGTGGTCAACCTGTCACTCGCGTTTTTTAACCTCATCCCGACGTACGTGATGACGAACCTGTGCCTGCTGTTCTTCAACATCATCCCGACCCCGCCGCTCGACGGCTCGTCGATCATCGTGCCGTTCCTCAAAGGCAAGGCGCTCGCCAACTACTACCGCCTGCAGCAATACGCCATGCCGATCCTTATCATCGTGCTGTACCTGCTGCCCATGTGGACAGGACTCGACGTGATTGGCCGCTATTTCGACGTTACCGTGTATCCACTTGCTGAGCAGCTGCTCAACTTCGCAATCGCCGGCATCTAAGGTAAACTTACAGGTCGACCGTGCAAAACGGTCGTAACATGCACCCAAACCGCGCCGCGAAGGCGCCGTCAAAGGAGGTCGAAGATGTCGTATCGCGTGTCGACGCAGGTCTACAGCGGACCTTTCGACCTGCTGCTGCAGCTGGTTACCCGACAAAAAGTAGATATCGGCGCCATCTCCATCAGCGAGGTGGCCGAGCAGTACCTTGCCGAGGTGGAGCGCATCGAGGCGCTGGACCTGGACGTGGCGAGCGACTTTCTGCTGGTCGCGGCAACTCTTTTGGACATCAAGGCCGCCTCGCTGGTGCCCCAGGAGGCCCCGCGCAAGACAGACGACGATGACGAGGACGACGATGACCTCGAGGAACTCAGCACGCTCGACGGCGACGCCCTGCGTGAGGTCCTGATCCAGCGCCTGATTGCCTACAAGCAGTTTAAGGGCGCGGCTGCGGCCCTCGGTGCCCGCATGCAGGCCGAAAGCCGCATGCATCCGCGCGTGGCCGGCCCCGACCCCGAGTTTTTGGGCCTCATGCCCGACTACCTGGCCGGTATCACGCTGCGCGGTCTCGCCGTCATCTGTGCCGACCTGGACGGCAAGCGCCAGACCTTCCTGCTGGAGGCCGAGCATGTGGCGCCGCATCGCGTGCCGCTCGACCTGACCGTGGCCTCAGTCGACCGCTTTACCATAGCGCACCAAAACTGCACCTTCCGCGAGCTACTGGACGGCGATGCCACCACCGAACAGCTCGTCGTCACCTTCCTGGCCATGCTCGAGCTCGCCAAGCGCGGTTCGCTCACACTGAGCCAGGACAAGATCTTCGGAACCATCTGCATTAACCGAGTCGAGGGAGCCGAGGCATACGTGCCCGGCGAGGGCCCCGAGCTCACCGAATAGGAGCCGCAACCATGTCAACCCTTTCCACGCTGGAGGCAAACAGCTTTAAAGGCGCCCTCGAGGCGCTGCTGCTGGTGTCGAGCGACCCCGTGAGCGCACCCGCGCTGGCAGGAGCGCTGGATATCGCCCCGGGCGAGTGCGCGTCGCTGCTCGCCGAGCTCAAGGTTGAGTACGAGGAGGCCAACCGCGGCTTTCAGCTGCGCGAGGTCGCCGGCGGCTGGCGCCTGTTTACGCATCCCGCCTACCACGACGTGGTCGAGGCCTACGTGCTGAGCTGGGACACGCAAAAGCTGTCGCAGGCGGCGCTCGAAACCCTGGCCGTCATCGCATACCACCAGCCTGTGACGCGCGAGGTGGTCAAGGGCATCCGCGGCGTCAACTCCGACGGCGTCATCGCGTCGCTCGTGGACAAGGGCCTGGTGCGCGAGCTCGGCCGCGATCCCCAGCGCGGTCAGGCCATCATTTACGGCACGACCAACGCCTTCTTGGAAAAGTTCGGTCTGCGCTCCACCCGCGACCTGCCCGACCTGGAGCAGTTTGCCCCCGACGAGCAATCGCGTCAGTTTATCCGCGAGCGCCTGAGCGGCCGCAGCATTCAGTCCACGCTCGAGGAGCAGGCCGATGACCTGGACGAAGAGCGCGAACTGCTCGATACCGATGTTGAAGATGTTGAGGCAGTCGAGGACTTGGAAACCCTGGTCGTCGACGAGACCTCGGAGGATTTGCATGACGAGGACTAACGAAGTAGGGGAGACGCGCGCCATGGGTAACGCAGTACCCGCCACCGACGCCCAGCCCGTCTATCCGCACACCATGCGCCTGCAGCGCTTTTTGGCGCGCGCGGGCGTGGCGAGCCGCCGTGGCTCGGAGGACCTAATGACCGCCGGCCGCGTGACCGTCAACGGCCAGGTCGCGACCGAACTGGGCACCAAGGTCGACGTCGACCGCGACCATATCGAGGTCGACGGCATGCCCGTCAAGCTCAACCAGGGCGCCGTGTACTTGATGCTCTACAAGCCGACCGGCTACCTCACCACCATGAGCGACCCGCAGGAGCGCCCTTGCGTGGCCGACCTGGTCCCCCGCGACCGCTTTCCGGGACTTTTCCCGGTGGGCCGCCTGGACCGCGACACCACGGGCCTTTTGCTCTTTACCACCGACGGCGACCTGTCGCAGGACCTGCTGCACCCCAGCAAGCACGTCTACAAGACCTACCAGGCGCTCGTTGACGGGACGCTGACCGAGCTCGATCTCACGCCGCTCCGCCGTGGCATCGAGCTCGACGACGGCCTGTGCCAGCCGGCGATCTGCCGCGTCATCAACGCGCGCGAAGCCGAGGCTGTGGCACCGCAAGGTGTGAAGCCCGGCACCACAGCCGTGGAGGTCATTATCCGCGAGGGCCGCAAAAATCAGGTCAAGCGCATGCTAAGCAAGATCCACCACCCGGTGATTCGTCTGCACCGCTGCAACTTTGCCGGCCTGGAGCTCAAGGACGTGGCCAAGGGCTCGTGGCGCGAGCTCACCGACCGCGAGGTGCAGATCCTCAAGGCCGGCGGCATCCCGCCCAAGCAGGCGAGCGCCAAGCGCAACGGCGGCAAGCCCCAAGACACGCCCGCCAGCCGCACGCGTCACCACGGCAGCCACGGCTCCGCACCAAAGCGCAACACCTACCGCGAGCGCTACACAGGCTAGGCAACCCGCCGCGCCCCAGCGCCCGCGCATCATACCAGCACGTCAACCACCGAAAGGAAGCATTGCATGATCGTCGCCATCGACGGCCCCGCCGGTTCCGGCAAATCCACCATCGCCAAGGAGATCGCCCGCCGGCTGGGCTTTAACAAGCTCGACACGGGCGCCATGTATCGCGCCGTCACCTTCGCCGCGCTCGACCGCGGCATCGATCTGGACGACGAGACGGCCATCGACGCCCTCGCCGAGCAGATCGAGATTCGCTTTACCAACGGCACCGGCGAGGACACGCGCCTGACCATTGACGGCCAGGACGCTTCGGCCGCCATCCGTACCCCGCAGGTCGACGCCAACGTATCCAAGGTCTCGGCCTACCCGGGCGTGCGCGCCGCCATGCTCATTCACCAGCGCCGCGCCGCCGAGGACCGCGATATCGTGGCCGAGGGTCGCGACATCGGTACCGTCGTATTCCCCAACGCGCAGGTCAAGGTCTTCCTGACCGCTGACCCGCGCGAGCGCGCCCGTCGCCGCGTGCTGCAGCGCCACCAGAACGACGCCCAGACGCTCACCACCGAGCAGCTCGAGGCCGAGGTCGACGAGACCCTCGACGCCCTCAAGCAGCGCGATAAACTCGACAGCAGCCGCGAGGTGGCGCCGCTCGTGCCCGCCGAGGACGCCGTGCACGTCGACTCCACCGCCCACACCATCGACGAGGTCGTCTCGATAATCGAGGACCTCATCAACCAAAGGAGGTAGGCCATGCGCCTGTTTAAGCAGACGCCCGAGGATTATTACAACGCTCCCTATGCCGAGTTCCCGGCGCTCATCCGCGGCACCGTCGTCGTAGTCATGGCCATCCTTTGGGCCTTCTCCAAGCTCATGTGGCGTTGGAAGGTCGAGGACGCTGACCTGCTGTTTGAGCGCCAGGACGGACGCGGCAGCGTGGTCATCTGCAACCACACCTCGATGGCCGAGCTCTTGGCCGTGGAGACGGCGCTGTTCTTTGGCGGGCGCCGCATCCGCCCCATCTTTAAGTCCGAGTTCGCCAAGAGCAAGATCGTACGCTGGGCCTTTAGCCGCGTGGGCGGCATTCCCGTGGAGCGCGGCACCGCCGACATGAAGTGCCTGCGCGCCGCCCAGCATGCGCTGCAGCGCGGCGAGGACGTCCTGATCTTCCCCGAGGGCACGCGCATCCGCTCGCGCGAGATCAAGCCCGAAGTCCATGGCGGTTTTGCGCTCATCGCTCAGATGGGCAAGGCGCCCGTCAACCCACTTGCCATCTGTGGCTGGTCCGACATCACGCCCGCGGGCAAAAAGCTCATGCGTCCCAAGAAGTGCTGGATTCGTGCCGGCAAGGCCGTCTCGCTTTCGGACGCGCCGGCCGGGCTTAAGCGTACGGAGCGCTTGGCTTGGTTTGAGTCCGAGGCCATGAGCCGCGTATACGCCATGCGCGACGAACTGTGCGCCGAGCATCCGGGCAGGTTCTAGCCATGAGCGAGAACGTGACGAACACCGCCGCGACTGCGTCCGACCAGGACGGCGCGCCCACCATCAAGATTGCAGCTCACGCCGGCACCTGCTACGGCGTACAGCGCGCGCTCGATATGGCCCTGGCGGCCGCCCCGCAGGCGGGGGAGACCGCTACGGTCCATACCCTAGGCCCGCTTATCCATAACCCCATCGTGGTACGCGAGCTCGCCGAGGCAGGCGTCGGTCTAGCAGAAACCTTGGACGACGCCGCGTCGGGCACCGTGATCATTCGCGCGCACGGCGTGGTGCCGCAGGTGATCGATGCTGCTCGCGAGCGCGGCCTCGACGTGATCGATGCCACCTGCCCCTACGTCAAGAAGGTCCACGTGGCCGCCGAGCGCCTGGTCCGCGAGGGCTACCGCGTAATCGTCGTGGGCGAGCCGGGCCACCCCGAGGTCGAGGGCATTCTGGGCCACGCTGGTGATGACGCTCAAGTCGTGAGTTGCGCCGCCGATGCGGACGCACTACCGCTCAAGGGCAAGGTAGGCTTGGTTGTGCAGACCACCCAGACCGCGCAGAACCTGGCCGAGGTCGTGGCTGCCATCACTCCGCGCGTGCAGGAGCTGCGCGTGATCAACACCATCTGCGCCGCCACGAGCGAGCGACAGCAGGCAGCAGCCGCACTTGCCAACCGCTGCGACTGCATGGTCGTGGTGGGCGGCAAGAACTCGGGTAACACCCGCCGCCTGGCACAGATCTGCACCGACGTCTGTGAGCGCACACATCACATCGAGGAGGCATCCGAGATCGAGGCGGCATGGTTTGTCAACGTACGCCACATCGGCATCACCGCAGGAGCCTCCACCCCGCAAGAACACATCGAACGCGCCGTCGCGCGCATCAAGGAGCTTTGCCGCTAATCATGGACCAGACCGTACCCGCATACGCCGCCGAGGTGGCCGATTACGGGCGCAGCCGCGACCCCGAGCCGGGTGAAGGCGCGCTCGTAAAGAACGTGCGTCCCGAATCGCCCGCGTGGGATGTGGGTATCGAGCCGGGCATGCACGTGCTCACGGTCAACGGCGAGCAGCTCACCGACATGATCGTGTGGCTCTGGGAGGCCGACGATGATACCGTCGACCTCGAGGTTTTCGACCCACGCGACAACACCGTCACCTCCGTCGAGCTCGACCGCTTCCCGGGAGAGGACTGGGGGCTGGAGTTCGACGGCCCCATCTTTGACGGCATGCGCACCTGCGTGAACGCCTGCGTGTTCTGCTTTATGACCATGCTGCCCAAGGGCGGCCGTTCCACGCTCTACATTCGCGACGACGACTATCGCCTAAGCTTTTTACAGGGCAACTTTGTCACGCTCACGAACCTCACCGACGATGATGTTCAAAACGTCATCCAACGCAACATGAGCCCCATGAACGTGTCGGTCCATGCCGTAAGCCCCGACGTCCGCCGCCGCATGATGGGCCGCAACGCCCAGCGCGGCATGGACGTACTCGAAGCCATCATGGCCGCCGGCATCGAGATTCACGCGCAGATCGTGTTGTGCCCCGGCATGAACGACGGCGAGGAGCTTCAAAAGACTCTGCGCTTTTGCGAGGAGCACGAGCAAATCACAAGCCTGGGCATTGTGCCGCTCGGTTTTACCAAGCATCAGAACCGCTTTAGCTGGTCCTACAGCGACAAGCCCGAGCTGGCTCGCGAGACCATTGCCATGATCCGGCCTTTCCAGGACCGAGCCTTCGAGCGCTTTGGCCGCCACACCTTCCAGATGAGCGACGAGTTCTACCTGGACGCCGGCATCGATCCTCCCGAGGCAGACTTTTACGACGGTTACCCGCAGTACTACGACGGCATTGGCATGATCCGCTCGTATCTGGACGAGACCGACGACGTGCTTGCCGCCGACGCCGAGCGTCTGGCCCGCGTCCGCGCTAGCATCGCCGAGCGCAACCAGCGCCTTCTGTGCCTCTCCGGCGCCAGCGCGCGCGACACCGTGGCGCGCTTTGTGGAGTCGCCCCAGGGACTCGCCGGCACCGTCACAGCCATCAAGAACCGCTACTTCGGCGGCAACGTAGACGTGACTGGCCTCATCGTCGCCTGCGATATCTTGGAGCAGCTGCCGCAAGACCTGTCGGGGGTTATGCTCTTTGTGCCTAAGCTCATATTCAACGCTGACGGCATGACGCTTGACGAGTATCATCGTGACGATTTACTCGCAAGCCTTACCAGTCGCGGCGCCGAGGTTCATGTGGTGTCGACCATGCCGCATGAGCTGCTCGATACCCTAGAGCATATCCTTGGCATTGTGCCCGCAGACTCTAACACTTCCACTGACCCTACCCATTAAAGGAGAGCAGATGAAACCTATCGTCGCCGTCGTCGGACGCCCCAACGTGGGCAAGTCCACGCTCGTTAACCGCCTGGCCCAGACCTCGGACGCCATCGTCCACGAGTCTCGCGGCGTCACTCGCGACCGCTCGTATCACACGGCCGATTGGAACGGCCGCGAGTTCACCATCGTCGACACGGGCGGTATCGAGCCGCTCAAGAGCGACGACGTCTTTGCCACGTCCATCCGCGACCAGGCGCTCGCCGCCGCCGAGGAAGCCGCCGTCATCCTGTTTGTGGTCGATGGCCGCACCGGCGTCACCGAGGAGGACGAGTCGGTCGCTCGCATGCTCAAGCGCTGCGACAAGCCGGTCTTTCTGCTGGTGAACAAGCTCGACAACCCCGATCGCGAAAACGACAGCATCTGGGAGTTCTATTCGCTCGGCATCGGTGAGCCCACGCCGCTCTCGGCCCTGCATGGTCATGGCACGGGCGACCTGCTCGACGATATCGTGGCCCTGCTTCCGGAGGAAGAGGACGAGGTCGCCGACGAGTTCCCCGATGCGCTGAACGTGGCCATCATCGGCCGCCCCAACGCCGGTAAGTCCTCGCTGTTCAACCGCATCCTGGGCGCCGACCGCTCTATCGTGTCCAACATTGCCGGCACGACGCGCGACGCCATCGACACCGTCGTGGAGCGCAACGGCAAGCACTACCGCATGGTTGACACCGCTGGTATTCGCAAGAAGAGCACCGTGTACGAGAATATCGAGTACTACTCGATGGTCCGCGGCCTGCGCGCCATCGATCGCGCCGACGTGGCGCTGCTCGTCGTCGACGCCTCCGTGGGCGTTACCGAGCAGGACCAGAAGGTCATGGGCTTGGCCATCGAGCGCGGCTGCGCCGTCGTGGTGCTGCTCAACAAGTGGGACCTGCTCGACGACGACCGCAAGCGCGAGGCCTGCATGGAGACCGTCGACCGCCGTCTGGGCGTCATGGCTCCCTGGGCCCAGTATCTGCGCATCTCGGCCCTGACCGGCCGCAGCGTGGAGAAGATCTGGGCAATGGTCGACGCCGCCGAAAAGACGCGCTCGCAGAAGATCAGCACCTCGCGCCTCAACACGTTCCTCACCGACCTGCGCGAGTTCGGTCATACCGTGGTGGACGGCAAGCGCCGCCTGCGCATGCACTACGTGACCCAGACGGGCGTCAACCCGCCGACGTTCACGTTCTTCGTCAACCACAGCGACCTGGTCAACGACACCTACCAGCGCTACATGGAGAACCGCATGCGCTCGACCTTCGATTTTGCCGGCACGCCCATTCGACTCTTCTTTAGGAAGAAGGAGCAAAAGGATGCATAATCCGATTCTGCTGACCGCCATCTGCGCCGTGGTCTCGTTCTTTATCGGGGCGATTCCGTTTGGCCTGATCTTGGGCCGCGTGTTCAACCACACCGACATTCGCAAGGCGGGTTCCGGCAACATCGGCACCACCAACGCCCTGCGCGTGGCCGGCCCCAAGGTGGCCGCGCTCACCCTGCTGCTCGACTGCCTTAAGGGCGCCATCTGTGTCCTTATCGCCCGTCCGCTCATCGCCGATCTGGGCTATGGTTTTCCGCCGAACATCATGGCGCCTGGAGCCCCCGGCGACTGGATGCTCGGTGTCATCTGCCTGGCAGCGGTATGGGGCCACATCTTCTCGCCCTACCTCAACTTCCACGGCGGCAAGGGCATCGCGGTCGGTCTGGGCGTTATCCTTGCCTGGTACTGGCCCATTGGCCTGTCGCTGCTGGGCATGTTTATCGTGGCCGTTGCCATCACCAAGTTTGTGTCGGTGGGCTCGCTTGCCGCGGCCATCGGCCTTCCCATCGCCGCCTGCGCGGTCTTTCCGTACAGCAGCCTGGGCCTTAAGTTTTGCATGGCGATGATCGGCATCACCGTGGTGTGGGCCCATCGCGCGAACATCAAAAAGCTCATGTGCGGTAAGGAGTCCAAGCTCTCGTTTACCAAGCGCGTCACCGAACCCGACGATAAGTAGGAGAGAGTCATGAATGTTGCGCTGATTGGCTCCGGCTCCTGGGGAACCGCCGTCGCCGGCCTTGCCGCCGCGCGAGCCGAGCGCGTGACCATGTGGGCCCATAGCAAGCAGACGGCCGCCGGCATTAACGGCGAGCACCGTAACCCCCGCTATCTGGTGGACTACCTGCTGCCGGAAAACGTTGTCGCCACGACGGACTTAGCCCAGGCGTTCGCCGGCGCCGAGGCCATCATATTTGCCGTGCCTTCGACGCACCTGCGCGACGTCTGCCACCAGGCGGCGCCGTTCATCGCGGACGAGATGCCGGTTCTGTGCCTCACCAAGGGCATCGAGCCCGAGTCCGGCTTGCTTATGAGCGAGGTCATTGCCAGCGAAATCGGCAACGAGCGGCGCGTGGCTGCCCTCTCGGGCCCCAACCATGCTGAGGAAATCTGCCGTGGCGGACTTTCTGCCGCCGTCATTGCCAGCGAAGATCCGCAGATAGGGGAGACCTTTAAGGACCTGCTCCTGTCCACGGCATTCCGCATCTACCTGTCGCAGGACATGACCGGTGTCGAGGTCTGCGGCGCTATGAAAAACGTCATCGCCATCGTGTGCGGCATCTCCGCCGGCTCGGGCGCGGGCGATAACACGCTCGCCCTCATCATGACGCGCGGTCTGGCCGAAATCAGCCGCCTGGTGCACGCCCGCGGCGGCCAGGCCATGACCTGCATGGGGCTTGCCGGCATGGGCGACCTTATCGCCACCTGCACTTCGGAGCATTCGCGCAACCGCACCTTTGGCTACGAATTTGCCCACGGCGTTTCGCTCGACGAGTACCAGACGCGCACGCATATGGTGGTTGAGGGTGCCGTCGCCGCCCGCAGCGTGAGCGAGCTCGCCCGTTCACTGGGCGTAGACATTCCGCTCACCTTTGCCGTGGAGCAAACGCTCTACAACGGTGTTACTTTGGATAGGGCGCTCGAGATTCTTACCGATCGCGTCCCCTCTCAAGAGTTCTACGGACTCACCGACTAGCGCAGAAAGGCTACTACCATGGGTTCCATTAAAATCGCTCCGTCCGTCCTCTCGGCCGACATGGCCAACCTCAAGGGCGAACTCGACAAGATCGCCGGCGCCGACTACGTGCACTTTGACGTTATGGACGGTCACTTTACCGGCAACCTCACCTTTGGCGTTGACATCCTCAAGGCCGTCAAGCGCTCCACCAATGTACCGGTCGACGCACACCTCATGGTGTCGAACCCCGACGAGACGGTCGATTGGTACGCAGACGCCGGCGCCGATATGATCACCGTACACTACGAGGCCTCCACGCACCTGCACCGCACGCTCACCCATCTGCAGCAGCGCGGCGTTAAGGCCGGCGTGGTGCTCAACCCCGCCACCCCCGTGTGCGTGCTCGAGAGCATCATCGACGTCGTCGATATGGTGCTGCTCATGAGCGTGAACCCGGGCTTTGGCGGTCAGAGCTTTATCCCGGGCACCATCGCTAAGCTCCACGAGCTCAGGGCCATGTGCGAGCGTCACGGCGTTTCGCCCCTCATCGAGGTCGACGGTGGCATTTCTTCCAAGAACATTGTCGAGGTCGTCAAGGCCGGCGCCAACGTGCTCGTGGCCGGTTCTGCCGTATTTAAGTCCGAAGATCCCGCTGCCGAGGTTGCGCTGCTGCAGAAGCTGGGCAACGAGGCCGCACAGGAGGCATAAACCCTTATGACCGCAGGTCAAAACCGCATACCCGTGAATCTTGACTATGCCGCCTCGACGCCCATGCGCGCCGAGGCGCTCCTTGCGCAGCGCGAGTACGACGACAGCGAGCTTGCCGGCGTCAACCCCAACTCGCTGCATTCGCTCGGCCGCAAGGCTGCCGCGCGTCTGGAGGTTGCACGTCGCGAGATCGCCCGCAGCTTTGGCGCGCGCGTCCGCCCGTCCGAGATTGTACTGACCAACGGCGGCACCGAAGCCAACCAGCTGGCGCTGCTCGGTCTTGCCGAGGGCACTCGTCAGCGCGATCGCAAGCGCGACCGTGTCATCGTTTCGGCCATCGAGCACGATTCGATTCTGGACAACCTGCCGTTGCTGCGTGCCGCCGGCTTTACCGTCGACCTGGTGCAGCCCTGCCACATGGGCTACATTGAGCCTGCCGCGCTTGTCGAGCTGCTAGGCGACGACGTGGCGCTCGTGAGCATCATGGTTGCCAACAACGAGACCGGCGTGGTGCAGCCCATCCGCGAGCTTGCCGCGGCCACGCATACCGTTGGCGCCCTGTTCCACACCGATGCCATCCAGGGGTATCTGCATATTCCGCTCGATGTCACCGAGCTGGGCGTCGACGCCATGTCCGTCGCAGCCCACAAGATTGGCGGTCCCGTGGCATCTGGCGCACTCTACCTTAAGAGCCGCACGCCGCTGCGCCCGCGCATCTTTGGCGGCGGACAGGAGGCCGGTCGTCGTGCCGGCACGCAAGACCTGCGAACGCAGCTCGCCTTTGCCGCTGCCGCCTCGTCTCTGACGCCCCATGTGGCTCAGGAGCGCGCGAAGCTGCAAGCCCTTTCCGACAAGCTCTACGCCACGCTTACGGCTCATCCGCGTATTCATGCCACCATGGGCGACTACGCACAGGCCGATCGCCTGCCGGGCATGGTGTCGATCTACGTTGATGGCATGGACTCCGAGGAGCTCATCGTCAAGCTCGATGCCGCCGGCTTTGAGGTTTCGGCCGGCTCGGCGTGCTCGAGCGGCAGCATGGACCCGAGCCATGTGCTCAGCGCCATGGGCATTGGTCGCGAGCAGGCACTAGGTGCACTGCGCATTTCCTTTGACGACCGCGTGAATCCGGACGATCTGGACGAGTTTGCCCAGACGCTGCTCTCGATCGCAGGTGCCGCATGATCGTCGCCGAGCTCGAGCGCGCGCTACTGGCACGCTATCCCAAGACGGACACCGAGCCCTGGGACCACGTAGGACTCTCCGTTGGCGATCCGGCCGCGGAGATCACCGGCGTTGCCTGCGCACTCGATGCGACTGAGGCTAATGTTCGCCGCGCCCAAGAAGCAAGCGCCAACGTGCTGCTGACGCATCATCCCATATACATCAAGGCACCCGAGGCCTTTTGTCCGGCGGATGCCACACGACCCCAGTGCAGTGCGGCCCTCTACGAGGCTGCCCGTTGCGGCGTGAGCATCATCTCGCTTCACACCAACCTGGACCGCTCGCACGAAGCGCGCGTTCGCCTGAGCGATTTGCTAGGCGCAAAGCCCATAAGCTCGCTGGAGCATGCGGACGAGCCTGAACTCACCGGTCTGGGCGCCCTTGCGACCCTCAACGACCCCTGCAGCCTGCGCGACCTTGCCGCCCGCGCCGCCCAGGCGTTTGGCAGCGACCCGCGCGTGTGGGGCGAGGCAGATCACCCGTGCCGCACCGTCGCCATTTTGGGCGGCTCCCTGGGCGACTTCGGAGAGCTCGCCATCGCCGCGGGCGCAGATGTTGTCGTGACGGGCGAGGCGGGCTACCACGTGGCACAGGACCTTGCCTTGCGCGGGCTGCCGGTGATCTTGCTCGGCCACGACCGCTCCGAGGAGCCGTTCGTTGATATATTGATGAACTCTGCAGTTGACGCCGGGGTCGACCCCCGTCATGCGATTAAAATACTGAACCCTTGCCAATGGTGGACTGTGACAAAAGGAGAGAACTTATGAGCGCCGGCGCTACGCTACTCAAGCTGCAACAGATCGATTTGGAGCTCGCCCGCAACAAGAGCGAACTTGCCAATATGCCGGAGCTCAAGGAGCTCGCTTCCAAGCGCAAGACCTACGTTAAGCTCAAGGCCGAAATGACCAAGCTCTACGCCCAACGCAAGGACCTGGATATTGAGCTCGACGATCTCAACACCACCGAGATCCAGACCAATAACGCCATCGAGGCCGCTAAGAAGCGCCACGTTGACGGCTCCGACTACCGCGAGGTACAGGACCTGGAAAACGAGCTCGCCACCCTGGCCAAGCGCCTGGACAAGATTGAGCACACCCGCAAGGATGTCGTTGTCGCCCACAAAGAGGCGCTCGACCGCGAGACCCGCGCGCAGGCCATCATCGCCAAGTTCGAGGAGGGCGTGAAGGCCGATACCAAGGCCGCCCGCGCCAAGGCTGCCGACCTGCAGGCTCAGATCGAAGCCGCCACTAAGGAGCGCACCGCTCTTGCCGCCACGCTGCCGGCCAACGTGCTCACCGACTACGAGCGTCTGCTCAAGCAGTTCCGCGGCTTGGCCGTCGAGACCATCCAGGGCAACATCCCCACGGTCTGCCACACCGCGCTGCAGGCATCGTCCATGAGCGACCTCAACCACGACGGTAGCGAGATTACGCACTGTCCGTACTGCCACCGCCTCCTGGTGCTCCCGAGCAAGGAAGCCTAGCGATGACGGCGGCATCCAACAATTCAATGCAACTTGAGGGAAAAACGATCCTGCTGGGCATTACCGGCGGGATCGCCGCCTATAAGTCGTGCAATATCGTGCGCCTGCTGCAAAAGCGCGGCGCACGTGTCAAAGTCGTTATGAGCGAGCATGCCACGGAGTTCGTGGGCCCGCTCACGTTCCGCGCGCTCACCAATGAGCCGGTCGCGGTTGGGCTATTCGACGACCCGTCTGACCCCATCCACCATATCTCGCTTGCGCAGGAGCCCGATCTGGTGGTCGTGGCGCCCGCGACGGCCAATATCATCGCCAAGATGGCCAACGGCATCGCCGACGACCTCATCTCCACCACGCTGCTTGCCACGCCGCGCCCCATCGTGATCGCACCGGCCATGAACAATGGCATGTGGAAGGCACCGGCCACACAGGCCAACATGGCCACGTTGCGCGACCGCGGCGTTCACGTGGTGGGACCCGGCAGCGGCTACCTTGCGTGCGGCGACGTGGACACGGGCCGCATGAGCGAGCCCGAGGACATCGTCGAGGCTGTCTGCGAGGTGCTCAACCCCGTGCCGCAAGACCTGACGGGCAAGCGCATCGTCATCACCGCCGGCCCCACGCACGAGCCGATCGACCCGGTGCGATTCATTGGCAACCGTTCTTCGGGCAAGATGGGCATCGCCCTGGCGGGGGAGGCCGCACGTCGCGGTGCCGCCGTCACGCTCGTGCTGGGACCGACATCGCTCGATGTTCCCCGCGGTGTGGAGTGCGTGCACGTACAGACCGCCTCAGAAATGCTCAAGGCAGCGCTGAGCGCCTTCCAGACGGCCGACGCGGCCATTTGCGCCGCCGCCGTCGCCGACTACACGCCGGCGGCCCCGGCGGACCATAAACTCAAAAAGGCCAACGAGCGCCTGGATCGAATCGAGCTCGTCGAGACCGTTGACATCTTGGCCGAACTTTCACGCCAAAAGGGCGATCGCCTCGTAATCGGCTTTGCAGCCGAGACTGATAACGTCGTCGAGTACGCCGAGCGCAAATTGACCCGCAAAGGCTGCGATGCCATTATTGCCAACGATGTCTCACGCGCCGATTCGGGCTTTGGAACCGATACCAACAAGGCCTGGATTGTGAGCACAACGGGTACGAAAGAACTTCCCGTTCTAACAAAACCCCAGCTCGCAGATACAATTTTGGACTTGCTTCAAAATTTGTAAAAAAGTTCTTGCACAAGGACAAAGTTTCGGGTTAATATACTCCCTGTTGCAAGCGAGAGCAGAGCAACAAACAAAAGCTTCGGGACGTGGCGCAGCTTGGTAGCGCACTTGACTGGGGGTCAAGGGGTCGCTGGTTCGAATCCAGTCGTCCCGACCAGAAGTTTGCAGGTCAGGCACCTAGTGCCTGACCTTTTTTGTTTTAAGCAATTGCTTAATTTTGTTTAAGCAACAGGGTGCCAAAAATCTACCTGCGCGATAATCTCCTTTTGCGGCTACTTGCGCGTTTTGCACACGCTTGAGCCGATTTATTAACGCGATATGAATCTACATACGCGTAGCTGGTATGCAGCCGAGTACAGGCTGTATTTATCGCGGCGATTAACACAGATATAGCGACTGTAACGGACAAGCGTGTCGCCGTATTTATTCCAGTAGTTCACTTGATCGGTGGACAAGTGGGCGATTGCAACGAAACCCCAAGCGGGATGGGCTCTATACGAGGATGCCATAGTGGTAATGGCGGGGGAGTGCAGCAGGCGCTCTGAGAGCCGCTGTATGAACCCATGTCTCCTTAACTCGATAATTTGTGTTTCAAGCCACGAATCGGTCGAGCAATTGCCAAAAGAACGGCCCATGCAGGATTGCACGGGCCTTACATCAGATCAAATTTGAGCTAGAAGCACCAAGCGGGGCAGACGCAACACCATCTCGTCGCGGCCTCGGCGAGCGACATATCGCAGTCGAGGTAGACATCGAGGAAATCGTCAGATCCCGCACAGGGGGACCGCGATGGTGGCCACCGCGCCGCCCGAGGGACTGTTGGCGAGCGAGACGGAGCCCCCGTGGGCGCTCGCAGCCTCGGAGGCGGCGTGGAGGCCGAGCCCGTAGTGGCGGCCCCCGTCGCGCAAGGAGCGGGAGGAGTCGTCTGTGAAGAGGCGCTCACAGCCGCGTTCGAGGGCAGCGGGAGAGAAGCCC
>CALJDJ010000108.1 GCA_938023705.1 uncultured Collinsella sp.
ACAAAAAACGTACCCGAACCCTTTCTCGTAAAGAATCGGGTTCGAGTACGAACTGAATACTGGAGCAATATAAAACCACCACAAAGGTGCCTGTCCCCTTTGTGGCGGTTTTGGCCTAGAGCTAAAGCGTGTGGCCGTAGGCGTTGGCGGCCTTGATGGCGGCGGCGAACTTTTCGTCGGTGAAAGGCTCGGGATTGCCTTCCTTCCACTCGTTGGTGGCGTGTGCGAACTCGCACAGGGCAAGGATATCGGCCTCGGAAAGGCCGACCTGCTCAAGCGTCACGGGCAGCCCCATCTGCTTGTTAAAGGCGGCGTAGCGCTCAAGGTTCTCGGTATCGCCCGTATAGGCAAACAGCACGAGCACGCCCAGGCTCACGACCTCGCCGTGCAGGTAGGAGCCCTCGCGCGGGATGCTGCACGTGGCGTTGTAGAACGCATGCGCCACGCTCGAGTTGTAGTAGTAATCGTTTTGGTTGGTCAGGTTCGAGACATAGCCCGTGTTGACCACGATGTCGAGCGCGATCTGCTTGACGGCCTCGCTCGACAGGTCCTGGCGCACGTCCTCTAGACCCTGCACGCCATAGGTAAACAGCGGCTCGGAGCAGGTGTGGGCGAGTGCCAGGCCAAGTCCGGCGGTGTGCTCCAGGTTGCCGGCGCTCGTGGCGTACTCGACCTCGGGCTGCTTGGACAGGGCATCGCCCACGCCCGCCCAGAAGTACTCCGCCGGAGCCTCGGCGATGATCTTGGGGTTGATGAAGATGTGCGCGGGGCGGTTTGGGTACGAATAGCCCTCGAGCGAGCCGTCGTCGTTGTAGACAACGGCAATGGCGGTCGCGGCCGAGCAGTTGGAGCAGATCGTCGGTACCGTAAAGACGATCTTCTTGAGCTCGATGGCCGCTGTCTTGACGGTGTCGAGCGCCTTGCCGCCGCCGCATGCGATAAGAACGTCGGCTTCTTGGCAGGCAGGGGAGTTCACAACCTTGGCGATATTGGCACGCGTGCTGTTGGTGCCGTAGACGCGCGTCTCCAGAATCTCGACGTCGGTGCCCTCCAGCGCCGCTTCGATACCGGGAAGCGCCGCTGCCAGTGCTCGTTTACCACCGATAATCGCGACCTTGGTCGCTCCGTACTCGTCCAGTGCGCCGGGCAGCTCGTCAAAGCAGTCCTCGCCGACGGTGTAGTCGCTCATTCCAATCGTGCGCATAGCAGCCTTCTTTCGTTAGATAAAGTGCTTTCAGGTATTTTGCTCCAAGTGAGTGCTTGCGATCGCGAGAAGTTTCTAAAGTATGAAACCGATGTTGAGGGTTTTTCGCCGGCGTTGACCGTGTTACCATACAGCGCATAAGCGTTGATGGGGACGAGTAGTCGGCCGTCCGCATGCCACAGAGAGCGGGGAGCGCTGAGAACCCGTGCATGCGACCGATGAAAATCACCCCGGAGCTGCGGTCCCAACGGACGTGCCGCGCAGGTTCGTCTTAGTAGACATCGCCGAGATGGTCGTCGATACAGACCAGCCGAGTAACGGATGCGAGCGCGCGAATACGCGGGCGAGGGCATCTAAGCTGGGTGGTTAAGCGAAGAGCTTTTGCGGGCGTGCAGCCCGTTTGTGGCGCTTCGTCCCAGCTTGTAGGGACGGGCGCTTTTTTGGTGCCCAGAGGGCGTGCGCGCCCATGACAAGAAAGGGGTACCGTGGCAAACGAGTACAAGCAGACGATGAATCTGCCTAAAACCGGATTTCCCATGCGTGCCGGTCTTTCCAAGTCCGAGCCCAAGCGACTCAAGGACTGGCAGGACAACAAGGTCTACGAGCAGGTTCTGAAGAAGAACGAGGGTCACAAGAAGTTCGTGCTGCACGACGGTCCTCCGTACGCCAACGGCCCGATCCACATCGGCCATGCCATGAACAAGATCTCCAAGGACATGATCAACCGTTACTGGATGATGCAGGGCTATGAGGTTCCCTATGTCCCCGGTTGGGACTGCCACGGTCAGCCGATTGAGCACAAGGTCGAGGAGAAGCTCGGCACCGAGAAGTTCAACCAGACCTCCACGGCCAAGATCCGTGAGCTTTGCAACAAGTTCGCTGTCGAGAACATCGAGCTCCAGAAGGCCGGCTTCCGCCGTCTGGGCGTGCTCGGCGACTGGGACAACCCCTATCTGACGCTCTATCACCAGCATGATGCCGCCGACATCGAGGTCTTTAAGGCCATGTTCGATAAGGGCATGATCTATCGCGGCCACAAGCCGGTTCACTGGTGCAAGCATTGCCACACCGCACTCGCCGAGGCAGAGATCGAGTACTCCGACGAGACGAGCCCGTCCATTTTCGTGCGCTTTGAGATGACCACCAAGCCCGCCGGCCTCGAGGACTTCGACGGCCCGGTCGACTTCATCATCTGGACGACCACGCCGTGGACCATCCCCTCCGACCAGGCCGTTTCCCTTAAGCCCGGCGCCGCCTATGTCGCCGTTGAGCACGATGGCCGTGCCGAGGTCATGCTCGAGGACCTGGCTCCCAAGTGCTGCGAGGAGTTTGGCTGGGAGTACACCCCGGTCATGGTCGACGGCAAGCCCTATGTGGTTCCCGCCGAGACCTTCCACCACATCCACTACAAGCAGCCGATCTTTGACGGTGTCGAGGGCGTGGCGCTGCTGGCCGATTACGTCGGTGTCGATGACGGTACCGGTATCGTCCACAACTCGCCCGGTCACGGCGTCGACGACTACTTTGCCTGCCTCAAGGAGGGTATCACCGACATCTGCATGCCGGTCGATGACGACGGCAAGTTCTACACCGGCGAGGAGTTTGGCACCGGCGGCCCCTTCAGCGGTATGGACACCGATGAGGCCAACCCGCACATCATCGAGTTCCTGCGCGAGCGTGGCACCCTGGTCCTCGAGAAGAAGATCACGCACAGCTATCCGCACTGCTGGCGCTGCAAGCACCCGGTGCTCTTCCGTGCTACCGACCAGTGGTTCGTCTCGATGGACAAGACCGGCTTGCGCGAGCAGGCTGGCAAAGAGGTCCGCGAGAACGTCAAGTGGTATCCGGCCCACGCCGCCAACCGCATTGGCGCCATGGTCGAGCAGCGTCCCGACTGGTGCATCAGCCGTCAGCGCAACTGGGGTGTGCCTATCCCCAGCTACACCTGCGCCGACTGTGGCGAGAAGGTCATGAACGACGCCACGCTCGACGCCGTCATCAAGCTCTTCCACGAGAAGGGCTCCGACGCCTGGTTCACCGACGCTCCTGAGAGCTATCTGGGCGAGGCCTGCGTCTGCCCCAAGTGCGGTGGCCATCACCTCAAGGCTGATAAGGACATCCTTGACGTGTGGTGGGACTCCGGCGTGTCTTGGAAGGCCGTCTGCGAGTACCGTCCCGAGCTGGAGTACCCGGCGGACGTCTACCTCGAGGGCTCTGACCAGCACCGCGGTTGGTTCCAGAGCTCACTGCTCACCTCGGTGGGCGCCAACGGCCACGCTCCGTACAAGGCGGTCGTCTCGCAGGGCTTTACCCTCGACGGCCAGGGCCGCAAGATGTCCAAGTCGCTCGGCAACGTCATCGACCCCAATAAGGTCTGCGACGAGATGGGTGCCGACATCATCCGTCTGTGGGTCGCCTCCGTCGATACCAGCTCCGACGTCTCCATCGACCACGAGATTCTCGCTCGTACGTCCGATGCCTACCGTCGTTTCCGCAACACGCTGCGCTTCCTGCTCTCCGAGCTCGAGGGTCAGTTTGAGCCCGAGACCGACGGCGTCGCCTTTGCCGACCTGCTGCCGCTCGACAAGCTCATGGTCGCCCGCCTGACCCAGGTCCAGGCCGAGGTCGACGATGCCTACGCCAGCTACGAGTTCCCGCGCGCCTACCGTGCGCTTTACGACTTTGTGGTTACCGAGCTCTCCAACGTGTATCTCGACGCCCTGAAGGACCGTCTGTACTGCGAGAAGCCCGGTTCGCTCGAGCGTCGCAGCGCCCAGACCGTGCTGGCCGAGCTCTTCTCGATGCTCATGCGCGACCTGCAGCCGATCTTGTCCTATACGGTCGACGAGGCCATGGCCTATGCGCCCGCCGGCTGCGTCGATCACCAGAAGTACGCCGCGCTGCTCGATTGGTACAAGTCGCCCATCACGGTCGACGAGGCCAACGATTTTGAGGGCGTGCTCGAGGCTTCACTCGAGCTCCGTAGCGTCGTGACCAAGGCCCTTGAGGATGCCCGCTCCGCTGGCACCTTCACCAAGAGCCAGCAGGTCCGCGTCAAGGCGGTCGTTCCCGCCGAAATGTATGCGCTGCTGACCGGCGACAAGGCCGTCGACCTGGCCGAGTTTTACATCGTCTCCGATGTTGAGCTTACCCAGGGCGAGGAGCTTTCTGTTGCCATCGATGCTGCCGAGGGCGAGTGCTGCGACCGTTGCTGGAACTACCGCACCACCGTCGGCGAGTACAACGGCCATGCTCACATCTGTAAGCGTTGTGCGAATGCCCTTTAAGGCACGGTAACTCGGCATTTTAGTTATAGGGAGAATTTGGGCGCCTTCGGCCCATTTGCTCCGCTGAATAAAAGCGGCATTCTGTTTTTCGGAATGCCGCTTTTGTTTTATGCTGATTATTTCGCTAGCGTTGGTGAATATGCTGCGCGTTTGGCGTTTGTCACTATAAGATGATTACTTACGTTAAACGTAATTCGATGTTCTTGAGGCTAGGGGATTGATTTGGGTCGTGCTGGGGATATGACGCCGCCTTTGCGTTGGCGGTTGGGTGTTGCTGGTGGGGTGGCGCTGGTTGTGCTGCTTGTTGACCAGCTGACCAAGCTTGCGGTTCGTGCCGTGGGCGACGCTTTGCATGTGACCGTCATCCCCGGTGTCATCGACTTTATGTTTGTCCGTAATATCGGTGCTGCCTTTAGCATGGGCGAGGGGCATGGTGTCGCGTTTGCCGTGCTGGCGTTGGCGGTCATTATCGCTATTGCCGTGTACCTCGTTCGTGCACCCCAGCTCGCCCATCTTGAGGTTGTGGGCATGGCGATGGTTGCGGGCGGTGCTATCGGCAACGCTATCGATCGTTTGGCCTTTGGCTTCGTGACCGATTTTATTGCCACCACCTTCATCGACTTCCCCGTCTTCAATGTGGCCGATATCGGCATTACCGTGGGCGTCGTGCTCGCCCTCTTCGGCTACATGTTCTTGAGCCCCGCGGCCCGTGAGGTCGATGCGACCGCCGAGCTTAACGCCCGTGACGAGGCCCGCGCCAAGCGCAAAGCCAAGCAGCGTGGGGAGCGTGCCCGCAAGATTCGCGAAAGGAATGAGCGCTAATGGCTGACATTCATATCCTTGTTGCCGACGATGCCGCTGGTCAGCGCCTTGACGCCTATCTGGGCGCCAATGACGGCTGTCCTACGCGCTCTGCCTGCGCGCATCTGATTGAGGGCGGTGCCGTATGTGTCAATGGCGAGACCTGCCTGTCCAAAAAGTACGCCGTGCGGGCCGGTGACCGTATTTCGGTCGATTTGCCCGAGCCGCACGACCCGACCGATGTGATTCCCGAAGCCATCCCGCTCGACATTCGCTATGAGGACGAATATCTCATTGTGCTCTCCAAGCAGCGCGGCCTGGTGTGCCATCCTGCGCATGGTCATGAGAGCGGTACGCTCGCGAATGCCCTGGTCTATCACTGCGGTATCGACCATCTGGGCACTGTGCAGGGCGAGGATCGCCCCGGTATCGTGCATCGTTTGGATCGCGATACCTCGGGTCTCATGCTTGCTGCCAAGGACGACGACACCCAGCGCGCGCTCCAAAATCTTATCCGTACGCGCACGCTCGACCGCCGCTACATTACGCTCGTTCACGGTCATATCGCTATGGACGAGGGCACCATTAACACCGGCATTGCCCGTTCTACGCGTGACCGTGTCAAGATGGCAGTTTCGGACGATCCTTTCGCGCGCCAGGCCATTACGACCTTTAAGGTCCTCGAGCGCTTTGATTCCACGCGTTTTGACGACGGTTATACGCTCGTCGAGTGCCACCTGTTTACGGGCCGCACGCATCAGATTCGCGTGCACATGCGCCATATCAACCACGCCTGCGTGGGCGATCCGCTCTACGGTAAGTGCGATGCGCGTGCCGATCAGGGTCTGACCAGGCAATTCCTCCATTCCTGGCGCGTGGCGTTCGATCATCCCGTGACGGGAGAGCGCATTGAGTGCCGCGACGAGCTGCCGTGGGATCTCGCCGCCGTCCTCGACGACTTAGCCCCGCGTTCGCTTGGTCGCACTGCTGCCGGCGACGAAATCGTACCGCAGCTCGGTCTGCTCGAAGCCTAGCCAGTATTAGGTGGTTTCTTGAACTCGGTAAGCCTGCGGTAAGATATACGGTTGTTTACGTAACACGTTCCTGGGAGCCTGCATGCTCGCCTTTTTACAAACCAACACACCCATCGTGATCTTCAACCAGATTGTCGTCACGCTGCTCACGGTCTGCTTCTTGTACCAGGTGGTCTTCTTTGTCATCGGTGCTCTCCGCGGCGAGGTCGCGCCTCCCAAGGCCAAAAAACTCCACCGGTATGCCTTCTTTATCGCGGCGCATAACGAGGAGGCCGTGATCGCCAACCTCGTTCGCTCCATCAAGGACCAGGATTATCCGTCCGAGCTCATCGAGGTCTTTGTCGTCGCCGATGCCTGCACCGATAACACCGCGCAGCTCGCGCGCGAGGCGGGCGCTGTCGTGTACGAGCGAAACGACCTGGCCCGTAAAGGCAAGAGCTGGGTCATGGACTTTGGTTTCGACCGTATCCTTAACGAGTATCCCGACACCTTTGAAGGTTACTTTATCTTCGATGCCGATAATGTTATCGCCCGCGATTACGTGTCCAAGATGAATGATGCCTTTGACCAGGGCTTCCATGTGGTCACGAGCTATCGTAACTCCAAGAACTTCGGAAGCTCGTGGATCTCGGCAGCGAATGCCACTTGGTATCTGCGCGAGGCGCGTTTTCTCAACAACGCGCGCAACATCTGCAAGACGTCCTGCGCCGTATCGGGTTCGGGCTACCTTATCTCGGCTAGCGTTATTGAGGGCATGCACGGCTGGCAGTTCCATACGCTGACCGAGGACATCCAGTTCACTACGTTCTGTGCCATTCACGGCATTCGCATCGGTTATGCGCCGGCGGAGTTTTTTGACGAGCAGCCCGTGACGTTTAAGGCGTCCTGGAAGCAGCGTATGCGCTGGACCAAGGGCTTCTACCAGGTGTTCTTTACCTACGGTAAGCATCTGGTCAAGTCGACCTTCCGTTATCACCGCTTTGCCGCCTACGACATGTTTATGACGATTGCTCCGGGTATGCTGCTGTCCCTGATCTCCATGCTCGCCAACGCGACCTTCCTCATCGTGGGCGGGCTTTCGCACGGCTTCTTGGCCACCGAGGTTGAGATGCAGGCTTGTGCCGCCTCGCTCATTATGACCTTCGCGATGATGTATCAGACCTTCTTTATCCTGGCGCTGCTCACGACTATCTTCGAGTACAAGCACATCCATTGCGCGCAAAAGTGGCGCCTGGTGACCAACCTGTTTACCTTCCCGATCTTTATGTTCAGCTATATCCCCATTACGGTGGCTGCGTTGTTCCTGAAGGTCGACTGGGTCCCGACGCAGCATGCCGTCAACGTTACCCTCGACGAGGTCATGCAGGGCGCTAAATAACCACCACCAAAACCACCACAAAGGGGACAGGCACCTCTGTGGTGGTTTTTGCTTTTTAGAGACTGCCCCGGGAGGTGTTCAATGGTCTATATTCCCTTTTGGATCTGCGCCTTTGCCGGTGCGGTGATTGATGTCCGTGAACGACGGTTTCCCAACGCGCTTGCCGCCGCATGCGCCGTGGCGGCGTTTGCAGGCGTTTGGCTGGACAGGGGCTTGAACACGGCGCTTGACCACGCCGGTCCTGCCGTTATCGTGTACCTTTCCCTTGTGCTGACCGAGTCGCTTTGGCGGCGTTTCCGCCAGGCCCCCGGCATCGGCATGGGGGATGCCAAGGCGCTTTTCGCGCTTTGCACGCTCGACCCTCTGGGCGGCATCGTGGCATTTGCCGTCGCGCTCCTGGTCCTGGCCCTCTCCTGCCTCTTCACAAAATCGCGCTCCCTGCCATTGCTCCCGTTTTTGGTGCCGATATTTGCCATAATCGAGGTCGTGGGCTGGACATTGTAACCGATTGCGCATCCTTTTTAAGGAGCATGCCATGGCAACTAATCAAGAAACGGCCGTCATTAAGGCGCGCATGGACCGAATTCCCTCGGCGTTGTCGCCCGAACTTTTCGAGCGCATTGCCACCGATCGTGCTTCGGGCTATGTTAACCCGTATCGTTGCAACGACGATCAGGTCATTCGTCGTATTGATCGCGCCTCCGACAAAGGCACGCTTATGCGTCCGGCGTTTATGCGCGATACCGAAAAGATTCTTCATCTTCCGGCGTACACTCGCTATGCCGGCAAAACACAGGTCTTCAGTTTTCGCAGCAACGACGACCTGTCGCGTCGTGGCCTGCACGTGCAGCTTGTTTCGCGCATTGCGCGCGATATCGGTTGCGCCCTGGGGCTCAACTGCGATCTGATCGAGGCGATTGGCTTAGGCCACGACTTGGGCCACACGCCTTTCGGCCATGCCGGCGAGCGTTTTCTCAACGATATCTATCATGAGCGCACGGGTCGCTACTTTTTCCATAACGTGCAGTCGGTCCGCGTGCTCGACGCCCTGTATGGCCGCAACGTGTCGCTCCAGACGCTCGACGGCGTGCTATGCCATAACGGCGAGTACGAGCAACGCGTGTTTGAATTGTCGGATATGGGCTCCTTTGACCAGTTCGATCAGGCGGTCGAGGACTGCATCGCCACGGGCTATGGCGCCATTGGGCACCTGCGTCCCATGACGCTCGAGGGCTGCGTCGTTCGCATCTCGGATATTCTTGCCTACGTCGGTCGTGACCGTCAGGATGCGATCGCGGCGGGTCTGCTTCCGCCCGACGCTTTTGACGATGGTCGGGGCGGCGCCTATAACAGCTGGATCCTCACGCACGCTTCCATCGATATCGTTGAGCATAGCTATGGTAAGCCGCGCATCGAGATGAGCGAGGACCTGTTTGAGGAAATTCGCCGAGCCAAGCGCGAGAACTACGAGAAGATCTATAGCAAGGGCGGTATCGAAGGCGATTCCGAGGAGGAGCTGCGCGAGGCGTTCGAAAAGCTCTACGACCGTTGCCTGCGGGATATAAACGAGGGTGACGAGTCCTCCTACATCTTTAAGCACCATATTTCGCGCATTGAGCAGCAGCTTTCCTACTACGATCGTACCTATGCCTGGCAGGACGACAAGGATCAAGCCGTGGTGGATTACATCGCGAGCATGACGGACGGTTATTTCTGCGAGCTGACGAGCAAGCTGTTCCCGGGTCTAAAGTTTCCGCATCGTACCTATATTAACGAACGGTAGTTCGTATTTATTCGGTATACTGTTTGTGGAAAACGTTTTTGATTGATGCACGGGATGGCTATGGACGACCTTTTTTCTGCTTCGACGCGCGAGCGTTCCTTTCAGAATGCGCCGCTTGCGGTGCGCATGCGCCCTAATTCGCTCGACGAGTATGTGGGCCAGCAAAAGGCCGTCGGTAAGGGTTCATGGTTGCGTGCCGCGATCGAGCACGATGTGCTTTCGAGCGTGATTCTGTACGGGCCGGCCGGTACGGGTAAGACGACGCTGGCCCACATTATCGCCAACCATACCAAGAGCGAGTTTGTCGAGGTCAGCGCCGTGACGGGCACTGTGAAGGACCTGCGCCGCGTAATCGATGAGGCTAAGACCCGTCTGAACACCTACGACCGCCGCACCATTCTGTTTATCGATGAGATCCATCGCTTTTCGAAGTCGCAGCAAGATGCCCTGCTGCATGCGGTCGAGAACCGCACCGTCATTATGATTGGCGCCACGACGGAAAACCCGTACTTTGAGGTCAACTCGGCATTGCTCTCGCGTGGGCGTGTGGTAGAGCTTGAGCACCTGAAGGACGAGGATATCGCCATGCTCATTGAGCGTGCGCTCGAGGCGCCGCAGGGTTTAAACGGTAAGTTCTCGGCCGATGAGGATACAGTCAAGACCATTTGCACGCTGGCCGCGGGTGATGCGCGCTCGGCGCTCACGACGCTCGAGCTTGCGAGTGAGATTGCCGTTACGCGTCCCGATACTGAGGGAACGCCAGCGCCGGCGGCGGGGGAACGCTATCCCATTACCGTGGATGACGTGAAGATCGCCAATCCACGTCGTGGGTTTTCGTATGACAAAAACGGTGACATGCACTACGACATTATCAGTGCGTTTATTAAATCTATGCGCGGCAGCGATCCCGATGCCACGATCTATTGGCTCGCGCGCATGATCGATGCAGGGGAGGATCCCAAGTTTATCGCTCGCCGCATTATGATTCAGGCTTCCGAGGATGTTGGCAACGCCGACCCGCAGGCGCTTTTGGTGGCACATGCCGCATTTAAATCTGCCGAGGTCATTGGCTATCCCGAGTGTCGCATCAACCTGGCTCAGGCTGCGCTCTATGTGTGCCTGGCGCCTAAGTCCAACGCGTGTGAGGCCTCGATCGATGCGGCGCTGGCCGATATCCACAGCAGTGGTCTTCGCGAGGTGCCCAGCTACCTGCGCGATCGTCACCGTCCCGGCAGCGACGAGTACGGTGTATACAAGTACCCGCACGATTATCCCGAAGGCTGGGTCGATCAGCGCTATTTGCCCGAGGGGTTGGAGCGCGGCGCGTTCTGGCAGCCTGCCGGCCGCGGTTGGGAAGAGTGGCGTGTGGAGCAAAGCGAACGCGACCGTAGCGGGAATGCTCCGAAGTAACTGCTGATTATTTTGTCCCAGGATCTCACGCTTGGCATGTTCGGTCCCCTTTGGGGTACCATGAACAGCGTCTGTATTTCGATTCCTTTGGGAGGCTTGTATGAGTCCCATTCAAATCGCCCTGCTGCTGCTTGCTGTTGTCGGCGTGTGGGCCGTCGTTGAGCTTGCACTCACACTGCGTAAGACTCGCACCGTCGTTGACTCGCTCGATAAGACCGTGAGCGACCTTAACAATACGCTTGCCGAGGCACAGCCCGTGGTGGCAAAGCTTGATGGCGCTGTCGATGAGCTCACCCCCGCGCTGGCACAGGTTGAGCCGCTCCTCAAGTCGAGCAAGACTGCCGTTGATGCTCTGACGTCTAACCTCGTTGAGGTTGAGGCGGTCGTTCGCGACATCTCCGAGGTCACGGGCAGCGTGGCTGAGGCCAGCAATGCCGTATCGAGCGTAACTGATTCTGCTGCTGGCGCCGTGCAGAAGCTCTTCAATAAGGTGAAGGCTCCTGCAGCCGACGCCGATCGCAAGCTCGCCGCTGCCGCCGCCGAGGCCGAGCAGCCCACTGAGCGCGTTCTGATTGGCGACGACGATGCCGCTGCTGACGACGATGATGTTCAGAAGCCCGCTGCTAAGCCTGCTCAGTATTACACCTATACGCCTGCCGAGACCTCCGAGGAGTCCTGCGATGAGTAGCGAAGCAACCTGCCCCATTACGCTGAGCGTTGCCGGTGATCCGCGTCTCGCGCGCTTGGTGCGCATGACGGCCGCCAACGTCGGCGCCCTGTGCTCTATGTCCGTCGATCGCATCGAGGACATTCGTATGGCTGCCGAAGAAGCCTTCATTTTTGGCTGCACGGCTGTTGATTCCGACGATATCTCGATCAAATTCGATGTCGACGAATCGCATGTGGGCATGACCTTTACCTTTGGCGACCAGGCGACTGTCGATGAGGATGACCAGGCTGCCGTGTATGCCGAGCTCATTTTGGCGAGTGTGTGCGACTCCTACGAAAAGACTACAGCGCCCCTAACGCTTTCCCTCGACCTCAAGGCGGATATCTAATATGACCGAACGCTCCCGGAGCGGCAAGACCGCTTGGGACAAGGAGAAAACCCGCGAGCTGTTTCGTCGTTATAAGGAGACCGGTGATCCGGATGCTCGCGAGCAACTCGTCATGTCCCATATGAACCTGGTAAGGTTTCTTGCCAACAAATTCAAGAACCGCGGCGAGCCGCTCGATGACCTTTTGCAGGTCGGGTACTTGGGCTTGCTCAAGGCTATCGATCGCTTTGATCCCGAGCGCGGACTCGAGTTCACGACGTTTGCCACGCCCACCATCTTGGGCGAGATTAAGCGCCACTTCCGCGACAAGGGCTGGAGTGTGCGCGTGCCGCGTCGTCTGCAGGAGCTCTCTGCCAAGGTTAACCAGGCCACCGATAAGCTTACCAACGAGCTTCAGCGCTCGCCCAAGGTTGAGGAAATCGCCGATTACCTTGGCGTGACCGTCGACGAGGTGCTCGAAGCCATGGAATCGTCCTCGGCCTACACCTCGGTGCCCATCGAGGCCCCCGGTGCGTCCGATTCCGATGATGCGCCTTCGATTCTCGATCGCTATGCCGACGACGACAACGAGCTCGACTTTACCGATGACCGCCTGGTAATCGAGGAAGCCATCCGCGATTTCTCGCCGCGCGAGCGCGAGGTTATCGAGCTGCGCTTCGTTAAGGGCATGACCCAGATCGAGATTGCCAAGAAGCTTGGCATCTCGCAGGTGCAGGTCTCGCGCCTGCTGCGCCGTACCCTTAAGAAGATTCAAGATAAGATTGACCCCGACGGAGTGATGATTCGTTCATGAGTGAGCACCCCCAACAAATCGACCGCACGCTTCGCGATACCCGCATTCTGACGCTGCGCATTTGGGGCGTCGTCGGCTGCATTGTCATAGCTGCCGTCATCTTTAACCTTATGGGCATCCTGGCACCGGTCATCGAGTTTCTCGCTGTCGGTTCCATCATCGCTTTTGTGATGTCTCCGATCACCAACTGGCTCGAGCATCACGGCGTCGGACGTGGCCTCGGTTCGCTCATCGCACTCATTGTGGTTGTTGCCGTGCTCGTCGGCGTCGTCTGCATCCTATCACCTATTTTGCTCGGTCAAATCATGGAAGTCCTGAGCCGCCTGCCCGAGCAGCTTCGTGTTGCGGGTGGCGATCTCAACGAGATGCTCTCGCACGCTAAGACGCTCAACAACACGCCGCTCAAGGAGTATCTGGACGACAATCTTTCTTCGTTGGTTACCGTAGCGTCCAAGTACGTCTCGCAAATCGCTGCCGAGCTCGGCCGCGGTGTGTTTCCGCTCATTACCAACACGGCCTCGCAGCTGTTCGTCATCTTCCTGGGTCTGGTGCTTGCCTACTGGCTTGCCTGCGATTATCCCCGCATGCACCACGAGGTCTGCACCATCATCGGGCAGGAAAAAGAGACCTCGTACCGCTTTATGGTGGCCATCCTTTCGCGTTCGGTCGGCGGCTACATGCGTGGCATGGTCATCACATCGATCTGTGGCGGTTTTCTTGCCTTTATTGGTTTTACGATCATCGGCCATCCGTATGCAGCACTCATGGCTATCTTTACCGGCATTATGCACCTGGTTCCGGTTGTCGGTCCCTGGGTGAGTGCGGCGATCGCCACGGTGCTCGGCTTTATGTTCAGCCCCATGCTGGCGTTGTGGACGCTTGTCGTGACCATGGTGGCTCAAAACGTCACCGATAATGTTATTTCGCCTAAGGTCATGCAGAGCTCGGTGCAGGTGCATCCCGTTATGAGCCTGACGGCTCTCGTTATCGGTTCGGCACTCATGGGTCCCATCGGCATGGTTATCGCCATTCCGCTGTGCGCGGCCCTCAAGGGCATCTTCGTCTACTACTTTGAGAACGAGACCGGTCGTCAGCTCGTGGCATACGACGGCGCCGTGTTTAAGGGCACTCCGTATCGCGATACCGAGGGTAACCCAGTTGCCGCCTACGACGCGCTTGGCGACGATACGTTCATCTACGAGTCCGAACTCATCGGCAACGAGACCGCCCCCGAGGCCCAGGCAATGCCCAAGCCCGAGCTCGATAATCCCTGGATTAAGCTCTCAGGCCTACAGCCCGACGCGACGGGTTTCTTTAAGAACCCCTTTGCCAAGGACGACGACACAAGCTCTGACGACGACACCAAAACCGGCATCGACGGCTCCATGGACGATTCGGATTCCAAATAGGCCCTGTTAGCGTTTCTTGATGTTGTAAATAACAATAAACGCGATCAAAGCGATTGATAAGGGGCCAGCCACATAGAAAAAGATGGTGTCAATTGCGCTTAGGGTGTAATACGCTTTATCGCCAGATGTTACTGCGTACAATGCGTAGCCAAATCTCGGCTGGTTCACATACCAGCTCGAGTAAGCGAAGATTGCTAAAAGGGCTACTGAGGTTAGTGCATTCACGACAAACCGTTTGCTATTCATTGATCGCTCCTTCCGGACGATTCCTATATGAAATTTTACCAAAATCATTTTTTTTCAAAGTATTTGACAGACCATAATAACGTGCACTTTCGCTGGAGGGTCGCTGTTTGGCGGCCCTCTTTTTTGCACAGGCGCGGTGGGATGGTAATATCGTTACGTTTGAACTGTTTCGATGTGAAACCGAGGAGATTCCCTCTATGAGTGCTGACTACCCGTCAATGACTACGGCCGAGATTCGCTCTAAGTTCCTCAACTTCTTTGAGGAGCGCGGTCTTAAGCTCTATCCTTCTTCGTCCCTCGTCCCCGACGATCCTTCGCTGTTGCTTGCCAACGCCGGCATGAATCAGTTTAAGGAGTACTACCAGGGCAAGAAGACCATGAAGGAGATCGGCGCGATCTCCTGCCAGAAGTGCGTCCGCACCAACGACATCGATTGCATCGGCGAGGACGGCCGTCACCTGTCCTTCTTTGAGATGCTCGGCGACTTCTCCTTTGGCGGCGTCTCCAAGCAGCAGGCCTGCGCTTGGGCCTTTGAGCTCATCACCAAGGAGTTCAAGCTGCCGCTCGATCGCCTGTACTTCACCGTCTTTACCGAGGACGACGAGACCCATGACGTGTGGCGCTCCCTGGGCGTTGCCGAGGATCACATCTCGCGTCTGGGCGAGGACGACAACTTCTGGGCCGCTGGCCCCACCGGCCCCTGCGGTCCGTGCTCCGAGATCTACTTTGACATGGGCGAAGAGGTCGGTTGTGGCAGCCCCGACTGCAAGCCCGGCTGCGACTGCGACCGCTTCCTTGAGTTCTGGAACCTCGTGTTTACCCAGTACGACCGCCAGGAGGACGGCTCCATGCCGGAGCTGCCGCACCGCAACCTCGATACGGGTATGGGCCTGGAGCGCATGGCCGCTATCATGCAGCACAAGACCGCTAACTACGACGGCGATCTGATGCAGCACCTCATCAAGCTCGGTGAGAAGATCAGCGGCAAGACCTATGACGCCGACGATTACTCCGGTGCCAGCCGCTCCCTGCGCATCATCGCCGACCACTCCCGTGCCGTCGACTTTATGATCTCCGACGGCATCCTGCCCGGCAACGAGGGTCGCGAGTACGTCCTTCGCCGCCTGCTCCGCCGTGCCGTGTTCCACGGTCGTCTGCTGGGCATCGAGGGCGCCTTCCTGACCAAGTTTATCGACGAGGTCAACGCTCAGATGGGCGAGGCCTATCCCGAGCTGCTCAAGAACGTCGCGCTCGTTAAGGGCATCGTCGCCTCCGAGGAGGAGCGTTTCTCCACGACGCTCGACAACGGCCGCGTTTACCTGGACGAGGCCCTGGCCGCGCTTGCCGAGGGCGCTGTCCTTTCGGGCGACGTTGCCTTTAAGCTGCATGACACCTTTGGTTTCCCCATCGACCTGACCGTCGAGATCGCCGGTGCTGCCGGTCACGACGTCGACATGGACGGCTTTACCGCTTGCATGGAGGACCAGAAGGCCCGCGCCCGCGCCAACGCCAAGGGCGATGCCTGGGGCAGCTTCAACGACGTGTGGGTCGAGCTTTCCGACAAGGTTGCCGCGACCGAGTTCGACGGCTATGACAACGACGTCATCGATGGCGCCAAGGTTGTCGCCATCGTGCGCAACGGCGAGTCCGTCGAGTCCGCCGCTGCGGGCGAGGACGTCGAGGTCGTGCTCGACCGCACCCCGTTCTACGCCGAGATGGGTGGCCAGCAGGGCGATGCCGGCGAGCTTTCCGCCGAGGGCGTTGCGCTGACTGTTGCCGACACCAAGAACCACAATGGCCTGTATGCTCACGTCGCGCACGTTGCCGAGGGCACACTGACCGTCGGTGCTACCGTGACCGCCGCGCTCGACGCCGAGCGTCGTGGCTTCCTGCGCCGCAACCACACTGCCACGCACCTGCTCGACGCCGCGCTTAAGCAGGTCCTGGGCGAGCATGTCTCCCAGGCTGGCTCGTTGGTGACGCCCGAGCACCTTCGCTTTGACTTCACGCACTTCGAGGCCCTGTCCTCCGAGCAGCTCAAGGCTGTCGAGGACCTGGTCAACCAGCAGATCTTCGCTTCCAAGCCGGTCGTGACCCGCGTCATGGGCATCGACGAGGCTAAGGCCGCGGGTGCTGTCGCTCTGTTTGGCGAGAAGTACGGCGACGTCGTCCGCGTCGTCTCCGTGGGCGCCGAGGATCAGCCGTTCTCCCGTGAGCTCTGCGGTGGTACGCATGCCGCCAACACCGCCGAGATCGGCCTGTTCAAGATTATTTCCGAGTCCTCCACGGGCTCAAATGTCCGCCGTATCGAGGCCGTGACCTCCAAGGGCGCTCTCGATTACATGGCCGACCGCCTGGCACTCGTTGACGCCGCCGCGGCGGCGCTCAAGTGCCGTGTTGACGAGGTTCCCGCCCGCGTGGAGAACCTGCAGGCCGAGCTGCGCGAGACTTCCAACAAGCTCAAGAAGGCACTCACCGGTGGTTCCTCCGATGCGATTTCCAGCGCCATCGAAGGCGCTGTCGAGCTGAATGGCTACAAGCTCGTTGTCGCTGAGCTCCAGGGTCTCGAGGCCGCAGACCTGCGCAACGTCTGGGATACCGTGCACCAGAAGGTTGCCGGCCCCGTCGCTTGCGTCGTCGCCAGCGTGACCGAGAAGGGCACCCCGGCCCTGCTCGCCGCCGGCTCTGATGACGCCGTCAAGGCCGGTTTCCATGCCGGCAACGTGATCAAGCAGATTGCGGGCCTGGTTGACGGTCGCGGTGGCGGCCGTCCCAACATGGCCCAGGCCGGTGGCAAGAACGCCGCCGGCATCGCCGATGCCCTCGCGGCCGCTAAGACCGCGCTCGGCGCCTAAGAATCTAGGTAATCGCTGTGGTCGCGCTTGCGCTGGACATAGGGGAGACCAGGATCGGCATCGCCGTCTCGAGCCGTGATGGCAAGATGGCGATGCCTGTCAAGGTGCTCCCGGCTGCAGAGGTCACCGGTATGGCCAAGACGTTCCGCTACCTGGTCGAGGACTATGAGCCCGATATCCTGGTAAGTGGGCGTCCCCTGACCATGGCCGGTGAGCCCGGTCCCCAGGCCGAGCGTGTTGCCGCTGTTGCGCAAAAGATTGCCGACGAGCTCGATCTTCCGTTGGAGTTTGAGGACGAGCGCCTGTCCTCGCAAGAGGCCAAGCGTATCATGCGCGAGCAGGGCCTCAACGAAAAACAGATGAGGGGCAAGATTGACATGATTGCCGCCAGCCTGTTTTTGCAGACGTGGCTTGATCGTAAAAACGAGGAGGTTTCGCATGCCTAGCGCTCCCGATCCGCGCCAGCCGAATCGTACACGTCAGCCGGCGTCGCGCCCTGCCCAGCCTGGCCAGCGTCCGGCACAGCCGACCCAGCGCGCAGCTCAGTCTGCCGCGCGCCCGGTGCAGTCCTCCTCTCGTTCGGCCCAACCTGTTCAACGGACGGGTCAGCAGCCTTCTGCTCGTTCGGTTCAGTATCCGGCTTCTCACGCGGCTCACCAGCCCACTGCTCGTTCGGCTCAGCCTGCAGGCGGTGCTCGCTTTAAGCAACAGGCACCTACCCAGCGAACGCAGGTCCCCCAATCGCATTTGCATCACGCTCGCGGTTCGCATGGCGTTGCTCCGGCGACTCGCTCGAGCTACAACACGCATGCTCGTCGCGGTGCTCAAAAGAAGAGTTCTCCGGTTCCTATGATCATCGGCGTTGTGGTGGCCGTAATTGCGCTTGCTACTATCGCTTTCTTTGTCGTGCCTGCCGTCAAGGGCTTCTTTGCCGGTGAGGATACGAAGGTCACGGCTGGTCAGCAGGTTACGGTGACCATTCCCGACGGTGCTTCGGGCGATACGATCGCCTCGATTCTCTCCGAGAACCATATCGTCGAAAATCCCAAGGATTACTACGCGGCGGTGAAAAAGCTCAACGCTGATATGTCGCTTAAGCCTGGCACCTACTCGTTCACCACGCTCATGGATGCGACCAAGGTTGTTCAACAGCTCATGGAAGGTCCTAACGCGGGCTCCAATGCGCTGACTATCCCTGAGGGCCTGACGGTCGATCAAGTCGCTGACCGTGTGGCCCAGGCCTACGACAGCATCTCTAAGAAAGACTTCCTCAACCAGGCTAAGGCCTCCAATTACGTGGATGACTATAGCTTCCTTAAGGGCGCCGCCAACGACTCGCTCGAGGGTTTCTTGTTCCCCAAGACCTATTCGTTGGGTGATTCGCCGACGGCCGATGACGTGATTCGCGCCATGCTCGATCAGTTTAAGACCGAGTACAAGTCGCTTGACTTTGCGAGCTGCGAAGCCAAGATCAAGGAGCGCTACGGTGTGGAGATGTCCGACTACGACATCGTCAACTTGGCCTCTATCGTTGAGCGCGAGGGCCTCAACGCCGATCAACGTGCGCACGTGGCCTCGGTCTTCTACAACCGCCTTGCCGGCAAGCTCGACGGTCTGCGTTATCTCAACAGCGATGCGACCATGATGTATGTCACCGGTGGCGAGGTTACCGCCGACGACCTGCAGAGTGATAGCCCCTATAACACCTATAAGCACGAGGGTCTGCCGCCCACGCCCATCTGCTCTCCGTCGCTCGAGGCACTCAAGGCCACGCTTGAGCCGACCGACTCTGATGACCTGTATTTCTACATTACGCAGGACGAGGAGTACTTCTCGCAAACCTACGAAGAGCATCAACAGTCTTGGAATTAGCATGAGGATATTTAGCCCCAAACGATACGTTGCCTCGGTCGATCGCATCGACCTTGATACCCTGTGGGCCGACGGCAAACGCGCCATTCTGCTCGATCGCGATAACACTCTGGTTCCGCGCGACACCGAGCAGGTTCCCGCCGCGGTTTCCGCTTGGCTCGATACCGCCCGCGCCAAAGGCTTTAAGCTGTGCATGGTGTCCAACAACTGGCATCGCGATCAGGTCATGAGCTCTGCACGCGAGCTGGGACTCGAGGCCATCAGCCACGCCATGAAGCCCGCCCCGTTTGCCTTGAAGGCGGGTCTTAAGCGCCTCGGCGCCACGGCAGACGAGGCGGTGCTGATCGGCGATCAGCTGTACACGGACGTGTGGAGCGGTAACTTTGCCGGCGTTGACACCATTCTGGTCAAGCCGCAGGCAACCCAGGACCTGTGGTACACGCAGATCTTCCGTATCTTTGAGCGCCGGGCCCTGCGCGACCTTCCCTGCGAGGAATAGGTTTCGCCATGTCCCAGCACATCAAACACGGCTGCGACCATATCTTCTTTATCGGCTTTTTGGGCGCGGGCAAGTCGACGCTTGCGCGCAATGTGGGCACTATGTTCAAGCGTCGATTCATCGATACCGATCGCTTGGTTGTGCGTCGATGCGGCAAGTCGGTGACCGAGATATTTGAGACCGAGGGCGAGGATCGTTTTCGCGAGCTCGAGACCTCGGCACTCCGTTCGCTTCAAAGCGAGCGCAGCCTGCTGGTATCGTGCGGAGGCGGCATCGTCGAGACGCCGGTGAACATTGAGCTGATGCACGAGATGGGTACATGCGTGTACCTCGAAGGCGACTTTGAGGACTCGTTGCGCCAGATTCGTCGCTCCGATACCCGGCCCGATTTCCGCTCGCCCGAGCACGCTGCGCGCTTGTTTGAGCATCGCCGTCCGCTGTATCGCCAGGCGGCCGATATTACCCTTGATATTCGCAACAAGTCCTTCGAGGACGTTTCCTACCTTTGTGCCGAGATGCTTTTGGAGCGTGGACTGCTATGATTCGCCGTCAACTTATCAATTTCCAAAACCGCAGTGTCGATGTCCGCGTCGGATTGGGGGCGTTCGAGGAGCTGTCGCGCATGTTTGCCTCGGCTGTGGGCAAGCCTAAGCGTGCGATGGTGGTTTGGAACGACGCCACATCCGAGCGTTTTGGCGAGGTTGTCGAGCATGCACTGGTTGACGCCGGTTTTGCCGTGTCGCCGCTCGTCCTCGAGGTTTCGCCTGCCGGTGCTACGCTGGTCGATGCCGATACCGTCTTTGGCGCGCTGTCGGCTAACGGCATTACCTGCGATGATCTCGTTGTCGCTGTCGGCGACACGGCGACCTGCTCAGTCGTTTGCTGGTGTGCCAATCAGTGGTGCGGTCGCACCGAGTGCGCCTTGCTGCCGACGACGTTTGACGCCATGCTCACGGTCGCGACGACCATGAGGCCGCTCGTTGCCTCGTCGGCGAATGCGCTTCCCGCTATCGCGTTCCGTCCCGAGCCGGGGTTGGTCGTGTGTGACCTTGATCTTGTTCGCGAGGCGGACCCCGATGACCTCAAACTTGGCTATGTGGTACTTGTTGGCACCATGCTTTCGAGCAGCAAGTCCCGCTGGAATCAGTTTACCGAGACCGTCCCCGAGATTCTCGCGGGCGAGGAGGTCGCGCTCGTCAATGCCGTTCAGTGGTCTCAGACTGCCCGTAAGGACGTACTGATGGCTACGAATCCCAGCGCCCGCCACGCTCTAGACTTTGGCAAGACGGGGGAGCGTACTCTGCGCGTCTGCCTGGGCAAAGCCGCGGTGCAGGTTCCTGCCTACCAGCTGCTGTCCGAGGGGATGCGCTTTGAGGCGCGCCTAGCACATGATGCCTGCGACTTTGATATCGATTACGTATTTGAGGTCGATGACTGCCTGGAGGACTTTGGTATCGAGGAGCTTGCCTTCGATCTGGAGCCTGCCTCATATATCGAGGAGTTCCGCAGGCAGCAGTTTGACCGCTCGAACCGTAGTATGTTGCCGCTGCCCGCGGCGCTCGGCGCCATTCGTCTAACGAGCGTTGAGGACGAGGTTCTCGACCGCCATGCTCACGCATACTTGGCTTCTCGCAAAGAACTTCTCTAGGATTTATTGACATACATCGTCTTTCGTATCATGTTGAGGGGCGGGTTTCCAATCGGTTGCGAATCGCGCGCGATTCCATCTTTCGATCGAGGCCCGTCCCGCTTTTATGAGGACAATTAGAAAGGAATCTGCATGTCTGAGTTTGCTGCCGGTCCTGCCGGTCGTATCGAGCGTGTCCGTGCCCTGATGGCTGAGCGCGGCTACGACGCTATCGTCGTGCGCGACGAGGCCAACCTTCGTTGGCTCACGGGCGTGAAGGGCGTCTTCGACTACACCTTCGAGTTCCCGCACGCTGCATTTATTACGGCCGACCAGTGCCTGTTCCATACCGACTCACGCTATCTCAACAGCTTTGAGGAGAACACGTCCGCCGGCAGCCCCTGGGTCTACGACATGGACGAGGGCACCATCCCCGGTTGGGTCGCCGGCAAGATCGCGGCTAACAAGTGCCGTGTCTGCGCTGTCGAGGACGACATGCAGATCAACTTTTACCAGGGTATCCAGCGTGGCCTTGAGGATCGTTCCGTCGCCTGCATGCTGCCGCTGATGCATGACGACATTCGCAAGATGCGCGCCATCAAGGACGCCGAGGAGATCGAGCTCATGCGCCATGCGCAGTCGATTACCGACGCCGCCTTCCAGCACATGCTCGGCTATATTAAGCCCGGTATGACCGAGAAGCAGGTTCGCAACGAGCTCGAGAACTTTATGTTCGCCAACGGCGCCGATAGCCTTGCCTTCGGCTCCATCGTGGCGAGTGGTCCCAACACCGCCAACCCGCATGCCGTGCCGAGCGACCGCGTGATCGAGAAGGGCGATTTCGTTCTTATGGATTACGGCGCGGGCTACTGTGATTACCGCTCCGACATGACACGCACCGTCGTGATGGGCGAGCCTACCCAGGAGCAGCTCGACCTGTACGCGCTCGTGCGCCGTACACACGAGGAGTGCGTCGCCGCCATCCATCCGGGCGTTGAGGGCAACGACATTTTCAAGCTTTCCAAGAAGATCATCGGCGATGCCGGCTATGGCGATTACTACAACCATGGCTTGGGCCACGGCGTTGGTATCGACATCCACGAGCTGCCCAACTTCAACCGTAGCAAGAACACCATCGAGATCGGCTCGGTTGTCACCATGGAGCCCGGCGTCTACCTGCCCGGCGTGGGCGGCGTGCGCCTGGAGGACTACGGCGTTGTCACCGAGAACGGCTACGAGCCCTTCACCAAGACCCCGCACGACCTGCACGTTATCGACTGCTAGTCTACTTCGGTAGATAGTTTGGGGCGGGGCGTCCGAATCGATCCGGACGCCCCGCGTTCTCTTTTTATGCGCTCTCCGCAGGCGCCGTCTGCAAGTGTATAATTTCTGTCGTATGTAATTTGGACGCTTGTGCGTTCTGCCCATAACAAGAAAGGTCGCTATGCCTACCATTTCTACCGCCGACTTCAAGAACGGCCTCGGTCTCCGTATCAAGGACAAGGTCTACACCATCGTCGAGTTCCAGCATGTCAAGCCGGGCAAGGGCGGCGCGTTTGTGCGCTACAAGACCCGCGACATCAAGAGCGGCCGCGTCGTCGAGAACACCTGCAACGCCGGCACCAAGTTCGAGAGCGTTATGCTCACCACCCGTGAGTTCCAGTACCTCTACAACGATGGCACCGACTACATTTTCATGGACAATGAGACCTATGAGCAGGTTCCTGTTCCCGAGGACATGGTGGGCGAGAACTCCAAGTGGCTGCGCGAGAACGACATTTGCCAGCTGCTCTTCGCCGACGATGAGCTCATGGGCGTGACCCCGCCTATGTTCATCGAGACCACCATCGTCCAGACCGACCCGGGCTTTAAGGGCGACACCGTCCAGGGTTCCACCAAGCCGGCCACGATCGACACCGGCGCCGTCATCCAGGTCCCCATGTACCTCAACGAGGGCGAGGTCATCAAGGTTGACACCCGCGACGGCAAGTTCGTCTCCCGCGTCTAGCAACCAACTCTTCTAGGAGGACTCATGCCCCAGGAAATCAAGATTGACGGCATCGGCATTTCGCCCGATGTTCTGACCGCCATCGTCTCGCGCGCCGTGTCGGATGTCGAGGGCATCGCCTCCGTTGGCGTCAAGGACCTTGCCACCAACCTTGTCTCCATGATGCTCTCGTCCAAGGCCCCGGCTTCCGAGCCGGCGGTCGAGGCCGAGGTCATCGGCGACAAGCTCGCACTTACCGTGCGCGTTGTGGTGTTCTTTGGCTATCCGTTCAAGAAACTCGCCGAGGCCGTTCGCGCTGCCGTGGTCGCCGCCATCGATGCCCAGGTTGGCGTTGAGGTCGAGCGCGTTGACGTTTGCATCGACGGCCTCGTTTTCCCCAAGGAGTAACCTTTGAGCCTTAAGGTTTATCGCGGGCGCACGCTTGCCCGCAGTCAGGCGCTGCAGCTGCTGTTCCAGGCCGAGGCCACGGACAGCCCGCTCGAGCGCGTCCTCGAGGGCGATTTCCTGATCTCGAAGGGTCCCCTCGACCCCTATGCGCTGGAGCTGTGCCGCGGTGCTTACGAGCATATCGACCGCATCGACTGCGCTCTGCGTTCCGTTGCCAAAAACTGGGATCTTATGCGCATGCCCGGCGCCGACCGCAATCTGCTGCGTATCGCCGTTTACGAGATGCGTTTCCTCACCGACGAGGAGGTCTCGGATGCCATCGTGATCAACGAGGCCGTCGAGCTTGCCAAGGCCTATGGCACCGACCAGTCCGCGTCGTTCGTCAACGGCGTGCTGGGTAAGATCGCTCGCAGTGAAGAGCTGCCGGGCGAGGACCTGTACCAGGAGCTGCTGGCCGAAGATCGCGCTCGCGAGGAGGCACAGGCTGCCGAGGCTGCCGCAAAGGTTGCGGCTGCTCAGGCCGAGGCTGGCGTGCTGGCCGAGGACGCGGACGCTGCTGAGGCCGTCGAGGCCGACTCCGTCGAGGAGTAGCCATGCCAGAGGGTTCCGTCCGCAACTTCGACGAGATTTCGGACCGCTTGGATCAGATCATCGCTACCGTTCGCTCCAAGGATACCTCCTTGGAGCGTTCGCTCGATCTGTTTGACGAGGCGATTGAGCTGGGCTCCCGCGCGGTCGACATGGTCGATAAGTTTGAGCTGACGCCGCGTGAGGCCGACAAGCTCGAGCAGGAATACGATGAGGATGCGGCAAACGAATCCCAGGATAGCTAGGCCGCATCTCCGGATACGAATGGTTGATGGCATTCATGAAACGCGTGCGTCTTGATGACGAACTGATTTCACAGGGCATCTGCGCCGATCGCGCGGATGCCCTTCGCACTCTTATGGCCGGCTTGGTCTCGAGTGGCGGCGAGCGTTTGACTTCGCCGGGCCTTAAGGTGATCCCGGGCCTGCCGCTGCACGTGAAGGGGCGCATTCCCTATGTTGGCCGCGGCGGTCTTAAGCTCGAAGGCGCGCTTGATGCGTTTGGCATCAATCCGACGGGCCTTAGCTGTCTGGATGTGGGCTGCTCTACCGGCGGCTTTACCGATTGCCTGCTCAAGCGCGGAGCTGCGACCGTTGTCTCGGTGGACGTGGGCCGTGCCCAGTTTGATTGGTCGCTGCGTCAGGACGATCGCGTGACGCTGCATGAGCGCACAAACGTGACGCAGCTGCCTGAACTTGGTTATGCCGGCGCCATCGACCTGGCTGTGTGCGATGTCTCGTTTACCAGCATCGCGAATATAATCGACGCCGTGCTGGCGTGCCTGAAGCCTTCGGGTTCGTTCTGCACGCTCGTAAAGCCCCAGTTTGAGGCGCCGGCTGCGCTGGTGGGCGAGGGCGGTATCGTGACCGACCCCGCCGTCCGCCGCGATACGCTCGTGGCAGCGATTGAGCTTTTTGCCGTCAAGGGCCTGTTCCCGCTTGACGTGTGTGTGTCGCCCATCCATGGCGCTAAGGGCAACGTTGAGTTTTTCTTGTACGGCACAAGGTTTGTCCCCGGGGAGCGCGCCGACGATGAGCTGCAATCCCAGGTATCGGTTTTGAGCGAGAAAGCTGCAACGCTATGAAGGTCTTTCTGGTTCCCAATTACTACAAGCAAGAGGCGGTCGAGAGCGGCCTGATGCTCGAGCTTTGGCTGACGCGCCAGGGCTATGAGGTCGCATGGGCTGCCGACCAGCGATCGAAGATTCAAAGCACGCCTGATATTGACGGCTCCGATCTGGTCATTACGCTCGGCGGCGACGGTACGCTGCTGCGCGCTGCCCGCATCCTCAACCATCGCGAGATTCCTATCCTTGGTCTTTCCTATGGTCACCTGGGTTTTTTAACTGCTGCGAGCCCCGAGGAGCGCGACATTCTGCAGGTCGTGAGCGACGCCCTGTCCGGCGAGCTGCACGTGAGCCGCCGCGCCACCATCGCCGCGGATATCGTGTCCGTGCGCGAAGACGGCACGAAGGATGTCGTGCGCACGTTTGCCCTCAACGATATGGCACTTACGCGCGGCCCCCTGTCCGATATGGTTGAGTTTGACATCACGGTGTCCGGCCATCATATCGACCGCCTTCGCGGCGACGGTGTCGTCGTTTCGACGGCGACCGGCTCCACCGGCTACGCGCTTTCCGCCGGCGGTCCCATTGTCAGCCCCGATTACACGGGTATGGTCTGTGTGCCCATCGCCCCGCATACCATTCAGGCTCGCGCTTTTTTGACCTCGCCGAGTGATGTCGTCGAGATCTTTATGTCCGATGATCGCCCGAGCGTGCCGGCGATTGCCATCGACGGACAGTTTATTACCTGCGATGGCACGGTCGAGAGCGTGGCCGTGCGCCGTGGTCCCGGCGACGTGCTGCTGCTTGATTACGGTCCCGAGAGCTTCTATAACTCGGTGAGCCGCGTGTTCTATGGAGTGCGCCATGATCGATGAGCTGCAGGTTTCCAACATCGCGCTCATTCGCGAGGCGACGTTGGTTCCGAGTGCGGGCCTAACGGTTTTGACCGGCGAGACCGGCGCCGGCAAGACCGCGCTGCTCTCGGCCCTCAAGCTTATTTTGGGCGAGCGCGCGGATTCGTCGACGGTGCGCGAGGGCGAGGCGCTGGCGAGCGTCGAGGCGCGCCTGTTCGACGGTCCGCACGACACGGAGGGGTTCACCGTACAGCGTAGCCTTTCTGCCGAGGGCCGCAGCCGCGTAAAAATTGACGGCCGCATCGCCAGCGTGCGTGAGCTTTCGGAGCGCGTCGGCGTGATGATGGATCTTTGCGGTCAGCACGAGCACCAGCGCCTCCTCGATCCGGCGCATCACGTTGCCATGGTCGATGCCTGGGCTGGTCGCTCTGCGCTCGAGGCGCTCGACCGTTACCGTGCCTGCTTCAAGGCTTCGCGTGACGCCGCCAAGGAGCTTCGCCGTGTGGAGGAAGCCTCACGCGCGCAGGGGAGCCGTGTCGAGGAGGCGCGCTTTGCCCTCGAGCGCATCGGCGAGGTCGACCCCAAGCCGGGCGAGTATGAGGAACTCGAGGAACTGCTGCCGCGCTCCGAACATGCCGAGGTGCTGGTCGCCACTGCTAACGATGCCCATGCATCACTTGCCGCCGAAGGGGGAGCGCTCGATGCCGTGAACAGCGCCGTGGCAGAGCTTTCCCGTATGGCTACCGTCGATCGCAAACTGGGCGACATTGCCGATGCGCTTTCGGATGCCTGTATCTCCCTTGAGGATAGCGCGAACGAGCTTCGTGCCTATCGCGATGGCGTCGCCTTCGACCCGCGCGAGCTCGCTCGCATGCGTGAGCGGTATTCCGACCTCAAGGGCCTGTTGCGTCAGTGGGGTCCCACCATGGACGATGTTTTTGCCATGCGCGATCGCTCGCAAGAGCTGCTGTCCTTGGTCGATGATGGCGATGAACAGATCAAAAAGGCGCGTGAATCACTTGGTGCTGCCGAGCGCGAGTTGTTTGCCGCTGCCAAGGCGCTTAAGCGCGCTCGCAATACGGCTGCCCCGCGCTTCTGCCACGAGGTTGGTCGTCAGATGGCACGCTTGGAGATGGGCGGCGCCGAGCTCGTTTGGGAGTCGCGTGATCTTCCGCGCGCCGAGTGGACGCCGGCGGGTCCTTCGAGCTACGAGCTTTTGTATCGCAGCGGTGCCGGCTTGACGCCGCGACCCCTGCGCCGCATTGCGTCGGGCGGCGAGCTCAGCCGCGTTATGCTGGCAAGCAAGGTTGTCCTCGGTAACGCGGACGGTGTTGATACACTGGTGTTTGACGAGGTCGATGCTGGTGTCGGTGGCTCCACGGCGCGTGCACTCGCGGGCGTGCTGGCAGATCTCGCCGCTACGCATCAGGTGATTGTCGTAACCCACTTGGCGCAAGTCGCCGTCATGGCTGACAAGCATTATGTCGTCAGCAAGGAACCGGGCGATGTTCCCCAGACGCATTTGGACGAGGTAACTGGCGAAGCGCGTACCGCCGAGATCGCCCGCATGCTCAGCGGCGATCAGTCCGAGGCAAGCCTGGCGCACGCCAGGCAGATGCTGGAAGAAGTTCGAGGCTAGGTCGTATCAGCGGTGTTGGTGGGACAAAATAGACTGAAATTTTTGTCCCACTACGCGTTTTACTCAACGACCTTATCCGGCTGGATGAGCTCCTCGTAGTAGCTGATGTGCTCTCGGGCGTCCTCGATTTCGGGCAGCAGGAAGTTGTAGATGACCTCTATGATCATTGTGGCGCTTATCTTAGAGAACGCAAAGTCGCCCGTCGTCAACAGCGCTTCGTGGTTGACGGTATTAAAAGTGTAGTCTGCCAGGCGCGCGAGCGGGGATTTGCTGTCGCTGCTGATGACGACTACGGTTGCGCCGCAGTCGCGAGCCGCTTTTGCCATGCGATTCAAACGGCGCGACTTGCCCGAGTTCGAAATCAGTACGATAACGTCACCCGGACGTAACGTGAGCGCAAAACCAATCGAGGTCTCGCTTATGGTGCTCGCCATGCAGCGCAGGCCCAGCTGCGAAAATTTAAACGTCGCATCGAGCGCGACCGCGTTCGTATTGCCCACAGCCGCAAACTCAATAACCCCTGCATGCTTAAGGTCATGTACAACAGCCGCCAGCGTATCGTGGTCGATCCCGTCGATGGTCGCATTAAGCTCGCTCACCTTGGCAGCTAGGATGTTCTTGAGGCTCTGCTCCATATTGTCGAGTGAGACCTCGTCAGTCAGGCCCTCGTTGCGCTGGCTTTCCAAATCCCTCGCCAACGAAAACTGAAAGCTGCGGAAGCTACCAAAGCCAAGTTTGCGGCAGAAGCGCGAAACGGTCGCCTCGGACGTGGCGGCGGCGCGTGAGAGCTGAGCCGCCGTGAGGCGTGGCGCCTCGGACTGGTGCTCCAATATATAGTCGACAATGCGCTGCTCGGACTCGCTGTATCCCTGATGGGTACTAATGAGGGAAAGTGCGCTCTTGCTACTATCGGTCATGGATGGCTCCTGGTTGGCATGAAAATCGGAATCGTTTTGTAATGTCATAGTATAGGGGGATTTTCAATAACAAGATACACCTTGCCGTTTCAAGTGTTGATGGTAAACTTTCACCTACCGTTTACGGTTATGAAAGAACCTTTCACCGGAGAATTGCGCTTTGTCTCTTCTCACGCGGACGGTAGGTTGGTATCTTTCAGTTGTGGAAAAGCGCGCAAGGACGCGCGTGTAGGGGAGCGCCTGCGGGCGCAAAACTTTAAAAGGAGGGACACATGGCTAAGTTTGACATCATCGCCGCCACCGGTTGCCCGACCGGCATTGCGCACACCTTCATGGCTAAGGAGGCGCTGGAGAAGGCAGCTGCCGAGCGCGGTCTGACCATTAAGGTCGAGACTCATGGCCAGGTCGGTGTCGAGAACGAGCTCAGCAAGAGCGAGATCGCTGGCGCCAAGGCCGTCGTCGTCGCAGCCGATAAGGATGTCCAGGCTGAGCGTTTCGCCGGCAAGCCCATGGTTTCCGTTGGTGTTTCCAAGGCCCTGTCCGTTGAGGCCGCCGGTAAGCTGATTGACCGCGCGCTCGCCGCCAAGAGCGACGGCACGGTTGCAGCCGCTGCCGATGTCGAGGACGAGGTCGAGGAGAAGGAGTCCATCGGCCACGTCATCTACAAGCACCTTATGAACGGCGTCAGCCATATGCTGGTCTTCGTCGTTGCCGGTGGTGTCCTGACCGCCGTTTCGTTCCTGTGGGGCATTACGTCCTTCGATTCGACGGCGTCTGACTACAACAGCTTTGCTGCGATGTTGAAGATCATCGGCGGCATCGCCATGAACCTTATGGTTCCGGTGCTTTCCGCCTACATCGCCGAATCCATCGGCAAGCGCCCGGCGCTCGTCCCCGGCTTTGTTGCCGGTATGATCGCCATCCAGGGCCTGCCTGTTAACGCCGAGACCGGCATGATCGACGCCGGTGGCGCCGGCGTGGGCTTCGGCTTCCTGGGCGGCATCGTTGGCGGCTTCCTCGCCGGCTATGTCATCCTGCTGCTCGAGAAGGTCTTTGCCGGCCTGCCCAAGAACCTGGACGGCCTCAAGGCTATCTTCCTGTACCCGCTGTTCTCGACGGCTATTGTCGGCCTGGTCATGCTCGGCATTTCCGGCCCCATGGCTGCCATCAACACCGCCATGATGGACTTCCTCAAGGGCCTGTCCGCCTCTGGCGCCGTTGTCCTGGGTCTTGCCATTGGCTGCATGTGCGCCTTTGACATGGGCGGCCCGGTCAACAAGGCTGCTTACGTCACCGGTACCGCTATGCTCACCGAGGCTCTGGCCGCCGGTGTTGGCACCGATACCTACAACTTCGGCACCAATTTCATGGCTGCCGTCTCCGCCGCCTGCATCGTTCCGCCGCTGATTACCACCTTTGCCGTCGTTGTCGGCAAGAAGTACTTCAGCCAGGAGGATCACGACGCCGGTATCGTCAACCTCATTCTTGGTTGCACCCACATCACCGAGGGCGCCATTCCGTTCATGACCAAGAACATCTGGCCCGTCATGCCCATCATGATGCTCGGTTCCTCTATCGCTTCGATCCTGACCATTATGTTCAACGTTCACGATCCGGCGCCTCACGGTGGCTTCCTGGTCCTGCCCGTTGTCGAGAACGGTCCGCTTTGGGTCCTCGCGATCCTCATCGGCGCTGTTGTCGGTGGCATCCTGTTCGTGGCCTTCAAGAAGTACGACTTCGAGAAGAACCAGAAGGCCGCTCCTGCAGCCAAGTCGGTTGAGGCCCCCAAGGCCGCTGCTGTCGAGGCTCCCAAGGCCGAGGCTGCCGACTTCGTGAAGGTCGAGAACGTCTTTGTCGCCGAGGACTTCGCTTCTCGTGACGAGGCTCTGAGCTTCGTTTCCAACCAGGCTGTCAAGGCCGGTATCGCCAGTGACGCCGACGCCGTCATGAACGCCTTCCTGGCCCGCGAGGCCGAGGGCACCACGGGCATGATGGAGGGCTTCGCCATCCCGCATGCCAAGTCCGACGCCATTACCGAGGCTGCCGTCATCGTCGTTAAGGACGAGTCCGGCGTGACCGGTTGGGATACCATGGACGGCGCTCCTGTCAACGTGGCCATCGCTCTGCTCATCCCTGGTGCACAGGCTGGCACCACGCACCTCAAGATCCTGTCCAAGGTTGCCGAGGCGCTCATGGACGAGGACTTCCGTGACACCGTCAAGGGTTCCACCGACGCCGCCGAGATCGCCAAGACGATCAACGCCCGCCTGGTCTAATCCCACAGTACGCGAATAACATCGCCCCCTGTAACAAAGGCGAGGACTCCACCAGGAGCCCCCGCCTTTTTCTATGCCCTCCCATAAGTTGCGGTGAAATGGGGACTGTTTAAACGATTCAACCCCAAATTCAGTCCCCATTTCACCGCAACTTATGGGAGGGCATAGAGTGGGCTGCCTATCGAGTCTTTGTCGCGAACAAGTCATCAGCCAGAATTCCG
>CALJDJ010000109.1 GCA_938023705.1 uncultured Collinsella sp.
ACTTCCATCTCGCCGAAGCGCTGGCCGCCGAACTGGGCCTTGCCGCCCAGAGGCTGCTGGGTAACCAGGCTGTAAGGGCCGGTCGAACGGGCGTGGATCTTGTCGTCGACCATGTGGCCGAGCTTGAGGATGTAGGACGTACCCACGGTAATGGGCTCGCGGAACTCCTCGCCGGTGCGGCCGTCGAACAGACGGGTCTTGCCGCGCTCGTCAAGCTGGGTGACGAACTCGGGACGCATGTGATCGCCAAAGGCAGCGGTGGCCTTGTTGAGCATGTTCTTGTTGGCACGACGGATGACCTCGGCGATCTCGTCCTCCTTGGCGCCGTCGAAGACAGGCGTGGCGGTGAAGAACGGACCGGGGACATACTTGTCGGAGTCGGCCTGCTCGGTATCCCAACCGCAGGCAGCAGCCCAGCCAAGGTGGCACTCGAGCAGCTGGCCGACGTTCATACGCGAAGGAACGCCCAGCGGGTTGAGGATAACGTCGATCGGGGTACCGTCAGCCATGTAGGGCATGTCCTCGACCGGCAGAACGTTACAGATAACACCCTTGTTGCCGTGGCGGCCGGCGATCTTATCGCCCTGCTGGATCTTACGACGCTGGGCGACGTAGACGCGCACCTGCTCGTTGACGCCGGGGGCCAGGTCGTCGCCGTTCTCGCGGCTAAAGCGGACGACATCGATAACGCGGCCGTAAGCGCCGTGAGGCATCTTAAGGGAGGTATCGCGGACGTCGTGGGCCTTGGCACCGAAGATGGCGCGCAGCAGGCGCTCCTCGGCGGTCAGAGCGCTCTCGCCCTTAGGCGTGACCTTGCCGACCAGGATGTCGCCAGGGCCGACCTCGGCGCCGATGCGGATGATGCCGTCCTCGTCGAGGTTGGCAAGCATGTCCTCGGAGAGGTTCGGGATCTCGCGGGTGATCTCCTCGGGGCCGAGCTTGGTGTCGCGGGCGTCGATCTCGTGACGGGTAATGTTGATGGTCGTCAGCAGGTCCTCGGCCACCAGGCGCTCGGACACGACGATACCGTCCTCGTAGTTAAAGCCTTCCCACGGCATGTAGGCCACAGTGAGGTTCTGACCCAGTGCGAGCTCGCCATGATCGGTCGAAGGACCGTCAGCCAGGGGCTCGCCCTGCTCAACGGTGTCACCGACGCGTACGAGCGGACGGTGGTTGATGCAGGTGGACTGGTTGGAGCGCTGGTACTTGGCCAGATGATACTCGTCCATGCCACCGGCATGCTTGACGATAATCTTGGCGGCGTCGGCAAAGATGACCTCGCCGGCGTTCTTGGCCAGGGTGACCTCGCCGGAGTCCAGAGCGGCGCGACGCTCCATGCCGGTACCGACATAGGGAGCGGCGGGGTGAACCAGCGGCACGGCCTGACGCTGCATGTTGGCGCCCATCAGCGTACGCTTGGCGTCGTCGTGCTCAAGGAACGGGATCAGCGTGGCTGCGACGGAGAGCATCTGACGCGGCGAGACGTCCATGTAGTCGACGTCCTCGACGGGCACGTCGGCGGGAGCGCCGAAGGAGCCGTCGAAGTCGCGGGTACGGGCGATCACGGTGTGCGGACGAACAAGCTTGCCCTCGGCATCGGTCGTGATGAACTCGTTGGTCTTGGGATCGAGCGGCGTGTTGGCCGGCGCGATGACGTGCTTCTCTTCCTCGTCAGCGGTCATCCAGTCGATCTGATCGGTGGCAACGCCGTTCTCGACACGACGGAACGGGGCCTCGATGAAGCCATACTCGTTGACGCGGGCGTAGAGGGCGAGCGAGCCGATCAGGCCGATATTGGGGCCTTCGGGGGTCTCGATCGGGCACATGCGGCTGTAGTGCGAGTTGTGAACGTCGCGGACGGCCGTCGGCACGTTGGTGCGGCGGCTGGAGCCGGACTTGTGGCCGGCAAGACCACCAGGGCCGAGTGCGGACAGACGGCGCTTGTGGGTCAGACCGGTCAGGGGGTTCGCCTGGTCCATGAACTGCGAGAGCTGCGAGGAACCGAAGAACTCCTTGATGGAGGCCACGATCGGGCGGATGTTGATGAGCGACTGCGGGGTGATCTCGTCGATGTCCTGGGAGCTCATGCGCTCGCGGACGACGCGCTCCATACGGCTCATGCCGATACGGAACTGGTTGGCGACGAGCTCGCCGACGGTACGGATGCGGCGGTTGCCAAAGTGGTCGATGTCGTCGACCTTGAAGCCCTGCTCGCCGGCAGCGAGGGACAGCAGGTAGCGCAGCGTCGCGACGATATCCTCGTCGGTGAGCACCGTGACCTCTTCCTCGGTGGTGAGGTTGAGCTTCTTGTTGACCTTGTAACGACCGACGCGGGCCAGGTCGTAGCGCTGCGGGTTAAAGAGCAGACCCTCGAGCAGGCTGCGGGAAGCGTCCACGGTGGGAGGCTCGCCCGGGCGCAGACGACGGTAGATCTCGATGAGGGCGTCCTCGCGGGTAAGGGCGGTATCGCGCTCCAGGGTGCGCTTGATCACATCGGAGTTACCGAGCAGCTCGATGATGTCGTCGTTGGTGACGGCGATGCCAAGGGCGCGCAGGAACATCGTGGCGCTCTGCTTGCGCTTACGGTCGATGGAGACCATGAGCTGGTCGCGCTTGTCGACCTCGAACTCAAGCCAGGCACCGCGGGACGGGATGATCTGGGCCTTGTAGATCTGCTTGCCCGAATCCATCTCGGAGCTGTAGTACACGCCCGGGGAGCGGACGAGCTGCGAGACGACGATACGCTCGGTACCGTTGATGATGAAGGTGCCCTGATCGGTCATCATGGGGAAGTCGCCCATGAAGACGAGCTGCTCCTTGATCTCGCCGGTCTCCTTGTTGGTGAGACGGACGTCGGTCAGAAGCGGAGCCTGATAGGTCATATCCTTCTCGCGGCACTCCTCGACGGTGTGCGCGGGGTCGCCGAACTGATGCTCGCCGAAGGTAACCTCGAGAACATGGTTCTGGCTCTGGATGGGGCTGGATTCCTTGAACGCCTCACGAAGACCCTCGTCCTTAAAACGCTCAAAGGATTCCCTTTGAACAGAGATAAGGTTGGGGAGCTCCATGGCCTCCGGGATTTTCCCGAAGCTGACGCGCTTGCGCTCAGTGGCAGTGTATGCGTAGGTCACCAGGTTTTTCCTCCTTCACGGAAATGCTCGGTGGGTTGGCGAGGCATAGCTTCGCCAGTTATCGCAACCTAATAGTTTATCAGGTACCGACCGTTGGGCAAGAAAAGCCTTGACGCGATTGAGTTTTTGGAGTAGCAAAGTTTTTCGACAGAAAACACGCAGGTAGATGCATGTATATCGAACATCTGTTCATATATTTTCTGTGAACAGAGAGCCAGCAATCGCAGCTCTTATAAAAAACGGGCGCGAACCGAGGTCCACGCCCGTAAATGTCGATGCCCGAAGGCTTACTTGCGCATCAATCCGCCGCGCTCGTCGATGGCGTCCCAGAAGGCATCGGCAAAGCGGGGGTCGCTTGCAGCCATGAGGGCGTTGGTGGCCATCCAGCCAGAGGGAGTGCCGGTGTCGTAGCCCGACAGCGGGTCGATGACGACGGCGTACATGGCCTCGCGGTCGAGCGAACGGGCCATGGCGTCGGTGAGTTGGATCTCGCCGCCCTTGCCGGCCTGCTGATCTGCCAGCAGGTCCATGACCAGCGGGCTCAGCAGGTAGCGACCGACGATGTACAGGTTGGACGGAGCAGCCTCGGGAGCGGGCTTCTCGACCAGACCGCCGATACGCCAGACAGCGCCCGGCTCGGCATCGGCAACGTCCTCGGCGCCCTCGAGCGAACCGACGCGCTCGCCGGCGATAACACCGTAGCGGCTGACTTCCTCGGGCGAGCAAGCAGCGACGGCGATAACCGAAGCGCCACCGTGCTCCTTGGAAACGGCGAGCATCTTGTCGCAGATGTCGCGGTTAGGTACAACGTAGTCGCCCAGAAGAACCAGGAAGTTCTCCCCTGCCACGGCGTCGGCAGCAGAGCGAATAGCATGGCCGAGGCCCTTGGGCTCGTACTGATAACGGAAGTCGACCGGCATACCGCCAGCGTGGGCGACGGCATCGGCATAGGCGTTCTTGCCGCGCTCGCGCAGCAGGTTCTCGAGCGAACGGTCGGGCTGGAAGTAGTTCAGCAGCTCGGGCTTGCCGGGCGAGGTAACGATGATGGCGTCGTCGACCTCCTCGGGGTCGAGTGCCTCCTCGACGACATACTGGATGACGGGCTTGTCGAGCACCGGCAGCATCTCTTTGGGCGTGCACTTGGTGCCAGGCAGAAAACGCGTGCCAAGACCGGCGGCGGGGATGATTGCCTTCATGTTATTCAAAGATCCTTTCGCAGGCGCAAAAGCGTCCCATGCGTGCGGCGCACAGCCGCAGACCAAATTGCGATGCCCAAGCATCTTACCGCTGGAACTATATGTCGCTACAAGGCAGGGACAATTCTTCAGCAAGTCAACGCAAATTATTGCTCGAATGGTGCAATTTAATTGCCCAACGGCAGGACACCCGATACGACGCAAATCACAGAACATGGCAGTTTGAGCAACCGATACCGAGGGACCTAAAAACAAAAAAGACGGGGCTCGCAATGCGAACCCCGTCTGCAAAGAAATCTGGCGAGAAAGCCTGATTACTTGAGGGTGACAGCAGCGCCAGCAGCCTCGAGCTTCTCCTTGGCAGCCTCGGCGTCCTCCTTCTTGGCACCCTCGAGAACAGCCTTGGGAGCGCCCTCGACGACCTCCTTGGCCTCCTTCAGGCCAAGGTTGGTGAGCTCACGGACGGCCTTGATGACCTGGATCTTGTTGTCGCCGAAGCCCTCGAGCACGACGTCAAACTCGGTCTTCTCCTCGGCCTCAGCAGCGCCAGCAGCGGGAGCGGCGACAACAGCGGCAGGAGCAGCGGCGGAAACGCCGAAGGTGTCCTCGATAGCCTTAACGAGCTCGGAAGCCTCGAGAAGGGTCATTTCCTTAAGAGCATCGATGATCTCATCGGTGGTAAGCTTAGCCATTTCTAAGTCCTTTCGGTTTCCGTGCGGATGCACGGAGATCAGTTAAAACACGGCGCAAATGCGCCAGGGGTGCGGCGTTGCCGCCGCGGGTGAAAACAGCAACTAGGCTGCCTTCTGCTCGGAGACCTGCTGGATCGAACGAGCGAGACCAGAGGAAACGCCGTTGACGCAGACAGCGATGTCGCGAGCGAAACCGGAGATGAGACCGGCGATCTGGCCGAGAAGCTGATCCTTGGTGGGCAGCTCGGCGATAGCCTTAACATCATCAGCGGAAACGGCCTTGCCGTCGGAGATACCGCCCTTGATCTCAAGGACGCCCTTGGACTTAGCAGAGAAGTCCTTAAGGGCCTTAGCGGCCTCGACCGGCTCGGACTCGTAGAACACATAAGCGACGGGGCCGGCGAGAATCTCGTCGAGCTCGGGCTGCTCCTGGTTCTTGAGAGCGATCTTGACCAGGTTGTTCTTGTAGACCTTCATCTCGGCGCCGCACTCGCGAAGCTGATGACGCAGCTCCTGAGCCTGCTTAACCGTCAGACCGTTGTAGTTGACGACGAACAGACCGGCGTTCTCGGCGATACGGGACTCGATCTCTGCAACCTTGTCGATTTTGTACTGCTGGGGCATAAATTACACCTCCTCGAATTCTTTCCGGGCACGGTCCGCCACAAGGACGTGACGGGGGCATGTCCAAAAAGAAAGCCCCCGCGCTGCATGAGCGACGGGGGCGAGAAGACATATCTACTCGACCACCTCGGCTGGCGGGATGTCCCATTAAGCTCGCGGGCGATGCCCGTTTGCACCGGCTGTCTCTGGCAGCGGATTCGTGCGTGAACCGAAAGTATTATGGCGGGGACCCCGGCGTCGGTCAACGGGCGCGAGGATTCGTACACAAACCCTGCATACGCTCCGGTCCGAGGGGCCGGGTTGAGATTTTCGCTCGGTCAAGTCCTGGCTCGCACGAAGAGCACATTAAGTGCTCTTCGGCTCGTGCGGAATCTACGAAAATCTCAACCCGGCCCCTCGGACCGGAGCTGCGGTAACTTTGCTGCGAATCCTCGTGTCCGTTGAGCGACGTGCCCCACTCATAATGCTTGGGTCGGTGGGCTGATGTGTTGCATCCCTGAGGGCTAAAAGGTTGAAATGAAGGTGGACAGGCGGTGGAGGCCTTCGTCTAGGTCTTTGTCGGAGACGCAGTAGCTTAGGCGGATATGACCTTCGGTGCCGAAGCAGTCGCCCGGGACTAGGGCTACGTTTGCCTCTTCGATGGCTTTGATGCAGAAATCTTCGCTGGTTAGGCCGAACTTTTTGATGCTCGGGAAAGTGTAGAAGGCTCCTGCGGGCTCTACTACGTCGAGGCCCATGGCGTTTAAGGCTGCGAGTACGCGTTCGCGGCGGGCTCGGTAGACTTTGAGCATGGGGGTTGGGTCGACGGTCAGGGCTCGGGCTGCGGCGTCCATTTCGAAGGAGACAGCACTCGATACTAAGTATTGGTGAGCCTTTGCGATCTCAGCGATGACGGGGGCTGCGGCTGCGAGCCAACCCAAGCGCCAGCCGGTCATGGCCCAGGGCTTGGAGAAGCTCTCGATGACCACCGTCTGGTCGCGCAGCTCCGGATGGCGCTGGGCAAAGCGCTCGTAGCCATCCACATAGACCAGACGGTTGTATACGTCGTCGCAGACTACGTAGATGCCCGCCTGCTCTGCCACGCGCGCCACGGCGTCGAGCGACGCCGTGTTGAGGATGCAGCCCGTAGGATTGTTGGGCGAGCAGATAACGATGGCCTTGGTCGCCGGGGTCACACAGGCGCGAAGCGCATCCTCGTCAATCTGAAATTGCGCAGGCTCCGTATCCAAAAAGACCGCTTTGGCGTGATTGGCTACGACGATGCTCTCGTACAGGCCAAAGGCCGGCGTGGGAATAATGACCTCGTCGCCGGGGTTGAGCATAGCCATGAATGTTGCCGACAGGGCCTCGGTCGCGCCGTCGGTCAGGATGACCTCGTCGGCCGAAAACATAAGGCCCGCGTCCCCCATGTAGGCAGATAACGCCTCGCGCAGGGCGGGGCGACCGTTATTGGGCGGATAGTGCGTGTCGCCGCGGTCCAGTGCGGCGGTCACCTCGGCACTAATCACATCGGGCGTGGGAAAATCGGGCTCGCCAAGCGCAAGCGCGATGCATCCCGGGTGCTGAGCGGCGAGTGCGTTAATCCGACGGATGCCGGAGGGCTTGAGCGTGGCAAGCGAGGTATTCATGGGCAGACGCATGGCGTTCCTTTCGTAAGGGTTGCACTAGGATAGCGCGCCCAGCGCCACCAGACGGTGTAACCTAAACGGAAACGAGCCGGAAAGGAGATGGCATGGAGACGACCGCGCGCGGCGATGTACCAAAAACACTGCACACCATTGCGTATATCAGTATTCCCAATAGCGCCGATCTTGATTTTTTGCTCTGGGACCTGCAGGATGCCATCGCCGCCTATGCTCAACTTTCCGGCACCGCACTCCCCCGCCCGGTCGACTTGAAGGCAAATGACGCCGGCAGCGTTGCCGATGGCATCGTGCTGGCCATTGAAGATGTGGCTGACGATGAGACGTTGACAGCTATCGAGCAGACGCTTGAGCGCTTTGGCGGTACGGGAACGCGCGTCTATGCCGCGATTCGAGCCGCACAAGAGGGCACTGAGCAGGCGCGTGGGGCCGCCGTTCGCCTGCACAAGGCATGTGAGCGCCATGACCAATTGTGGTGTGGCGGCGTTGCCATCTGCGCCGGCAGCGGCATTGCGGCGCTTCGTCGCTCCCCGCGCATGGGACTCTTGCGGCGACCGTTTTCGGAAGCGATGGATAAGCTTGTGGGTGCCGTGCGCATGGGCTGCTCAGTTGAGCACGCCCAGCTGCTCGGCGGCGGCGATGCCGGTAGCGTCAACGCCGACGGCATGGTGCGTGTCGAGCCCGCGCTGCCCGCGCCGATCTGGCACGCCATCATCAAACGCCTCGGCGCCCATGCTCAATCAAATATCTAAATTAGAGAGCAGCCCAGTCAACTGCCTCGCGCCAGCGCTCGACAAGGCGCTCAAGACGCCAAGCCGCATTGGCAGGACTTGTCGAGGGCAGGACGATGGCGGGCAGCCCGGTGCGTTCTTGTAGATAGCGCTTGTAGAGCCGGCCAGCCGTACCACCGTTGCATATCACCTGCTCAATGGGAGCTGCATCGGTAATGCGCTCGATATGTGCCGGAACAACGTTGCGAATGCTCGCGTCGCTCGAGCCCTTAATGTCGCAGCTCTCGATCACATCCCATAGGGCCACGCCGCCGTTCAGCAGCATGGATCGCTTGGCGGCAATCGAGGCGTCGAGCGTCGCGGACTCGCTGCCCGCCAAAGGGTCGCCCTCGTTGGGCGGCACAGGCACACCGAGACACGCCGCCGTGACCCGCCAAAAGCGGTTCTGCGGATTGCCATAGTAGAAGGCATTGGCACGCGAGAGCACCGAGGGAAACGACCCCAGCACCAAAACGCGCGAGCGCTGGTCGAACACAGGCTCAAACCCATGCTCAATATGTTGATAGTCCTCGTCAGACACGGCCATGGGCTAGGCTCTCAACAGATATCGCACCTCGTAGGGTGCAAGCTCAAGGGTACCCGTCAGCTCGACCGTGGGCGCATCGTCGGCAAGCAGGTCGACAAAGGACCCGTTGAGCTCGCCGGCGCCAAAGGTGTAAGGCTCGCCCACGGCGTTCACCGCCACGAGCACCGTCGCGTCATCACAGGTGCGCTCGAACAGCAGCTGCTTGTTCTGGATCACCACGTTGCGATAGGCACCGTAGTTGAGAGCACAGGCCGCCGCGTCATCGGCCGAGCGAAGGTGCGCAAGCTGCGTGATGAACACCGTCAGCTCGTTGGGCGCAGGCTCATCGAGCGCAGGCCGCAGCGCCCAGTCACCATCGGGGCCGCCCTTTTCGCCAGCAATCCCCCACTCGCTGCCATAGTAGACACACGGAATGCCCGGCATGCCAAAGAGCATGCCATAGGCGGGACGCAGGCACGACTTGTCGGTGAGGATGCTCGCCAGGCGCGGCACGTCGTGGTTGTCGACAAACGACAGCAGGTGTTTGCCGCGGTAGATACACCACGGATCGCCGCCAAACTGGCGATGCAGCGAATGGGCAATCTCGAACATGTTGACCGAGTTAAAGCTGGAGTACAGGCCCTTGTAACACTCGTAGTTGGTGCAGGAGTCGAGCATCTCGTCGTTGACGATCTGGTTGTAGTCGCCGTGGAGCGTCTCGCCGATCAGCACAAAGTTGGGCTTGAGCTCGCGGGTAAAGGTATGCAGACGACGCATGAAGTCGCGGTCGAGCATATAGGCAACGTCCAGGCGCAGGCCGTCGACGCCAAACACGTCAGCCCAACGGCGCACGGACTCGAGCAGGTAATCGACCACAGCGGGATTTTGCAGGTTGAGCTTCACAAGTTCAAAATGGCCTTCCCAACCCTCGTACCAAAAGCCGTCGCCATAGCAGGAGTCGCCGTCAAAGCTAATGTGGAACCAGTCCTTGTACGGCGAGCCCCACTTACGCTCCTGCACATCACGGAAGGCCCAGAAGCCGCGACCGACGTGGTTGAAGACCGCATCGAGCACCACACGGATGCCATGGGAATGCAGTGTCTCGCACACGGCGGCAAAATCGGCATCCTCACCCAGGCGGCGGTCGACGTGGCGCAGGCTGCGTGTATCGTAGCCGTGGCTATCAGACTCGAGCGGCGGGTTGATCAGCACAGCGCCAACGCCGAGTTCTTGCAGGTAGTCAGCCCATTGGGCGATCTTCATGATGGGTGCATCGGGGTTGGGCGCAGCGTTGACAGCCTGGGCGAGTTCATCCTCGGCAACGGGGGCGGCGTTTTCGCGCGGAGCTCCGCAAAAGCCCAGCGGATAGATCTGATAGAACGTCGTCTCGTAAGCCCACATAACAACCTCCCGGTAAGCTCAACACAACGACATCCATTGTATGCCCGCCGCGTATCCCCTCCCCCAAAATAAGTTGCGGTGGAATAGTTCCTGTTTGAGCCTTCAGAGGCCTTAAACAGGAACTATTCCACCGCAACTGATGAGGGAACATGATTAGGCGACAGGCTTTGCGCGGCGTATGGCCGGGAACAGTACGGTGATGGCGAGGATGACGCCCACGACGGTAATCGCCCCGCCCGCGAAGCCAATCCAAGCGATACCGGGACCCGAAACCACGGCGCCACCGATTGCGGTGCCCGTACCGATACCCAGATTGAACAGGCCCGAGAAGATCGACATGGCGACGGCCGACGAATCCGCCGGCGTGTACTTGATGAGCTCGGCCTGGAACGCCACGTTAAAGGCCGTGGAGCAGCAGCCCCATAGCGCGCAAACAGCGAGAACGGCGACGAGCGACGGTGCAACCGGACCCATGAGCAGCAGAGCCACCGGCACGCCGGAGAGCGTGATAGCCAAGAACGGGAAGCGATGCCCATCGAACAGACGGCCGAACAGCCAACTTCCGAGCAGACCAGAGCAGCCAAACGCCGTCAGCGTCATGGTAATAGCGCTTGCGTCGACGTGCGCGACCTGCGCCAGGAACGGCTCGATATAGCTGTAACCCGCATAATAGCCGGTTGCCATGAACACCGTGACCGCATAAAGCGCGATGAGGAACGGGTTCTTGAGCAGCTCGGGAAGCTGTTTGAGCGTAAAGCGCTCGCCCGCCGGCATGGCCGGGAACACCGCGGCCTGGTAAACAACCGCGACAGCCGAGAGGGCCCCGACCACGGCAAACGTCATGCGCCAGCCCACGGCCAGGCCGATGGCGCGGCCGATCGGCAGGCCAAAGATCTGCGCGATGGACGAGCCCGTGGCGATCATGCTGATGGCGAGCGCCCCGTGACGGGTGTCGACCAGGCGCGAGGCCATAATCGAAGCGACTGACCAGAACACGGCGTGCGCGCAGGCGACCACCAGGCGCGCGCAGACCAAAATGGGATAGGTGGGCGCCACGGCGGACAGGAACTGCCCGAGCGAGAACACGGCAAGCACGCCGAGCAGCATACGCTTGAACTCAAAGCGCGAGGCGAACACCATAAGCGGCAACGACAGTAGCATGACGCCCCAGGCGTAGACCGAGATCATGATGCCGGCCTGGGCCTCGGTGAGCGAAAACGACGCGGCAATATCAGTCAGAAGGCCAATGGGCATGAACTCCGACGTGTTGAACACGAACGCGCAACAGGCGAGCCCGATAAGCGGGAGCCACTGCTTGAGTGAGATGCCATCTTGTCTTGCCTGAGCCATATAGGAAAACCTCTCCGATTGTCTTGAGCGGTGGGCGATTATATAGCAACGGTCCCGCATCCGTCAGTACAGATGCGGGACCGCAATCAACTCAATACACAGGGGTTGCGCCGTCAATAAATAGCTAAGCCAACCCTAGCAATATACCCGCCGAATGCACGACAAACGCCACGATCCAGGCGACCGTCACTTGAAACGCGAACACGGCAACGGCATAGCGCGCGCCCAGCTCACTCTTGACGGCGCCGATGGCTGCCACACAGGGCGGGTACAGCAGCGTAAAGACCAGGAACACGTAAGCGGTAAACGGCGAAAACATGGCTGACAGTGCCGCGGGAGAGGTTGCGCCCAAAAGCACCGTGAGCGTCGAGATGACGCTCTCCTTGGCAATGAGTCCCGTGACGAGTGCCGTCGAGGCGCGCCAGTCGCCAAAACCGAGCGGGGCCAACACCGGCGCGATGATGCTGCCGAGGCCCGCAAGCAGGCTTTGCGACTGGTCGGCGACCACGTTAAAGCGGATATCGAACGTCTGCAGGAACCAGATGACCACCGTAGCGGCAAAGATAATGGTAAAGGCCTTGGTGATGAAGTCCTTGGCCTTATCCCATGCCAGCATCACCGTCGTCTTGACGCTCGGCAGGCGGTAATTGGGAAGCTCCATGATAAACGGAACCGGGTCGCCCTTAAATGCCGTGCGGTTGAGCACCAAAGCCGCGATGCAGCCGACCACGATACCGATCAGATAGAGCGAGACCATGGCGGGGACCGTCGCCTGCGGGAAAAATGCTCCGCACAGCAAGCCGTAAACCGGCAGCTTGGCCGAGCAACTCATAAACGGCGTGAGCATGACCGTCATCTTGCGGTCGTGCTCGGACGGCAGCGTGCGCGTCGACATGATAGCCGGCACGGTGCAGCCAAAACCGACGAGCATGGGCACGAAGCTGCGGCCCGACAGGCCAAAGCGACGCAGCACCTTATCCATGACAAAGGCCACGCGCGCCATGTAGCCCGAGTCTTCCAGAATGGAGAGGAACAAGAAGAGCACGACGATAATCGGCAGGAAGGTCAGTACGCTGCCCACGCCCGCAAGCACGCCGTCGACAGCCAGCGAGCGCACCACGTCGTTGGTTCCGAACGCCTTGAGGCCCGCATCGGCCGAGGCGATGATGGCAGCGATGCCGTCCTCCATGAGTCCCTGCAACGCCGCGCCGATCACGCCAAACGTCAGCCAAAAGACGAGGCCCATGATCACCAGAAACGCCGGAATGGCCGTGTAGCGACCCGTCAGGATGCGGTCGATCTTAACGGAGCGCACGTGCTCGCGGCTCTCGTGCGGCTTGACGACGCAACGCCCACACACGTCGCCGATAAAGCTAAAGCGCATATCGGCCAGCGCGGACAGGCGGTCGGTGCCGGCCTCGCCCTCCATCTGGGTAATGATGTGCTCGATGGCGTCAAGCTCGTTGCGATCCAGGTGAAGCGCCTCGGTCACCAGCTCGTCGCCCTCAACCAGCTTGGTCGCCGCAAAACGCACCGGGATATGCGCCGTCGCGGCGTGGTCCTCGATAAGGTTAGCAATGCCGTGGATGCAGCGATGCAGCGCGCCGCCGTCTGGACCATCGGGCGCGCAAAAGTCCAGGCGGCCGGGACGCTCGCGGAACCGCGCCACGTGCAGAGCGTGCTCCACCAGCTCGCCGATGCCCTCGTTGCGGGCAGCGCTAATGGGGACAACGGGCACGCCCAGCAGGCTCTCGAGCAGGTTGACATCGATGGCGCCGCCGTTGGCCGTCACCTCGTCCATCATGTTGAGCGCAATGACCATGGGACGGTCGAGCTCCATGAGTTGCAGCGTCAAATACAGGTTGCGCTCGATGTTGGTGGCGTCGATGATGTCGATGATGGCATCGGGATGCTCGTCGAGGATGAATTGGCGGCTGACGATCTCCTCGCCTGTGTACGGCGACAGCGAATAGATGCCGGGCAGATCGGTGACGCTCGCCTCGGGGTGATTACGGATGGTTCCGTCTTTGCGGTCGACCGTCACGCCGGGAAAGTTACCGACGTGTTGGTTGGAGCCCGTCAGCTGGTTGAACAGCGTGGTCTTACCGCAGTTTTGGTTGCCGGCGAGGGCAAAATGCAGCGGCGAGCCCTCGGGCACGGCCGTCTTTGCCGCGCGGGGCGAATACGTTCCCTCGCCGAGCGCCGGGTGCTCCGTCGTGCCGATTGCGGCGTTAGTGCGCGGACCCGTGTCTGTGTCGTGAACACCCACGAGCTCGATGCGAGCAGCATCGTCCTTGCGCAGCGTCAACTCGTAGCCACGCAGGCGAATCTCGAGCGGGTCGCCCATGGGGGCGTACTTCATCATGGTGACTTCGGTGCCCGGTGTGAGTCCCATGTCCAAAATATGCTGTCGGAGCGCCTGATCGTCGGATGTCACCGATGCGACAACGGCGTCCTTTCCAATCTCGAGTGTATCGAGCTTCACGCGCTCATCCTTTCGTTAGACGCGGTTAACCGTTTACCGGGGCTAACCAACTCGTAACGACAAATGATAGCGCTCTGAACTATTTTATAAAGTCAAATACCGATGTTTACCTGCGCAAACTTTATGCGGTGCGCCCCGAAAGCTCTTTGCGCATACCGCTCAGCGAGATCGAAATGGAACCCGACCGCGCGGTAGCAGTGAGTCGATCACCCTCAACCGACCCCGTGCATGTAAAGGGCGCCTTGCCCATCAAGACGTGGGAGATAGTACCCGAGAGCTCAAAGAAATCGCCCTCAGCGCGGGCACTCGAGAGAGCGATATTGAGACCCCTGACGTTTAGTACTGCCCTGAGCGCGCCGTTCACCCCATGTGAAAACGTCACCTCGCCGCGTTTACTCCCCACCGGCGTCTGGGCCGAAACCACATACGTACCCTCAAGCATGGCTCCTCCTCTAAGCAGACTTTTTGAAACGGGTAAGTAGTCTACTTTTACATATGGCGCTCCAGGAAGCGGAAGGCTAGGCGGATCCAGGGACGGACCGCCACCTGCTTGTCCTCGTTGTCGACCGCGGTGTTGGCGTTGCCGAGCGAAAGGCCGTGACCGCCCTGGTCAAAGACGTGCATCTCGCATGCAACACCCTCCTCGGCCATGCGCTGCGCAAACGGGTAGACCTGCGCGACCGGCGCCGTCTTGTCGTCCGAAACGCCCCACACAAAGGTCGGGGGCATCTGGCGCGAAACGTGCGTGGTAGGGCAAATGTCGGTCAAGTGCTCATCGGTCGCCTCGCCGCCCGTCACCATCGACAGATAGTCGTTAAGCAAATCGCGCCCCGTCTTGCCACCCGTCTTGGGCACGCGCAGGTCGATGCGCGGGTCGCGCGTCTGCATATCGCGCACATAGGCAAGGTCGAGCAACGGATAGCCCAGCACCACGGCGTCGGGACGAATATCCTCCGGACGAGCCCCTGCCAGGCCCGCGAAGGGACCAGTTTTCCACTGCGTTGCCAGCGAAGCGCAAATCATGCCGCCCGCCGAGAAGCCCACGATGCACACGCGCTTGGGATCGACATGCCACTCGTCGGCGTTGGCGCGCACGGTAGCGACCATCTTGGCAAGGTCTGCCTGCGGGTGCGGAAAACTCACGTCACCCGTGCCACTCGTCACATAGTTGAGCACAAAGGCCTGGTAGCCGCGGTCCAAAAACGCAAACGCCACCGGATCCTGCTCGTGCGGAGCGATATGCGTAAACCCGCCTCCGCCGCAGATGATCACCGCGGGGCGGCGGCCATTGGGCTTGTCGGGCAGCGGCTCGGCACCCAGATACGTAAACGTCGCCGGATAATCCTCGGTCGGCTCCTCGCCCCACAGCGCATGGTTCTCAATAATCATAGGTGCTCCCTCCGTGCGATTCGTGCGCACTCGTTTTTCGCACCTTAGCGTACCCCACTTGAGCCCGCGGCGCAGAAACACCCCCGCAATAAGTTGGCCTTCAACTGATATATCACAAAATCGCTGTTCAGAGGTATCGTTGGACAGCGTAAAATAGGAGCGCTGACCGTGCTGGGAAACACGTACGAAACGTTTCCGGCAAACCACACGCGTGCAACATGCGCGCCTGATACGTTGGAGGCATCTATGGGTCTGCTCGATTCGCTCAAGTCCACGTTCACTTCGTCGGGCGAGGCGTCCGTTCCGCCCGCAGCAAGCTTCGCCACCCGCGAAGGCGTCATCTACGCTCCTGTCAACGGCGTGCTCGTCAATCTGAGTGAGGTTCCCGACGAGACCATCGCCTCGGGCATGCTCGGCCAGGGCTACGGCATCGAGCCCATTACCGGCACCATTTACGCCCCCGCTAACGGCCGTATCGGCGCCACCACCGTCACCAACCACTCCATCGGCATGATCACCGAGGACGGTCTTCGCGTGTTCATCCATGTTGGCCTGGGCACCGTGGAAATGAACGGCAAGGGTTTTGCCCGCTTTGTCGAGATGGGCGACACGGTCAAGGCAGGCCAGCCGCTCATCAGCTTCGATCGCGAGGCCATCAAGGCCGCCGGTCACGAGGACATCGTGACCGTCATCATCTCTGAGCTCGACCGCCTCAAGAGCATCGACCACGTCGGCGAGTCTGGCACGCTTATCGGCGGCAATCCGCTCGTCAAGCTTGGCGATCCGCTGCTGGTTGCCAAGACCAAGTAGCCAGGCCCCGCGCCACACAGCCAAAAGGCACCTCGTCAAGCGCCCGCGACCATTTGGCCGCGGGCGCTTTTCGTTTGAAAAACCATCCCGCCAATGCCTTATCTGTATAGCCCAAATGAGCCGAGCTGCTAGAATATCGAACTGTATGGATAACTATCATTCAACCGTTATGGGAGGATACGTGAACCGCACCAAAATCGCGCAGCTCTATGCCGATGCCGAGTCGCTCGGCGGCCAGACCGTCACCGTCGCCGGCTGGGTCAAGTCCGTCCGCGACATGAAGAACTTTGGCTTTGTCACGCTCAACGACGGCAGCTGTTTCCGCGACCTGCAAGTCGTCATGAACCGCGAGGCGCTCGACAACTACGACGAGATCGCCCATCAGAACGTCTCGGCCGCACTCATTTGCACCGGCACCGTCAAGCTGACGCCCGATGCGCCCCAGCCTTTCGAGCTTTCTGCCACTTCCATCGAGGTCGAGGGCGTCAGCGCCCCGGATTACCCGCTGCAGAAGAAGCGCGCGACCGTCGAGTTCCTGCGCACCCAGCAGCACCTGCGCCCGCGCACCAACCTGTTCCGCGCCGTGTTCCGCATCCGCTCTGTCGCGGCTGCAGCCATCCACCGCTTCTTCCAGGAGCAGGGCTTTGTCTACGTCAACACCCCCATCATCACCACGAGTGACTGCGAGGGCGCCGGCGAGATGTTCCGCGTGACCACGCTCGACCCCAAAAATCCGCCCCTCACCGAGTCCGGCGAGGTCGACTGGAGCCAGGACTTCTTTGGCAAGCATGCGAGCCTCACCGTGTCCGGCCAGCTCAATGCCGAGAACTTTGCCATGGCCTTTGGCGACGTGTATACCTTTGGCCCCACCTTCCGCGCCGAAAACTCCAACACCACGCGCCACGCCGCCGAGTTTTGGATGATCGAGCCCGAGATGGCCTTTGCCGATCTGAACGACTACATGGATAACGCCGAGGCCATGCTCAAGTACGTCCTCAAGGACGTTATGGCCACCTGCCCCGACGAGCTCAACATGCTCAACAAGTTTGTGGACAAGGGCCTGCTCGAGCGCCTGGACCACGTGGCAAACTCAGACTTTGCCCGCGTTACCTACACCGAGGCCGTCGAGATCCTGGAGCAGGCCGTCGCCGCCGGTCACAAGTTTGACTATCCCGTGAGCTGGGGCATCGACCTGCAGACCGAGCATGAGCGCTTCCTGACCGAGGAGCACTTTAAGCGCCCGACCTTCGTAACCGACTACCCGGCCGAGATCAAGGCCTTCTATATGCGCATGAACGACGACGGCAAGACCGTCGCCGCCGCCGACTGCTTGGTGCCGGGCATCGGCGAGATCATCGGTGGCTCCCAGCGCGAGGAGCGCCTGGACCTGCTCGAGGCCCGCATCAAGGACCTGGGCATGAATCCCGAGCAGTACAAGTACTATCTGGACCTGCGCCGCTATGGTTCCTGCAAGCACGCCGGCTACGGCTTGGGCTTCGAGCGCCTGGTCATGTACCTGACCGGCGTGGGCAACATCCGCGACGTCCTGCCGCACCCGCGCACCGTGGGCAACGCCGACTTCTAATCGTCGGACGCTAGCTCGCGTCGCCACACGCCAACGCTCATCGCACAAGCGTCTCTCGACATCGGTCGAGAAACGCTTTTTTCAACGGTATCCGTCAAGCTTTTGGCAAGGTTTTGGTCAGTTAGGCAGGGTTGTTGAAAACTCGACCCGCCGTTTGCCGACGACTACCGACCGCCCAGAGCGCCCTGCGCCCCTGGGAAAACCCCGCGTCCTAGGCTCCATACCGTCGCCACCCAAAACGGAAAGGACGTGGGCACCATGACCGAAGCCGCTGTTGAAACCTACGAGACCACGACGAGGGGCGCCGCCTCGATGGCAGCCTATCGCGCCGTTCGTATCTTGCAACTATTACGCGAAAACACTGGCGAGGACAAGGCCATGCTTTCCGATGAGTTGATCCGGCGCCTCGCCCATCCCGACGACCCCGCCTGCATGCCCATCTCGGCGGCGCGGCGCAGCATCTACACCGCCATCTCCGCACTTCGCCATGCCGGATATGAAATTGAATACAAACGCGGCGTGGGGTATCGGCTCTTGACCCGTCCGCTCACCGACGAAGAGATCATCCGGCTCCACGGCATGGTCATGCGCAACCGTTCTACGCCCATCGCCATCCGAAAAAGCATGGCGCAGCACTTAGTCGCCATGGCGAGTGCCGACGTTCGCGGCTACCTCGATGCACCCGAGCCCGCTCCAAGCGCGGGCAGCAAATCCACCAAGGCCCCGCGCACGCCCGTCAAGCGCATCGACACCTGCGAGCTCATCGAGCAGGCCATCGACCACGGAACCACGGTGAGTTTTGATATTTCGAGCGTCACGGCACGCGGAGAGGTCGAAGTGGCACGGATGACACTCCGGCCCTTTGCCATCAAGCAACGAGACGGCATCTCGTATTTGCTGGGAACGGTCTATGACACCCGAGGCGCCGATGACACGCTGCGTACCGTAGAGATTGGCCGCATGAGAAACGTCACCACGCGTCTCCTCGACGGCAAGAAGCTCTTCGCCGCCCTGGACGAGGACGACACCTCGTCAGCCGCATAGGACCCTTCGCCGCCCATTCGACTACCCGTACCGCCCATCCGATTCTGTATTAAAAAACCCGCCAGGTTATTGTAAAAATGGACATCCGCGCTACTATAGTTCCACTTGTACTTTGTTTGAGTGCAGTGTTTCCAGCCATTTCTATACTGGGGGTAACGATATGAAGGACATCACCATCAGCCGCAGGAGCCTTCTGGTCTCCGCCGGTCTGCTCGCACTGGCCCCGCTTGCCGGATGCGGCGGCAACTCTGGTTCCGGCTCCGCAGCCGCCGGTTCCGACTACACCATCGGCGTTCTGCAGCTCACCGAGCACTCCGCACTCGACGCCGCCAATGACGGCTTTGTCAAGGCCATCAAGAAGAGCGGCCTTAAGGTCAAGATCGATCAGAAGAACGCCCAGAACGACCAGTCCACGTGTAAGTCCATCGCCGACAAGTTTGTGGGCGACAACGTCGACCTGATCTACGCCATCGCCACGCCTGCCGCGCAGGCCGCCGCCGGCGCCACGGCCGATATCCCCATCGTGGGCTGCGCCATCACCGACTACGCCGCCTCCGGCCTGGTCCAGGACAACGACAAGCCCGGCACCAACGTCACCGGTGCCTCCGACCTCACCCCGGTCGCCGAGCAGCTCGAGATGATGCAGAAGGTCCTGCCCGACGTAAAGAAGGTCGGTCTGCTCTACTGCACCGCCGAGTCCAACTCCGACGTCCAAATCAAGGCCGCCAAGAAGGAACTCGGCAAGCTGGGCCTGGAGTACACCGACTTCACCGTCTCGAGCTCCAACGAGATCCAGTCCGTCGTCGAGTCCGCCGTGGGCAAGGTCGACGCGCTCTACTCCCCCACCGACAACACCATCGCCGCGGGCGCTTCGCAGGTGGGCCAGATCTGCAAGGAAAACAAGCTTCCCTACGTGACTGGCGAGGAGGGCATGTGCATGGCCGGTGGCCTGTTCACCCTCTCCATCAACTACGAGGATCTGGGCTACGCCGCGGGCGAGATGGCCGTCAAGATCCTGAAGGGCGAGGCCAAGGCCGAGGATATGCCGATCAAGCACCTCTCGAGCAAGGACCTGGTCGTCGTCAAGAACGACGAGATGGCCGAGGCACTGGGCATCGACCTTTCCGCTCTGGACGAGTAGCGCCCATGTGCGGCAACGCGGTTAGGGCCCGTGCTTGCGCCATAGCTGCGTTATTCAATATCTGAGCCATTGGGGCGGACGCCAAAGACCGGCGTTCGCCCTGCTTGTTCCAGATAAAACAAATGTCTGTCCGTCGCTCTCTTATACATTGTTACCGCTATTATGGAACATCACGTGTCCACCCTATCCTAGGAGGTATGAAGCATGCTCATTGCATTGCAGGGCGCCGTTTCGCAGGGCGTCCTCTGGGGCATTATGGTGCTTGGTGTGTTTATCACGTTCCGCCTGCTCGACATCCCCGATATGACCTGCGACGGCAGCTTTGCCCTCGGTGGCTGTGTCTGCGCCGTACTCATCGTCAACAATAACGTCGACCCCTTGCTCGCCGTGCTGGCCGGCATGTGCGCCGGCGCCATCGCGGGCGCCGTCACGGGCATCTTGACCACCGTCTTTGAGATTCCCGCAATCCTCGCCGGAATCCTGACGCAGATCAGTCTGTGGTCCATCAACCTGCGCATCATGGGCAAGTCCAACACGCCCATCCTTGCCAAGGGCACTATCTTCTCATCCGTCAGCAACATGACGGGCCTGCCGCAGTCCACTGTTGCCATTATCCTAGGCATTGTGCTGGCCGTGGCCATCGTCGCCATCCTGTACTGGTTCTTTGGCACCGAGATCGGCTCGGCGCTGCGTGCCACCGGCAACAACGAGTACATGATCCGCGCCCTGGGCGTTAACACCAACACCACCAAAATGATCGCCCTCGTGCTCTCCAACGCCCTCATTGGCCTTTCGGGTGCGCTCATCTGCCAGAGCCAGAAGTATGCCGACATTGGCATGGGCACCGGCGCCATCGTTATCGGTCTTGCCGCCATCGTCATCGGCGAGGTGCTCGGTCGCCTGCTGCCCGGCGGTCTCACGCAGTTCTCCGTCCGTCTGGCCTCCGCCGTCTTTGGCTCCGTGGTGTACTTCCTCATCCGCGCCATCGTGCTGCAGCTGGGCATGGACGCCAACGACATGAAACTGCTCTCTGCTGTGATTGTCGCCGTGGCCCTGTGCGTGCCCGTGGTTTGGGAGCGCTATAAGCTCCGCAGCTCCTACACGAAGGGAGATGAGGCAGATGCTTAAGCTCTCGCACGTCAAGAAGACCTTTAACAAGGGCACCGTCACCGAGAAGCGCGCGCTCACCGGCGTCGACCTTACCCTCAACGACGGCGACTTTGTAACTGTGATCGGCGGCAACGGCGCCGGCAAATCCACGCTGCTCAATATGATCGCCGGCGTGTATCCGCTCGATTCGGGCGTTATCGAGCTCGACGGCACCGACATCTCGCGCCTGAGCGAGTCGCAGCGCGCCAAGTACCTGGGCCGCGTGTTCCAGGATCCCATGCGCGGCACCGCAGCCGACATGCAGATTGCCGAGAACTTGGCCCTCGCCAAGCGTCGCGGCCAGCGTCGCGGCCTTTCGTGGGGCGTCACCAAGGCCGAGAAGGACGAGTACGTTGAGTTGCTCAAGCGCCTGGACCTTGGCCTGGACACGCGCCTCAACGCCAAGGTCGGCCTGCTTTCGGGTGGCCAGCGCCAGGCACTCACGCTGCTCATGGCCACGCTCACCAAGCCGCGCTTGCTGCTGCTCGACGAGCACACCGCGGCACTCGACCCCAAGACCGCCTCTAAGGTGCTCAATCTGACCGAGGAGATTGTCGACGAGAACCACCTGACCACGCTCATGGTCACGCACAACATGAATGACGCCATCCGTCTGGGCAATCGCCTGATCATGATGCACGAGGGCCACGTTATCTACGATGTGGCGGGCGACGAGAAGAAGTCGCTCACCGTCGCCGACCTGCTGCAGAAGTTCGAGGAGGTCTCGGGCGGCGAGCTCGCCAACGACCGCATGCTGCTGAGCTAAAACCTGCCAATAAGGGACAGGTTTATTTTGGCAGGTTTTATCTGCGCAAACGTCAAAACCGCCGCAAAGGGACAGACGCCCTTGCGGCGGTTTTCGCATATTATGTCGATAATCCGATATTCAACCAGACTTTCTGGCTAAGGACTAAGGAAACTGCCATGAAAAGACTCCCCCGCCTTGCGTTAGCCGCCGCGTTGTTTGCCGGCTCGCTCGCAGGCATCCCAAGCCTCGCTTTCGCGGAGAACCTCGCCCTTGCGAGCGATCTGCCCCAGGCGATCAACGACTCCGTGACCGTCATACACACCAACGATATCCACGGCAGCTACAAGTACAGCTACAACGCAAGCAAGGGCACCGGCGCTGTGGGCTTTGACGGACTGGCGGTTCTCTATAGCGCCCAAAGCAGCGCCCCCGATCTTTTGCTCGATGCGGGCGATACCTTCCACGGGCAGTCCTTTGCCACCATGAGCGAGGGCAAGAGCATCGCCGAGCTCATGGACACCTTCTATGCAGACGGCTACGACGCGACCACGCCGGGCAACCACGACTGGAGCTACGGCGCGGACAAGCTCCGCACCATGACCGGCTACAGCCCCACCGGCACGCCCTTCGCCATGCTCTGCGCGAACGCGAAGTCTACGAGCGGCGTATGGAGCTCGAGTATCACCAAGACGCTCGATCGCATCTGGGAGGATAGCGAAGATCACTCCACATTCGACTACAAAATCAAGGTCGGCGTCGTGGGTGCCATGGATGAGTCGCTGGAATCCTCGCTGCGCGCGGACCTGGTCGCGGGTACGTCGTTCTCGAGTGCCGCGAACGCCATCAATGCCGAGGCCAAGCGACTGCGCGAGACAGAGGGCTGCAACGTTGTCGTCTGTATCGCGCACACGCTCAACGCCAAGACCTTTGCCGCACAGCTCAATGGCGTCGATGCTCTGGTCGCGGGCCACGAGCACATCAACTTAGACGAAAACGTGACGGGGGCTGACGGCAAGTCGGTCCGCGTCGTCGAGGCGGGCAGCGCCTTTGCCGAGGTGGGACTGCTTTCCGTCCCCTACGAGTACGACACCAAGGGCACCGAAAGCACCGACGATGACACGGTGGCAGTATACGCAGACAAAAGCGACGAGAAGCTCTATACCGCCAAGGATGTAAACGTTCTTTTGACCGATCCCAACAAGGGCTCCACCTATCAGAGCATCCTTGATGAGGTCCACGACAACAAGATCAAGCCGCTCGACGATGCCTTTAGCGCCGCATCGAGCGAGGTGATCGGCACGAGCTCTACCAATTATTTCTACGGCGAGAACGCATCTGGCACGCACGGCTGGGAAATGGTGCGCACCACCGATTTCCGCCCCAGCAAGGAGGGCGACACCACCAAGGCCCAGACCATCGGCCATGTGATCTGCGGCTCCTATCTTGACCTGACGGGCGCAGACCTTGCCATCGAGAACGCGGGTGGCATCCGCGGCGGCATCGCTGCAGGCGATGTGACCGCAGGCAACGTCATCGCTATCTCGCCCTACGGCAACACCGTGGAGACCTGGACCATGACCGGTGCGGACTTCCTGGCAGCGCTCGAGCACTCGCTGCAGATCAGCGACGAGTGCAATCACAGCTACGAGCTTCAGCAAGCCTACGTAGCGGCCGGCCACACCGAGCAGGAGGCGCAAGACATGTACAAGTGGCGCGACGACTCCGGCAGCGTCCTTTCCTTCGGCGGAATCAACGTGACAATCGATTGGACGCAGCCCGAAGGCAAGCGCATCGTGAGCGCCACGCTCACCAAGGATGGCAGCACGCTCGACCCCGCCAAGACCTACACCGTCGCCACCAACAACTACATCATCACCAACACGACCGACTTCCCCACCTTCGCAAACGCCACCAAGCACACCGAGTGGGGTACCTGCGAGTCAGCGCTAAGGGCGCTAATTGGGCAGAACGGCTGGGAGAGCAAGATGGCCTCGCTCGCGGGCACCATCAGCTTTGGCTCCGCTGCCGTGGACCCCACGCCCACACCGGCCCCGACGCCTGAACCCTCGCCTAAGACGGACGCGACGACCACGAAGGTCATCACCAAGAAGACGACCGGCAAGCTCGCCGCAACGGGAGACCGCACGCTAGCCGTGATCGGCGCATGCCTCATCGGCGGTATCGTCATCATCATTCTCGGCATTATCTGGAAGCGTCGACGCTAAGCTACACCGCCGGGCCTTGCAGCCCCGCCGCGTAAACCTTATATCGAGCACAGAAGCCCGTCCGAATTTGATCGGACGGGCTTCTTGGTGGGTATCATGGTTGGATGATCATGAGGAGGTTTCCCTACATGGAATTGTTTGAGCCAATTCTTCATTTCTTTGCACAACGATGGGTCCACAACATCATCTGGGCCGGTATCTTGGCCATCGGCACCGCCGTTGCCGCCAAAATCGCGTCCAAGACCCTGCACCACCTGCTTAACCGCGATGATAACCCGCTCCCAGCATCGAGCATCTTCATCAACATCGCGCGCGCCGTCATCTGGATGATCGGCGGCAGCTTTATCCTAGACAACTGTTTTGGCATCAACGCAAACGCCCTCGTCGCCGCTCTTGGCGTCGGCGGCATCGCCATCTCGCTCGGCTTTCAGGACACGCTGTCGAACCTTATCGGCGGTATGCAGGTGACCTTCATGGGCATCATCAAGCCCGGCGACAATATCGAGGTCGGCGGCGTGTCGGGCGTGGTCCAAGACATCACCTGGCGCCACACGACCATCGAGGATGCCTGCGGGCAGACCATCATTGTGCCCAACTCCAACATCTCCAAGAACACGCTCGTGCATCTGATGCCCTTTGGGCGTGTGGCCGTGCCCGTTGCCGTAAAGGACACGTCTAAGTGGGCCTCGCTGGACGCGCTGGCAGATGAGCTTACCGACGCCACCAAGGCCGCGGTGCTTCCCATCTCTGGCTTTGACAAGGAGCCGTACGTGCTCTTTAGCGAGATCGGCGACTTTGGCGTCAAGGGCAAAATCATCTTTATCGTCAGCGACGATAGCACCACCTTCACGGCAGCCGACGCCTGCATTCGTGCCATCGCCCCCATCATCGCCTAAACTACCACAAAGGGGACAGGCACCTTTGTGGTAGTTTCGCATCGTGGTACCATGGTTCATATCGTTGTTTAAACGACTAAGGGAGTAGACACCATGGAAGAGGCCTATCGTCAAGCACGCAAGCGCGGCGAGCAGGGACGCCGTCGCGCCATCAGCCAAAGCGAGCACCCGTACCTTACGGACCTCGACAGCTTGGTTGCCCAGCTCCCCTTAGGTCAGCGAGAGAGCGTCGGCCTGCGGGATATTCCGCTCGAAATGGTCGTCGGCACGGTTACCAAGGGCCGTCAGTCTGCCTTTTCGTGCAACTTTATGCCCCTGTTGCCATTTAGCACCGAGTTCGCCCGCAAGTGGTCCAACCTCTACGACATCCAGGTAACCGAGGGCTATCGCGACCCCATCATCGTCACCGAGTTCATGCATCGGTTCTACGTCCAAGAGGGCAACAAGCGCGTCAGCGTCCTCAAATTCCTGGACGCCCCGACGGTTTCGGCCAAGGTCACCCGCCTCTACCCCGGAAAATGGGATTCCGTCGAAAGCCGCCTCTATGGCGAGTTCTGCGCGTTTTGGCGCGTCTGCCCCCTATACGAGATCGAGTTCTCGCGTGAGGGAAGCTACGAAACGCTCGCCAAGATGCTCGGTCAGAACCTTATCGAAAAATGGCCGCAGAAAAAGGTCGACTACCTGCGCCACACCTTCCTGCTCTTTAAGCGCGCCTACCTGCGCGCCGGCGGCGACCATCTGGACATTACGCCCGCCGACGCTATGCTCGTCTACCTCAATGTGTACAACCAGGACCGCCTGCTGGATACGCCGACGGATATCGTCGTAAACCGCCTGTGCAAGATTTGGCGCGAGTTGGTCATTGCCGGCAAAAGTGATGAGGAGAAGGTCGATCTTGTCGAGGCACCGAGTGTCGATGAGGAAGAGGCGCCCGCCAAGTCCACCTCCGGCGTGCTCAACTTCTTTATGGGCAAGACCGTCTACTCGGCGGCCAGCCCCCTGCGCATCGCCTTTATCCATGAGTTCCCCTGTGCGACGTCGAGCTGGGACAGCCTGCACGACCAAGGGCGTCAGTATCTCGATGAGCACTTTGGCGGTATCGTGCGCACCGAGGCGTTCGAGGACTGTCATAATCCGGATGTGTTCTACGCCGCCGTGGAAACGGCTGTCAAACATGGAGCTAACGTCATCTTCTCGACCTCGCACCGCCTGATGGAATACACGCTCAGAGCTGCCGTTGAGTATCCCCAGGTGCGGTTCCTTAACTGCTCTATCGGCCTTCCCCACCAAAGCGTCCGTTCGTACTTTGGCAAGATGTACGAGGCCAAGTTCCTCCTGGGCGCCCTTGCCGCCAGCATGGCGGACAACCACCGCATCGGCTACCACGCGTCGGTCTTCGCCTCGGGCGCACTCAGCGAGATCAACGCCTTTGCGATTGGCGCCTCGCTGCTCGACCCCCGTGCGCAAATTATCCTGACCTGGGGCGATGTGCCCGCTGGAGGTCTTGCCGAAGCCATGTGTCGCGAAGGCGTGAGCGTCATGACCGGCGCTGACATGTCAAAGTCGCTCGTAGACCCTACGGCCTACGGACTCCATCGCCTGGTCGATGGCAAGGTCGTCGGCATCGCCATGCCGGTCTGGAACTGGGGCCGATACTACGAGCTTATCGTTCGCAGCCTTCTGCACGGCACGTGGGACGAGACCAGCGACGACAACCAAGTGCGCGCCGTCAACTACTGGTACGGAATGAGTTCCGGCGTTATCGACATCCGTTACGCTCCGGGCCTACCCTACCAGACGCGCAAACTCGTGCAGTTGCTCCGCAACGGCATTGTCGAGGGCTCCATCAACCCCTTTGGCGGCGAGCTCCACAGCCAGAACGGCGTGGTACAGATCGAAGGCTTCCCTCCGCTGCCGAGCACGCAGATTGTCGAGATGAATTGGCTGGCGGACAACGTGGTGGGCACCATTCCGCAGCTCGACGATGAGCCGAAAGTCCCTGCCCTATGAAAATCCTTGCCATAGCCGATACCGAAGAACGATGCCTTTGGGAGTGCTTTCGCAAGGAACGCTTTGAGGGTGTCGACCTGATTTTGTCCGCCGGCGATCTGGACCCGGACTATCTTGAGTTTTTGGTTACGGTCATCAACAAACCGCTCATCTACGTGCGCGGCAATCACGATGACCGCTACGCACGTCATGCACCGGGCGGATGTATCTGCGTGGAAGACAGCGTGTACACGTACCGAGGGATTCGCATTGCGGGCCTTGGCGGGTCCATGCGTTATCGCGACGGCGCCAACATGTACACCGAACGCGAGATGTCCAAGCGCATGCGTAAGCTGTCGCGTAAGGTTAGGATGGTCGGCGGGTGCGACATTCTGCTTACCCATGCACCCGCCGCCGGTATGGGTGATCTGGACGATCTGCCGCATCGAGGGTTTGAGTGCTTTAACACGGCGCTTGAGTCCTGGGGGGCCGACTACATGGTGCATGGGCATGTACACCAAAGCTACGGTTACGATTTTCAGCGCGAGCGGCAGCATGTGTGTGGAACGACGATCATCAACGCCTGCGGCTATACGCAGTTTGAGCTCGACCAGACGCGCTACCCCATCCGTGGCTGGCAGGCAGCCTGGCTCAATTCGCAAACCATGCGCCGCGAGCTCAAACGCCACGAGGCCATCGAGTCCTCGACCGCCAGAACCCCCTGGTAACCGCCACAAAGGGGACACTGTCCCCTTTGTGGTGGTTTTGACGCGATAGCAAGAAACCCGGTCCTGCGCAGGGCAGAACCGGGTTTCTTTAGCAATGCTTGCTTTGCTCAGGCAGTAACTAGCAGTTACTCAGCCAGGAAGTCACGCTGGACAGCGGGATCGACCTTGACGCCAGGGCCCATGGTGGAAGACACGGAGATGGACTTGACGTACTTGCCCTTAGCAGAAGAGGGCTTGACGCGCAGGATCTCGGTGTACAGGGCAGCGTAGTTCTCAACGAGCTGCTGCTCAGAGAAGGACTTCTTGCCCAGGGGCACGTGGCAGATGCCGTAGCGGTCAGCGCGATACTCAACGCGGCCGGCCTTGAGCTCGGAGACCATCTTGGCGACGTCCATGGTCACGGTGCCGAGCTTGGGGTTCGGCATAAGGCCACGGGGACCAAGGATCTTACCGATGCGGCCAACCTTGGCCATCATGTTCGGCGTAGCGATAGCGGCGTCGAAGTTGATCTCGCCCTTCTGGATCTGGGCGACGAGCTCGTCGGAACCGATGATGTCGGCGCCGGCGGCCTCGGCCTCGCGGGCCTTCTCGCCCTCGGCGAAGACGGCAACACGAACGGTCTTGCCGGTGCCGTGGGGCAGGGAGATGGAACCACGGATGTTCTGGTCAGCCTTACGAGTATCGATGCCCAGACGGAAGTGGGCCTCGACGGTCTCGTCGAACTTGGCGGTGTCGAGCTCCTTGATGAGCTTGGCAGCCTGAAGGGGGGTGTAGAGCGTGGCGCGGTCGATCTTCTCGGCAGCGGCGTTATAGCTCTTACCATGCTTAGCCATGTGCATTACCTCCTGTGGTTAAACGGGCGTGAGCCCTCCCACATCGTATCGTGTGCCCTATTGCACACATATAACGGTCGCCCCGGTCGGAGCACCCGTCATTACCTAAAGAAATCGCTACTCAGCGATGGTGACGCCCATGGAACGGGCGGTACCGGCGATGATCTTCTTGGCGGCGTCAATGTCGTTGGCATTGAGGTCCGGCATCTTGATCTCGGCGATCTTGGTGAGCTGCTCCTGGGAGAGCTGACCAACCTTGTCGGCCTGAGGCTTAGCGGAACCAGACTTGAGGTTCAGCTCCTTCTTGATGAGGTGAGCCGCCGGCGGGGTCTTGGTGATGAAGGAGAAGGACTTGTCCTCGTAGACAGAAATCTCAACGGGGATGATGTCGCCCTTCTTGTCCTGCGTCTCGGCGTTAAAGGCCTGGCAGAACTGCATGATGTTCACGCCAGCAGCGCCCAGGGCGGGGCCGACGGGAGGAGCGGGGTTAGCTGCACCAGCAGGAATCTGGAGCTTAATGACGTTGGCAACCTTCTTCTCAGCCATGGTCATTCCTTTCGAATCACGAGTGTGAAGTACTTGCTATATCGTAAGCACGCACGTGTTAGAAGCACTCCTGAGATGAGCAGTCACAGAAGAAGCACGCTCGCGCGAACGTACGAAAACTTAAGCGATGACAGCGACCTGGTTAAAGTCGAGCTCGACCGGCGTCTCGCGGCCAAAGATCATCAGCGTGACCTTGAGCTTGCCAGCCTCGGTGTTAACCTCGGAGACCTTGCCATCAAAGTCGGTAAGCGGGCCATCGGTGACGCGGACGGACGTGCCGACCTGAATATCAACCGAGGTGCGCTTGGGCGAATCGCCCTTACCGGGACGACGAGTCATCTTGTTGTACTCGTCGCGGGAAAGCGGAGCGGGCTTGCCGTTGCCGCCCAGGAAACCGGTGACGCCAGGCGTGTTACGAACGCACGTCCAAGCATCGTCATCCATCTCCATGCGAACCAGGACATAACCCGGGAAGATCTTGGAATCCTTGGTCTCACGCTTGCCACCCTCTTTAATCTCGGTGACGCGCTCCATAGGAATCTCGATATCAAAGATACGGTCCTGCATGCCCATAGTCTCGATGCGATGCTCGAGATCGGACTTAACGCGGTTCTCGTATCCAGAGTAAGTGTGAACGACGTACCAACGCTTAGACATGGTTTAGCCCCTCAATCCAGAGAACAGAGCAAGAGCCTCGCCAAAGCCAGCATCGAGCAGAGCGATGACGACGCCGACGACGATCAGAGAAGCGCAAACGACGACCGAGTAGTTCACGAGCTCCTTCTTATCGGGCCACGTGACACGCTTCATCTCGGACTTCACCGAAGCGAAATACTTCTTGGTGCGGGCGAAGAAACCAGGCTTCTCGTTCTTCTTAGACTTCGCAGCCTTCTCGCTCTTCTTGGCAACGGCCTTCTTGGCCTCAACCTTGGAGTTGGCGGCAGCGTTGTTGGCAGGCGCCTGCTGCTGTGCCTTCTTCTTGTTCTTCTTGTTGGCCATTTGGGTTACCTCCGCGCAATGCGCTTATACATGAGTAAACCGTAAGCCCCCAAGTGGGAGCTTACGGAATAATGACTGGCACGCCAGGAAGGACTCGAACCCTCAACACTCGGTTTTGGAGACCGATGCTCTACCAATTGAACTACTGGCGTATATGACTAGAGACTAGCGAGTCTCTTTGTGCAGCGTGTGGTGACGGCACCAGGGGCAATACTTCTTGATCTCCATACGATCAGGCATGGTCGACTTGTTCTTGGTGGTCGTATAGTTGCGGCGCTTGCACTCAGTGCACGCAAGAGTAACTAGAGTACGCATGTATCCTGAACCTTTCATTTCCGCCCCGTACGGGCACGAGTTGTTACTTTATCAGCTCCACGTAAGTGCTGTCAATGAAAACCTCGAGTCAATTGGTTCTCGGTGGATCCATTCATATTTGGAACACATCAATGAAGCCATCGAGATCTAATCGACGGTGCATCCAGGACCATTATCGATCCTCTCGACACCAGCAACGGCTCAATATCCATTGCAGAAAAGAACCCGGCACCCAAATAAGTGCCGGGTTCTCTAAGTCAGCTATATCAAAGAGCTAATTTACTCAATGATCGTGGAGACGATGCCCGAACCGACGGTGTGGCCACCCTCGCGGATAGCGAAGCGCAGGCCCTCCTCCATGGCGATCGGGTGGATGAGGTCGCCCTCGATGGTGATGTGGTCACCAGGCATAGCCATCTCGGTGCCCTCGGGGAGCTTGACCGTACCGGTAACGTCGGTGGTACGGAAGTAGAACTGAGGACGATAACCATCGAAGAACGGGGTATGACGGCCGCCCTCCTCCTTGGTCAGAACGTAGATCTCACCGGTGAACTTGGTGTGCGGGGTAACCGAACCGGGCTTGCAGAGAACCTGGCCGCGCTCGATGTCCTCGCGCTTGATGCCGCGGAGCAGCAGACCGACGTTGTCGCCAGCCTCGCAGAAGTCCATGGACTTACGGAACATCTCGATACCGGTAACGACGGTGTTCTGGGTATCCTTGATGCCGACGATCTCGACGGGCTCGTTGAGCTTGAGCTCACCGCGCTCGACACGGCCGGTAGCAACGGTACCACGGCCGGAGATGGTCATAACGTCCTCAACGGGCATCAGGAAGGGCTTGTCAGCAGCACGATCAGGAGTGGGGATGTAGCTGTCAACAGCGTCCATCAGCTCCCAAATGCACTTGTACTCAGGAGCCTCGGGATCGGTGCTGGTGCACTCCAGAGCCTTCAGAGCAGAACCACGGATGATGGGGGTGTTGTCGCCATCGAAGTCGTACTCGCTCAGCAGCTCACGGATCTCCATCTCGACCAGATCCAGCAGC